>NZ_LT629780.1:0-319105 GCF_900105885.1 Pseudomonas guangdongensis | reverse complement strand
CTGCGCCTGCATGCCGACGGCAGGCTGGAAACCGGCGTCGAGCGCCTCGCGGCGCTGGACTGGACGCCTGACCTCGACGACGGTTATTGAACCGCGCGCGGCGCGTTGCGGTCCCCCCGCGCGGCCCGATCGGGTAGGGTAGAAGGCGCGCAGCGCCGGGCCGGCGCGGGCGGCGAGTCAAGGAGCGGGGGAATGACGCAGGCGGACACTCTTCGGGCACAACTGGCCTGGGCCGGCGAGCGGGACGGCGCGGCGCTGCTGCGTCTGTCCGGACACTGGATCCTGGCGGCGGACAAGCCCGAGCTGTTGGCGGTGTGGCGCAGCCGGGCCGAGCGGCCCACGCGCCTGCGTCTGCAGGTCGAGGCCCTGCAGGCCTGGGACAGCAGCCTGCTGGCCCTGCTGCGCCGCTTGCAGCGGCTGGCCGCCGACGAGCAGTGCGCGCTGGAGCTGCACGGCCTGCCGGATGGCGTGGCGCGGCTGCTGGCGATGGCGGCCGCACCGGCGGCCCGCGCGGAGGAGCCGCCGGCCCGCCCCGGCGCGGTGTCGCGGCTCGGCCTGACGGTCCTGCAGGTCCATGGCGCGCTGGTCAATGCCTGTACCTTCTGCGGCGAGGTGGTGCTGGCGCTCGGCCGCCTGCTGCGGGGGCGCGCGCGGATGCGCGGCAGCGACTTCTGGGCGGCGCTGGCGCAGTGCGGTCCCGGCGCGCTGCCGATCGTCGCGCTGATCGCCACCTTGGTCGGCCTGATCCTCGCCTTCGTCGGTGCCGCCCAGCTGCAGGCGTTCGGCGCCCAGCTGTATATCGCCAACATGGTGGCCATCGGCATGACCCGCGAGATGGGCGCGCTGATGACCGCGGTGATCATGGCCGGGCGCACCGGCGCGGCCTACGCCGCCGAGCTCGGCAGCATGCAGGCCAACGAGGAGATCGACGCGCTGAAGACCTTCGGCTTCCCGCCGCTGGAGTTCCTGGTGCTGCCGCGCCTGCTGGCGCTGCTGGTGAGCATGCCGATCCTCTGCGTGTTCGCCGACGCCCTGGGCATTCTCGGCGGTTTCGTCATCGGTGCCGGGCTGTTCGACATCTCCGCGCCGCTGTACCTCAAGCAGAGCCTGGAGATGCTCGGCCTCACCGACTTCCTGCTCGGCATCTTCAAGAGCCTGGTGTTCGCCGTGCTGATCGGCCTGATCGGCTGCCACTACGGGCTGGCCTGCGGGCGCAACGCCCAGGCGGTCGGCCAGGCCACCACCCGCGCGGTGGTCAGCATCATCGTCGCCCTGGTGGTCAGCGATGCGCTGATCACCCTTATCTGCACCCAGCTGGGGATCTGAACATGGACGAGGCGCTGCTGCGCGTGGAGAACCTCAGCGCCGGCTACGGGCGCAAGGTGATCCAGCACGACCTGAACTTCGCCATCCGCCGCGGCGAGGTGTTCGTGGTGATGGGCGGCAGCGGCTGCGGCAAGAGCACCCTGCTGCGCCACCTGATCGGCCTGCAGGCGCCACTGGCCGGGCGGGTGCTGTTCCGTGGCGAGGACTTCTGGGCCAACGACGAGGATCGCCGCGCCAGCCTGCAGCGGCACTTCGGCGTGCTCTACCAGAACGGCGCGCTGTGGAGCGGCATGACCCTGGCGGAGAACATCGCCCTGCCTCTGGCCGCCTACCACCCGCAGCTGAGCCGCGCCGAACGGGCCGAACTGGCCGCCCTCAAGCTGGCCCTGGTCGGCCTGCCCGGCTGCGACGGGCTGTACCCGGCCGAGCTGTCCGGCGGCATGCGCAAGCGCGCCGGGCTGGCCCGCGCGCTGGCTCTGGATCCGGAAATCCTGTTCTTCGACGAGCCCTCGGCCGGCCTCGATCCGCTCAGCTGCCAGGCGCTCGACGAACTGATCCTCGAACTGCGCGACAGCCTGGGCGCCAGCATCGTGCTGGTCACCCACGAGCTGCCGAGCATCTACCGGGTGGCCGACACCTGCCTGTTCCTCGACAACCGCACGCGTACCCAGATCGCCCTCGGCCCGCTGCGGCAACTGCTCGACGCCGGCCCGCCGGAGGTGCAGCGTTTCCTGCGCCGTGGCGAGCCGGCCCTCCAAAGAGCTTGAATCTGCTATTTCGCATAGTGCTTTTTAATTTTTGAGTGTACTTATGGAAAACACTATAAGCACTGGCCCAGCCGCGAAGCGGCTGGGCGTCACCGTCAAGACACTGCAACGCTGGGAGCGCGAAGGGTGCCTGTTGCCCATTGTGCGTACAGTCACCAATCGGCGCTGCTATACCGAGCGCCAGATTCGTGAGTTCCTCGGCCTGCAGCAGCCTGTCGGTGAGCCTGTGTGCCAAATCGCGTACTGCCGCGTCTCCAGCGCTGAGCAGCGGTCTGACCTAGCCATTCAGCGCAGGGTATCGAGGAATTAGTGGTTGCTCGCGGGTTGGCTGGCGTCGAGTTTGTCGAGGAAGTCGGCGGGGACTTGAAATTCAAGCGTAAAAAGTTTCTCGTTCTGATGGACTCGATTGGTTGCGGTGAGGTCAAGGTCTTGATTCTGGCGCACCGTGATCGACTGACCCGCTTCGGTTTTGACAGGTTCAAGCATTATGCACTATCGAACGGCTGCGAAATCCTGGTACTCAATCAAGAGCGCCTGTCTCCCGAGCAGGAAATGGTGCAAGACCTGATGACCATCACGCATTGTTTCTCGGCACGGCTCGACGGGTTGAAAAACTACCGCAAGAGGCTCGACGAAGCGCTCAAGGAGAACGAGCCATCATGCACCTGACCCACAAGATCGCCCTACGCCCAACTGCCGACCAGGCGGACTACTTTGTGCGTGCCTGCGGCACGGCGCGCAAGGTATGGAACTGGGCGCTGGACGAGTGGGGCAAGCAGTATGCCGCCGGCGGCAAACCGACCGCGATGGTGCTGAAGAAGCAGTTCAACGCCATCAAGTACGACCTCTATCCCTGGCTCAAGGACATCCATCGGGATGCCCATGCCCAGCCGTTTGCGCATCTGGCCACGGCCTTGTCCACGTTCTTTGCGGACGTCCAGGCCGGGCGGCGGGGGCACGAGCCGCGCTTCAAGAAGAAGGGCCGCTGCCGCGACAGCTTCTATGTCGCCAACGACAAGTTCAGCCTGGACGGTAAGCGCATCCGTCTGCCGAAGATCGGCGTCGTGGCGATGACCGAGGCGCTTCGCTTCGAGGGCAAGATCCTCGGCGCGACCGTATCGCGCAGCGCTGATCGCTGGTTCGTGGCGATCCAGGTGGATGTCCCCGAGCACCAGGCGCAGCGCCGGCGCACTGCCCACGGCACCGTGGGCGTGGATCTCGGCCTCAAATCCGTTGCCACACTCTCCAGCGGCGAAAGCATCCAGGCACCGAAGCCGCTCAGGGCCGCCCTGCGCCGCCTGAAAATCCGCAGCCGGCGACTCAGTCGCAAGCTGGAAGCCGCCAAGATGGCGGCCGGCTTTACCCTGGGCGCCCGGCTGCCGAAAGGCACTCAGCTTCCGGTGTCTAACAACCGTCGCAAGTCCACTGCGACCTTGGCAAGGCTGCATCGCCGCATTGCCAATATCAGAGTGGACTTCACCCACAGGCTCACCACGACGCTCTGCCGCGAAAACCAAGCGGTAGTGATCGAGGATCTGAACGTCAAGGGCATGCTGGCCAACGACCGGTTATCCCGTGCGATCAGCGATGTGGGCTTTGTGCTGTTCCGCCAGCAGATGAGCTACAAGGTGCTGCGCTATGGCACGCGCCTGGTGGTGGCGGATCGCTGGTATCCGAGCAGCCGGCTCTGTTCGGCCTGCGGCTGGAAAAACGAGGCACTGACGCTGAAAGACCGGGAGTGGACGTGCGCCGACTGCGGCACATGCCACGACCGGGGCTTCAACGCTGCGTGTAACCTGAAACGGCTCGCAACCGAAACTGCGCTACCCGTGGCGAGACCGACCGGTAACGGCGGCGCTGCGGCGGGGAGGGTCCTCGCTGTAGCCGGGAAAGTGACGCCTGTCAGTGACGAATGCGGCCAACAAGGCGCGTCGGGGCAGGAAGAAACAGCTGAACACCTGTGTTCACCTTTTCGATAGCAGTGCTGAGATGAGCGAAACCCGCAAACCCTTCTGGATCGGCGCCTTCCTGCTCGGCGGCATCGCCCTGCTGGCCGGCGCCCTGCTGCTGCTCGGCCGCGACAACTGGTTCAGCCAGCCCAGCGACTATGTCGTCTACTTCACCGGTGCGCTGGACGGCCTCGACGTCGGCGCCGACGTCACCTATCGCGGGGTCAAGGTCGGCACCGTGCGCGAGATCCGCCTGGGCTACGACCGCGAACTCAAGGACGTGGTGATTCCGGTGGTGCTGCGCCTCGACCCGGCGGTCGGCCGCGACGGCGGCAGCTTCGACCAGATGGTCGAGCGGCTGGTGGAGCGTCGCGGCCTGCGCGCCCAGCTGCAGACCCAGAGCCTGCTGACCGGCAAGTCGATCGTCGCCCTCGACCTGTTCCCCGGCCAGCCGGGCTATGTGCGCGAGAGCAGCGAGATCGACCTGCCGGCGATCCCCAGCGTGCCCTCACGGGTCGACCAGGCCGCCGACGTGCTGCGCGAGCTGCTCGGCAGCCTGCGCGAGATGCCGCTGCGCGAGATGCTGACCTCGGCCAACAACACCCTGCAGGCGCTGGAGCGGCTCAGCGCCTCGCCCGAGCTGCAGGCCGGGCTGAGCAGCCTGGGGCAGACCCTGCACAATCTTGAGGGGCTGACTCAACAACTGCAGCGACAACTCCCGCCAATGCTGGATAATGCGCGCCAGGGCAGCGAGGAGCTGCGCGCGGCACTCGGCGATATCCGCCTGGCAGTGCAGGGCGCGCAGCACACGCTGGAGCAGATGGAGGGGCTGGCCGGCGATGCGCGGCGCACCCTGGGGCCGGAATCCGAACTCCAGTTCCAGATGCTCAAGTCCCTCGGGGAGCTGGAGCGGGCCGGTAAGGCCCTGCAGCGCACGGCGGAAAGCCTCGAACAGCACCCCGAATCGCTCATCTTTGGCAATAAACGGTGAAATGCCCATGGGTTTTCCGCGCTTGAGCGCCTTTCTCTCGACTGTCTCGCTCGCCGGGCTGCTGGCCCTGAGCGGCTGCGTCGCCAGCCCGCCGGCGCACTTCTACCAGCTGCAGCAGGGCAACCCGGTGCTGCCCGAGGACAATCGCGGCGTCGCCGTGCTGCTCGGCCCGCTGCAGGTGGCCGACTACCTCAAGCGCGAGTCGGTGGTGCAGCGCCAGCTCGACGGCAACCTGAGCGTGAGCCGCGAGGCGCGCTGGGCCGGCAGCCTGGAAGACGACATCGCCCGCCTGCTGCTGCGCCAGCTGGCCGCGCGGCTGGACAGCAGCCGGCTGGCCCTCTACCCGGACCGGATCGGCTTCAAGCCCGAGGTGCAGGTGCTGCTGAACATCGACCGCCTCGACTCCGGCCCCCAGCAGGCGGCGGTGCTGGAGGCGCAGTGGCGCCTGCTCGACGCCCAGGGGCAGATGCGCGGCAGCCGCGTGGTGCGTCTGGAGCGCCCGCACACCGGCTCGATGGTCAACCAGCTGCGGGTGCAGAGCGAGCTGCTGCAGGAACTCGCCGGACTGATCGCCGAGGCGGTCAAGGCCATGCCGGCCAGCGCCGCCGCGCCGGCCGCGACGCCTGCCCGTCAGCGACCGCAGCCGCGGCGCAGCGCGCCGCCGAGCGCCGAGCCGCGCATCCCGGTGGTGTCCCCGGCGGCGGGCGCGGGCGAGGTGTATCGCTTCTGAGCCGGCAGGCGCGGGGCGCTCGCTGCACGCGCTGGTATCTGCACCATGCAAAACGCCGTTTCCTTGACCGGGAAACGGCGTTTGCGTATCTGCGTCCGACCGGCGCCTGCTGCACCGGGACGTTCAGCGCGGGCGCAGCATCTGTCCCAGGTGTTGCTCCAGACGTGCCGGCAGGGGCTCCTGCAGGCGTTCGACGCAGCTGGCGCCGCTCGGCGCGGCGATGGCGCGGATGCGTGCCTGGCTGCGCACCTGCGGGTCGAGGCTGAGATCGCGGTCGAGCAGTAGCAGGTTGCGGCTGTGGCCGCCCAGCTCGATGGCGCTGCGGCAGACGGGCTGTTGCAGCAGCTGTGCCGGGTCGAGGCCGTGCAGGTCGTCGCCGTGGCTGAGGCCGAGCTGCAGGTGCAGGGTCAGGCCGCTGTCGGCGATCTCCACCTGCAGGGCGTGGCCGAGCGCGCGCAGCAGCTCGCCGCAGCACAGCGCGCGGGTCAGGTAGGGCTCGCCCGGCTGGTCGCTGTGGAACAGCAGCAGGCTGCCGCCGTCGTTGAGGTTGTGGAGCTGGCCGTGATACAGGCGGCTGGCCTGCGCCAGACAGTCGCGGTAGCGCTGCAGCAGTTCGAGCAGGCGCTGGCGCGGCAGGCGGTGCAGCTCTTCCTGGGAGCCGAGCTGGATCGACAGCACGGCGCTGTGCACCACCGGCAGCGGCAGGGGGGCGGCCAGTTCGGCGAAGTCGAGATCCAGGCCGAGGTCGTCGGCATCCAGGTCGAAGTCGTCGCCGGCCAGGCGGGCGCCAGGACGCTCGACCGCCGCGGCTGCCGGCTTGGCGGCTGCGGCGGGACGTGCCTTGGCCGCGAGCGGCGGGCTTTCGCTGTCGAGGTCGAGAGCGAAGTCCAGGTCGAAGTCAGGCTCGATCGGCCCGCGCGGCGCCCTGGCGGCGGCTCGTGGCGGTGCGGCGGCCGGGGCTGGCGCCGCCGCGGGTGCCGGCTTGCGCGGCGGGCGTTCTTCCAGGACATCCTCCAGGGCGGCGAACAGCTCGTCGTCGCCCTCGGCGAGCGGGTCGATCTCGGCCGGCTCGGGAATCTCCGGGCCCAGGCGGGCCTGCAGCTGGCGGGCCAGGTCGCCGATCTCGTCCTGGCGCTCGATGGCCGGAGCGACATCCACCGGGTCGCGCAGCCACAGGCGCAACTGCAGCAGCGGCAGGCTCAGGCGGCTGCCCAGGCGCAGGCTGAGGGCCAGGGCGAGGGCGAGGACGATCGCCGCCAGCAGCCCCATGTTCTGCAGGCTGAGGGTCATCGGCTGGCGGAACTGCTGCATGTCCAGGCTCAGGTACAGCTGGGCGGCCGCCACCTCGCGGGGAATCGGCGCGCTGAAGGTGCTCTGGTTGTCGGCCAGCGGCGGCAGGCTGCCCTGCGGGCGCTGGCCGGCCTCGGCGATCAGGCGCTTGTCGCTGGCGTAGATCGCCGCGTAGGAGACCAGCGGGTTCTGCACCAGCTTGTCGAGCATCACGTTGAGACTGAGCAGGTCGTTGGCCACCATCAGCTCGGTGGCCGAGGCGACGGCCTGCTGCTGCAGGCTCTGGCCCACGGCGCTGGCCTGCTGCGCGGTGGCCTGGCGCAGCTGCAGGCCCATGATCCAGACGAAGACCAGCATGGCCAGTGCCAGCAGGATCAGGCTGTGGCTGACGATGCGCAGGGCGATGGGCACCCGGCGGTTGCGCAGGGCGTTGAGCAGCAGAACGAAGAAGTTGTCGGGCTTGACTGGCACGGGCCGGCTCACGAGTGGGGACTCGGCTAGAAAATGAAGGACGGCGAGTATAGCCGTGGCGCCGAGGCGCCGGCAAAGCGCGCTGCCAGACGGGTTGGATTGCGGGTAGAATGCCGGACTTTTCTGCCTTGCGGGGGTGCGCCGTGCGTGAAATCGTCCTGATCAACATTACCGGGGAAGATCGCCCGGGGCTGACCGCCGCCATCACCGGGGTGCTGGCCCAGGGCGGCGCGCAGATCCTCGATATCGGCCAGGCGGTGATCCACGACACCCTGTCCTTCGGCATCCTGGTGGAGATCCCGCCCACCGCGCAGGCCTCCTCGGTGCTCAAGGACGTGCTGTTCACCGCCTACGAGCTGGACCAGCAGGTGCGCTTCACCCCGGTGTCCGAGGCCGACTACCAGCAGTGGGTCGGCGGCCAGGGCAAGCCGCGCCACATCGTCACCCTGCTGACCCGCAAGGTCACCGCCGAGCAGCTGCAGCGGGTCAGCTCGATCACCGCCCAGTACGGGCTGAACATCGACCACATCGACCGCCTGTCCGGGCGCATGCCGCTGGATACGCCGGCCGAGCTGGGCAAGGGCTGCATCGAGTTCTCGGTGCGCGGCGAGCCGGCCGACCCGGCGGCGCTGCGCGCCGAGTTCCTCAGCGTCGCCCAGGAACTCAACGTCGACATCGCCTTCCAGCGCGACAGCGTGTTCCGCCGCAACCGCCGTCTGGCGGTGTTCGACATGGACTCGACGCTGATCGAGGCCGAGGTGATCGACGAGCTGGCCAAGGCCGCCGGGGTCGGCGAGCAGGTCGCCGAGATCACCGAGCGGGCGATGCGCGGCGAGCTGGATTTCCGCGCCAGCTTCAAGGAGCGCCTGGCGCTGCTCAAGGGCCTCTCCGAGGAGGTGCTGGAAGACATCGGCGCCTCGCTGCGCCTGACCGAGGGCGCCGAGACGCTGTTCGCCGAACTCAAGCGCCTGGGCTACAAGACCGCCATCCTCTCCGGCGGCTTCACCTACTTCGCCCGCCAGCTGCAGCGGCAGCTCGGCATCGACTACGTGTTCGCCAACGAGCTGGAGATCGTCGACGGCAAGGTCACCGGCGTGGCGGTGGAGCCGATCGTCGACGCCCAGCGCAAGGCCGACCTGCTGCGCCAGCTCACCGAGCAGGAGGGGCTGCGCCTGGAGCAGACCATCGCCGTCGGCGACGGCGCCAACGACCTGCCGATGCTGGCCATCGCCGGCCTGGGCGTGGCGTTCCGCGCCAAGCCGCTGGTCAAGCAGTCGGCCAAGCAGGCGATCTCCACCCTCGGCCTCGACGGCATCCTCTACCTGCTCGGCTACCGCGACCGCGAGGGTCACGAGTAAGGCGCGCGCAGCACCGTCATGCAGCGAGGGCGCCGGTGGGCGCCCTCGTCGTTTTCGTGTCAGGCCTGGCCGGCCTCGAAGTCGTAGTCCATGCGCGGCCCCGGGGCCTGCAGGTAGGGGCCCTGCACGTAATGGATGCCGGTCTGCCACAGGCTGGTGAGCATGCCGGCGCTGTCGATGCCGGGCGCGACGATGTGCTTGTGCTGGCTGCGCAGGCCGGCGATCAGTTCGCCGAGCGCGGCGCGGCGCGCTTCCTCGTCGAGGCCGTCGAGCAGCTCGGGGGCCAGGCGCACGAAGGCCACCGGCAGGTGCGGCAGGCTGCCCAGCGCGTTGGCGTGCCGGCCGAAGCCGCTCAGCGCCAGGCCGCAGCCGAGCGCGGCGAGGCCCTCGGCCAGCTGGCGCAGCTGCTTGAGGTGGCGACCGGCCTCTGCCTCGTCGAACTGCAGGATCAGCGTGGAGCCCGGCAGGCGCGCGGCGCCCAGCGCCTTGCCGAGCCAGTTGCACAGCTCGCCGTCGAGCAGGCTGGCGGCGCCGAGGTCGACGAACAGGCGGGTCTGCGCCGCCCGTTCGCGGCGGGCGGCGAGCTGGCGCATGGCCTGCAGCAGCAGCCAGCGCTCGACGCGCAGCGGCAGCGGGCCGTCGCCGGCGGCGGCGAGCAGCTCGGCCAGCGGCAGCACGGCGCCCGCGGCGTCGCGCAGCTGCAGGCTGGCCTGATAGTGCTCGTGGGCGCCGCCATGCAGGCTGACCACCGGCTGGAACAGCAGCTCGAAGGCGTTGCCGTCCAGCGCCTGCTGGAGGATCGCTTGGCGGTCGCCGCGGCTGGCGGCGGCGGCCAGTTCCTCGGCCGGGTTGAACAGCTTGATGCCGTTGCCGTCGCCGACCTGCTCGCAGCAGCGGTGGGCGCGCTGCAGGACGCGCTGGGCGACCTGCGCGTCGCCGCGTTCGAGCGGCGCGACGCCGATGCTCAGGGTGAGCTGCACGCTGCGCGCACCGACCTCGAACAGATTGCCTGCGGCCTGCGCGAGCAGGGCGCCGAGCAGCGCCTCGGCCTGAGCAGGGTCGGGCAGCAGGGCGGCGAAGGTGTCGTCGGCGATCCGGCCGAGGGGCGTCTCGGCGCCGAGGCGCTCGCGCAGCAGCGCCGCGCATGCGGCGCGCAACTGGTCGATGTCGGCCAGGCCGATGTCGCCGAGCAGCTGCGCGTAGTGGTCGATGCGCAGCAGGGCCAGGCTGCCACCCTGGGCGGCGGCACACTGGCGCTCCAGCAGGTCGAGCAGGTGGGTACGGTTGTACAGGCCGGTGACCGGATCGAGGCTGCTGGCCTCGCGCAGGCGTTCCTCCAGTTCGGCGTTGTCGCTGCCGGCATGCACGATCAGCTGCAGGCAGGGCTCGCCCTCGAAGCGCGCCGCCGACAGCAGCAGGCGCGCGGCGAAGCGGCTGCCGTCGGCGCGCCGGCCGTGGCCGCGCAGCTCGGTCTGACCATCGCGCTGCTGGTGGTTCTTGAGCAGGTCGCGCAGCTCGCTGTCCGCCTCGCTCTCGATCAGGTCGATCACCGGCAGGCAGGCGACGTCGTCGCCGTCGGCATAGCCGAACAGCTCGGCATACGCCGGGTTGACGTGGATGTGCATGCCGTCGTGGACGTAGGCGATGGCGTTGACCGAGCTGTCGAGCAGCAGCTGGCAGCGCTTCTCGGCTTCCTCCAGGGCCCGCTCGGCCTGCCGTGCGGCGCGGCGCGCGCGCAGGCTGCGCAGCTCGCGGCGGGCGGCCAGCAGCAGGTGGGTGTCGGCGCTGCGCGGGATGCCGTCGTCGGCGCCGCGCTGCAGGGCGGCGAGGACCGCGCTGGGGTTGTCGACCAGTTGCAGGCAGGGCAGGTCGATACCTTGCGCGTGGATGGCGTCGAGCGCCGCGCGCAGTTCCAGGCGCTCGTTGTGCGGCGCGGCGATCAGCAGGTCCCAGGGCTGCTGCAGGGCCTCCTGCAGGCTCTCGGGGCTGTCGGCGCGCTGGCTGCGGGTGGCGTGTCCGGCGTTGCGGAACAGGCTAGCCAGGCGCTCGGCTTCGTTCTGCGAGTCCTGGAGGAGCAGCAGGCGGATGGTGTCGTTCTCGGTCGGCATCGTGGAACCCGTTCGGAGGCGCCGCGCGGGGCTGTCGCGTACCGTGGGCGGCGCAGGAAGAAGTGCGGGGGAGGGCGGATGAACGCAGAGAATCTAGCGGCCGCTGCCGGGCAGGGTCAAAGGCTGGGCGCGGTGGTGCGCGAACTTGTGATGGAGTTCCGCCCCTGCGTCCGTACCGCTCATGCGGACGCAGGGTGGCGGCGATCAGGCGAGCGGTTCGGCCAGTTGCTGGCCCATGCGCACCGCGCTGCCGGCGGCCAGGCCTTCGGCCCAGCGCACCTGCTCGGGGCCGAACAGCACGATGGCGGTGGAGCCGAGCTTGAAACGGCCGAGTTCGGCGCCCTTGTCCAGGTGGATCGGCTGCTGCGCCGCCGCGCCGTAGCGGAAGTGCTTGAGCGCGCGCTTGGGCGGGGTGACCAGCCCGGCCCACACGGTTTCCACGCTGGCGACGATCATCGCGCCGACCAGCACCACCGCCATCGGCCCGCGCTCGGTGTCGAACAGGCAGACCACCCGCTCGTTGCGGGCGAACAGCTCGGGGACGTTCTCGGCGGTGAAGCCGTTGACCGAGAACAGCTTGCCCGGCACGTAGACCATCTCGCGCAGGGTGCCGGCCAGCGGCATGTGCACGCGGTGGTAGTCCTTGGGCGAGAGGTAGACGGTGGCGAACTGCCCGCCCATGAACGGCGCGGCCATCTCGGCGTCGCCGCCGAGCAGCTCCAGCACGCTGAAGCTGTGGCCCTTGGCCTGGAAGATGCGGCCGTGCTCGATCGCTCCGAGCTGGCTGATCGCGCCGTCGGCCGGGCAGAGGATGGCGCCGGGGCTGGCGTCCAGCGGCCGCGCGCCGTCGCGCAGGGCGCGGGTGAAGAAGGCGTTGAAGTGTTCGTAGGCGTGGGGATTGCCGATCACCGCCTCGCTCATGTCGACCTGGTAGCGTTTGACGAACCAGCTGATCAGCGGGTTCTTGAACCACTCGGCGCGGCACTCGGCGGCGCAGCCGATCAGTCGCGACAGGGCGTGGTGCGGCAGCAGGTACTGGCCGGCGAGAAACAGGCGTTCTTGGATGTTCATGGCGTGTCCTTAGCGTTCCACCGGGGTGTCGGGATGGTTGCCCCACTCCGACCAGGAGCCGGCGTAGGCCTTGATGTGCGGGTAGCCGAGCGCGCGCATCGCCAGGTAGGTGAGGCCGGAGCGGCGATGGGTCTGGCAGTGGGTGACGATTTCCCGGTCGGCCGTGATGCCGCGCGCGGCGAGCAGCTCGGCGAGGTCCTCGCGCAGGCGCAGGGCGCGCTGCCGGTCCAGGCAGTCGGTCCATTCCAGGTTGACGGCGCCGGGGATGTGTCCGCCTTTCGCCGCCAGTACCTTCTCGCCGGCGTATTCGGCGGGCGAGCGGGCGTCCCAGATCAGCAGCCGGGCATCGTGCAGGTGTTCGAGCAGGTACTCGCGGCTGGCCAGTACGTCGGCGCACGGCTGCACCGAAACCGGGCCGCCGACCGCGGCCGGCACCTCGCGGGACAGCTCGCGGCCCTCGGCCAGCCAGGCCTGCAGGCCGCCGTCGAGGTGGTGCCAGCGGCGATGGCCGATCAGGTCGAGCAGCCAGCCGAAGCGTCCGGCCCAGGGGCCGCCCTCGTCGTCGTAGAGCACGTAGACGGCGTCGGCGCGGTGGCCCAGCTCGCCGAGCAGCGCCTGGAAGTCGTCCCAGTTCGGCAGCAGGCCGGGGGCCGGCGGCTGGCCGAGCTGGGTGCGCTTGCTGTCGACATGGCGCGCGCCCGGAATGTGCCCTTCGGCGTAGCGGGCTGCGGGGCTCAGGTCGACGAGGATCAGTTCCGGCGCGTCGAGGCGGCTGGCCAGTTCGCTGGGCTCTAGCAGCAGCGGCAGGTCGGCGAAGACGGACATGGCGGGCTCCGATGGCAAGGGGAAAGCGGGGAGTGTACTGAAAATGCCCCGGTTCGTAGGGGGGGGCGGGCGCTGTCGTGGTCCCGCCTGCGCCGCACTCAGTATTCCGGCTCCGGCAGGCTCGCCAGGATATGCCGGTAGCTGGCCAGGCGCTGCGGGTGGATGCGGCCTTCTTCCAGGGCGTTGAGCAGCGCGCAGCCCGGTTCGCGGTCGTGCTTGCAGTCGCGGAAGCGGCAGCGGCCGATGAGGTCGCGGAACTCGACGAAGCCGTCCTCGACATCGGCGCGGGTGACGTGGCCGAGGCTGAATTCGCGGATGCCGGGCGAGTCGATCAGTTCGCCGCCGCCGGGGAAGTGGAACAGCCGCGCGGTGGTGGTGGTGTGGGTGCCCTTGCCGGTCAGCTCGGACAGCGCGCCGACGCGCAGGTCGACGCCCGGCAGCAGGGCGTTGACCAGCGACGACTTGCCGACCCCGGACTGGCCGACGAACACGCTGACCCGGCCGTCCAGCGCCGCGCGCAGATCGTCCATGGCGTTGCCGTTGTGTGCCGAGACTTCCAGCAGCGGATAGTCGAGGGCGCGGTAGACGTCGAGCAGGGCATCCAGTTTCGCCGCGTTGCCCTCGTCGACCAGGTCGGCTTTGTTCATCAGCAGCAGCGGACGGATGCCGGCGTGATCGGCGGCGATCAGGTAGCGATCGATCAGGTTGGCGTGCGGTTCGGGCAGCGGGGCGAAGACGATGACGATCTGGTCGACGTTGGCCGCCACCGGCTTGAGCACGCCGCGCATGTCCGGGCGGCACAGCTCGGAGCTGCGCGGCAGCTGGGCGACGATCACGCCGATGCCCTGGTTGCCGGCGCGCCACACCACCCGGTCGCCGGTGACCAGCGCCGGCAGGTTGGCGCGCAGGTGGCAGCGGCAGACCTGGCCGGCCAGTTCGCCTTCCAGCGCCTCGACTTCCACCTGCACGCCGAAGTGGGCGATTACCAGGCCGTGCTGTTCGGGGCCGAGATCGCCACCTTCCAGCTCTTCCACGGCGCGCGACTCGCGCTTGGCCGCGCGGGCGGCGCGCTCTTCCTGGATCTTCTCGATGCGCCAGCTCTGCCGGCGGCTCAGTTGGCGTTTGGCCATGATGCGTCCGTAGGTGAATTTCGGCGGCGAGTCTAGCATGCGGTGCGACTGCTAGAATGGGCGCATTCATCGAGGAACCCGCCATGCAGAACCCGCAGAACCTGATCTGGATCGACCTGGAAATGACCGGCCTGGAGCCCGACAGCGACGTGATCCTGGAGATCGCCACCATCGTTACCGACGCCCAGCTCAACGTGCTGGCCGAGGGGCCGAGCCTGGTGGTGCACCAGAGCGATGCGGTGCTCGACGGCATGAACCCCTGGTGCATCGAGCAGCACGGCAAGAGCGGGCTGACCCAGCGGGTGCGCGAGAGTCGCATCGACACCGCCGAGGCCGAGGCGCGCACCCTGGAGTTCCTGCGCCAGTGGGTGCCGGAGCGCAGCTCGCCGATGTGCGGCAACAGCATCGGCCAGGACCGGCGTTTCCTGGTGCGCTACATGCCGCGCCTGGAAGCCTTCTTCCACTACCGCAACCTGGACGTCTCGACCATCAAGGAGCTGGCAGCGCGCTGGGCGCCGGCGGTCAAGGACGGTTTCACCAAGGACAGCAGCCACCTGGCGCTGGACGACATCCGCGACTCCATCGCCGAGCTGAAGTACTACCGCGAACACCTGTTCAAGTGCTGAGTGCCGTGTCGGGGCGGGCGGCGTCGCGATGGCGGGCCAGCGCCCACTCGACATGCTCGCGCACCAGCGCCGAGGGGTGCTCGCGGCGCAGTGCGAGCGCTTCGAGCACCGCGATGCTGGTCGGCGCATTGCCCAGGCCGACCGCCAGATTACGCAGCCAGCGCTCGTAGCCGGCGCGGCGCAGCGGCGAGCCCTCGGTGCGGGCGAGAAACTCCTCCTCGCTCCAGCGCAGCAGGCTGGCCAGTTCGGCGTTGTCCAGGCCGTGGCGCGGCTGGAAGTCGCCCTGGCGGGTGGGGCGGGCGAAGCGGTTCCACGGGCAGACCAGCTGGCAGTCGTCGCAGCCGAACACCCGGTTGCCGATCAGCGGGCGCAGTTCGACCGGGATGCTGCCCTTGAGTTCGATGGTCAGGTAAGAGATGCAGCGCCGCGCATCCAGCTGGTAGGGGCCGACGAAGGCGGCGGTCGGGCAGATGTCCAGGCAGGCTTGGCAGCGCCCGCAGTGCTCGCTTGCGTGCGGGGCGTCGACCGGCAGCGGCAGGTCGACGTACAGCTCGCCGAGGAAGAACCAGCTGCCGGCCTGCTTGTTGATCAGCAGGGTGTTCTTGCCGATCCAGCCGAGGCCGGCCTGGCTGGCCAGGGCCTTCTCCAGCACCGGCGCGCTGTCGACGAAGGCGCGGTAGCCGAACGGGCCGATCCGGGCCTGGATGCGTTCTGCCAGTTGCTGCAGGCGCTTGCGGATCAGTTTGTGGTAGTCGCGGCCCAGCGCGTAGCGCGACAGATAGGCCTTCTCCGGGCGTGCCAGCACCTCGGTCATGCGGGTGTCGCCGGGCAGGTAGTCCATGCGCAGGGAGATCACCCGCAGGGTGCCGGGCACCAGTTCGGCCGGACGCGAGCGCTTGTCGCCGTGGGCGGCCATGTAGTCCATCTCGCCGTGATGGCCGGCGGCCAGCCAGCGATGCAGGTGCGCCTCGTGCTCGCCCAGTTCGATCCCGGCGATGCCGACCTGCTGGAAGCCCAGCTCGCGGCCCCAGTCCTTGACGGTGCGGGCGAGGGCGGCGAGGTCGATTTCACTGGTCGGCATGGCTGGCGGTGCTCGGGGGCTGGGGGGGTATAATTATGCCTAACCCCGCTGCCGAATGATTCCATGCCCGCCTCTCCGGATCGCCTGCCCCTTGCCCTTTATCGCGCCGCTCAGGTGCGCGCCCTGGATGCCCGCCTGATCGCCGCCGGCACGCCCGGTTTCGAGCTGATGCAGCGCGCCGCCCAGGCCGCCTGGCGTGCGCTGCGTCGGCGCTGGCCGCAGGCCGGCGAGCTGTGCGTGCTGGCCGGACGCGGCAACAACGCCGGCGACGGCTACCTGATCGCCCTGCTGGCGCAGCGCGCCGGCTGGCGGGTGCGGGTGCTGGCGGTCGGCGATCCGGCGCAGTTGGTCGGCGATGCCGCCCGCGCCCATGCCGAGGCGCGAGCCGGCAGGGTGCGCATCGAGCCGTGGAGCGAGTGCGCGCCGCTGTCCGGAGTGCTGGTCGATGCGCTGCTCGGCACCGGCTTGAGCGGCCCGGTGCGCGAACCCTTCGCCCAGGCGATCCGCCTGATCAACGCCAGCGGCCTGCCGGTGCTGGCGGTGGATATCCCCTCCGGGCTGTGCGCCGACAGCGGACGGGTGCTCGGCGAGGCGGTGCGCGCCGAACTGACGGTGACCTTCGTCGGTCTCAAGCTCGGCCTGTTCAGCCTGGACGGCCCGGATCGTTGCGGTGCGCTGCGGTTCGCCGACCTGCAGGGCGCCGCGCCGCTGCCGGCCGGCGAACCGCCGGCGGCCTGGCGGCTGGCCGGCGAGCGCCTGCCGACGCTGGCGGCGCGGCCGCGCAACGTCCACAAGGGCCAGCTCGGCCATGCGCTGGTGGTCGGCGGCGACACGGGGTTCGGCGGCGCGGCGCTGCTGGCGGCGGAAAGCGCCCTGCGCGGCGGGGCCGGGCTGGTCAGCCTGGCGACCCGCGAGGAACATGTGGCGGCCGCGCTGGCGCGGCGCCCGGAAGTGATGGCGCGCGGCGTGCGCTCGGCCAACCAGATTCAGGAGCTGGCCGCGACTGCCGACGTGCTGGTGCTCGGCCCCGGCTGCGGCCAGGGCGCCTGGGCGCGCAGCCTGCTCGGCGGGCTGGGGGCGTTGGACAAGCCGCAGGTCTGGGACGCCGATGCGCTCAACCTGCTGGCCGCCGGGGCGCTCGCCGCCCCGCGCGGGCGCTGGCTGGCCACTCCGCATCCCGGCGAAGCGGCGCGCCTGCTCGGCTGCAGCACCGCCGAGGTGCAGGCCGACCGGGCGGCGGCGGCGCTGGAACTGGCGCGGTGCCTGAATGCGGTGGTGGTGCTCAAGGGGCTCGGCAGCCTGATCGCCAGCCCGGACGGCACGCTGCACCTGTGCGACCACGGCCATCCGGCGATGGCCGGCGCGGGCCTCGGCGATGTGCTGGCCGGGCTGCTCGGCGCCTTGCTGGCCCAGGGGCTGGAGCCGGAGGCGGCGGCGCGTCTGGGCGTCTGGCTGCATGCGCGTGCCGGCGAGCGGCTGGGCGGCGCGGGGCGCGGCCTGGCCGCGGCCGACCTGATTGAGGACATTCGACATTTGCTGGAGGAGCACAGTCCGTGCCTGAACTGACCCTGTATGCCGCCGACGAAGCCGCCATGCTCGCCCTGGGCGCGCGCCTGGCCGAGGTGACCGCAGGCGTCGGCGTGATCTGTCTGCATGGCGACCTGGGGATGGGCAAGACCACCCTGTCGCGCGGCCTGCTGCGCGGCCTCGGCCATGCCGGCGCGGTGAAAAGCCCGACCTTCACCCTGGTCGAGCCTTACGAGCTGGGCGAGAAGCGCGTCTACCACTTCGACCTTTACCGCCTGGCCGATCCCGAGGAGCTGGAATTCTTCGGCATCCGCGACTATTTCGACAGTGACGCCCTGTGTCTGATCGAGTGGCCCGAGCGCGGCGCCGGCGTGCTGCCGCCCGCCGATCTGGAGGTGACCATCGACGTGCAGGGCGAAGGCCGCTGCCTACACCTGCAGCCGCGCGGTGCGCGCGGCGAGGCGTGGTGCGCGGCGCTGCGGGCGGGGGGCATGCGCTGATGGTCGGGAACAAGAGGGGGCTGCGCGGCTGGTTCGGCCTGGGCGTCGGTCTGTGCTGCCTGCTGCTCGGCGAGCTGGCCGCGGCGGCCAGCGAGATCCGCAGCGTGCGCCTGTGGCGTGCGGCGGACAACACCCGTCTGGTGTTCGACCTCAGCGGCCCGGTGCAGCACAACGTGTTCACCCTGAGTGCGCCGGAGCGCATCGTCATCGACGTCGACGGCGCGAAGATGACCAGCGCGCTGGATCGTCTGGCCACCGCGCAGACGCCGATCCGCGGTCTGCGGGTTGCCGAGCGCGCGCCGGGACAGCTGCGCATCGTCCTCGACATGGCCAGCGCCGTGCTGCCCAAGAGCTTCACCCTGGCGCCCAACCAGCAGTACGGCCACCGCCTGGTGGTCGACCTGTTCGACCAGGCCGCCGGCAAGGCCCCGGCGCCCGCCGCCCCGCCGGCACCGGCCAGCCCGGCGCTGGCCGGCACGGCAAAGCCGGCACCCGCTGCGCCGCCGGCCGTCGCGCCGCCGGCTCGTCCGCCGGTCGCGCCGGCGAGCACTGCGGCCCTGCCGCCGGCGCCCAAGGGCAAGCGCGACATCGTCATCGCCATCGACGCCGGCCACGGCGGCAAGGACCCCGGTGCGCTGGGCCCCAACGGCGAGCGCGAGAAGGATGTGGTGCTGGCAATCTCCCGCGAGCTCAAGCAGGTCATCGACCGCGAGCGCGGTTTCCGCGCCGAACTGGTGCGCACCGGCGACTACTTCATTCCGCTGGGACGGCGCCCGGCGATCGCCCGCAGCAAGGGCGCCGACCTGTTCATCTCGGTGCATGCCGACGCCGCACCGCGCGCGGCAGCCTTCGGCGCCTCGGTGTTCGCCCTTTCCGACCGCGGCGCCACCTCGGAAACCGCGCGCTGGCTGGCCGACCGCGAGAACCGCTCGGACCTGATCGGCGGCGCCGGCAGCGTCAGTCTGGACAACAAGGACCGCATCCTGGCCAGCGTGCTGCTCGACCTGTCGATGACCGCCACGCTGTCCTCCAGCCTGGACGTCGGCCAGAAGGTGCTGAGCAACATGGGGCGGATCACCCCGCTGCACAAGCGGCGGGTCGAGCAGGCCGGCTTCATGGTGCTGAAGTCGCCGGACATTCCGTCGATCCTGGTGGAAACCGGGTTCATCTCCAACCCTGGCGAGTCGAAGAAGCTGGCCACCAAGAGCCACCAGCAGGCGCTGGCGCGCTCGATCCATACCGGGGTGCGGCAGTTCTTCCACGAGAATCCGCCGCCGGGTACCTACATCGCCTGGCTGCGTGACCAGGGCAAGATCAGCATCGGCGCACGCGAGCACGTGGTGGCACCCGGCGAAAGCCTGGCCCTCATCGCCCAGCGCTATCAGGTCGGCCTGCCCGAGCTGCGCCGTGCCAATCGCCTGGGCAGCGACAGCCTCAAGGCCGGCCAGTTGCTGACCATTCCGGCGCAGGCCCTGGCGGCGCAGCCATGAGCGACGCTTTGCGCATCCAGTTGCTGACGCCGCGCCTGGCCAACCAGATCGCCGCCGGCGAAGTGGTCGAGCGGCCGGCCTCGGTGGCCAAGGAGCTGCTGGAGAACAGCCTGGATGCCGGCGCGCGGCGCATCGACATCGAGGTCGAGCAGGGCGGCATCAAGCTGCTGCGGGTGCGCGACGACGGCGCCGGCATCGAGGCCGACGACCTGCCGCTTGCGCTGGCCCGCCACGCCACCAGCAAGATCCGCGAACTGGAGGATCTGGAGCGGGTGCTGAGCCTGGGCTTTCGCGGCGAGGCGCTGGCCTCGATCAGCTCGGTGGCGCGTCTGACCCTCACCTCGCGGCGGCGCGGCGCGGCACAGGCCTGGCAGGTCGAGGCCGAGGGGCGCGACATGCTGCCCAGCGTGCAGCCGGCGGCGCACCCCGACGGCACCACGGTCGAGGTGCGCGACCTGTTCTTCAACACCCCGGCGCGGCGCAAGTTCCTGCGCGCCGAGAAGACCGAATTCGATCACCTGCAGGAGGTGGTCAAGCGCCTGGCGCTGACCCACTTCGAGGTCGGCTTCCACCTGCGCCACAACGGCAAGGGCGTGCTCGGCCTGCATCCGGCCGGCGACCAGCACAGCCAGGCGCGGCGGGTGGCCAGCGTCTGCGGGCCGGCCTTCCTGGAGCAGGCGCTGCCGCTGGACATAGAGCGCGGCGGCCTGCGCCTGTGGGGCTGGGTCGGCATGCCGACCTTCTCGCGCAGCCAGGCCGACCTGCAGTACTTCTACGTCAACGGTCGCACCGTGCGCGACAAGCTGGTCGCCCACGCGGTACGCCAGGCCTACCGCGACGTGCTGTACAACGGCCGCCACCCGGCCTTCGTGCTGTTCCTGGAGATCGACCCGGCGACGGTGGACGTCAACGTCCATCCGACCAAGCACGAGGTGCGCTTCCGCGACAGCCGGATGGTTCACGACTTCCTCTACGGCAGCCTGTACCGGGCGCTGGCCGACGTGCGCCCGGACGACCAGTTGGCGGTCGCGGCGGCCACGCCGCGCAGCGCGCCGGCGCCCGGCGGGTTGGCGGCCGGCGAGTTCGCCGGGCAGAACGAGATGGCGCTGGCCGAGCATGTGCCGGCCGCGCTGCCTGCGTCCCCCGGCTGGCAGCCGCCGGCCGGAGCTCAGACGCGCAGCGTAGGCGGCGGCTATCGCCCTGCGCCGCTCCCCGGCGGGCAGCCGCAGGCCGAGCTGCAGGGCGCCTACCGCGAGTTCTTCACCCCGCTGGCCACGGCGGCGCCGTTGCCCGCCGAACAGGGCGATGTGCCGCCGCTGGGCTATGCGCTGGCGCAGCTCAAGGGCGTGTACATCCTCGCCGAAAACGCCCAGGGCCTGGTGCTGGTGGACATGCACGCGGCTCACGAGCGGATCACCTACGAGCGCCTGAAGAGCGCCATGGCCAGCGAGGGACTGCGCGGCCAGCCGCTGCTGATGCCCGAGTCCATCGCCCTCAGCCAGCGCGAGGCCGACTGCGCCGAGGAGCATGCCGAGTGGTTCGCCCGTCTCGGCTTCGAGCTGCAGCGCCTCGGCCCGGAAACCCTGGCGATCCGCCAGACGCCGGCCCTGCTCAAGCAGGCGCAGGCCGGCCAGCTGGTGCGCGACGTGCTCGGCGACCTGCTCGAATACGGCACCAGCGACCGTATCCAGGCGCACCTCAACGAGCTGCTGGCGACCATGGCCTGCCACGGTGCGGTGCGCGCCAATCGCCGCCTGAGCCTGCCGGAGATGAACGCCCTGCTGCGCGACATGGAACACACCGAGCGCAGCGGCCAGTGCAACCACGGCCGGCCGACCTGGACCCAGCTGGGCATGGACGAGCTGGACAAGCTGTTCCTGCGCGGACGCTGAGCGCCGCGCCTTTCTCCCGATCACCGACCGAGTGTGCCGATGCCTGCGCTGCCTCCTGCCATCTTCCTCATGGGTCCGACCGCCTCGGGCAAGACCGACCTGGCCATCGAGCTGGCCCGCCTGCTGCCCTGCGAGATCGTCAGCGTCGACTCGGCGCTGGTCTACCGCGGCATGGACATCGGCACCGCCAAGCCGCCGCGCGAACTGCTCGAGGCGTTCCCGCACCGGCTGATCGACATCCGCGATCCGGCCGAGAGCTACTCGGCCGCCGAGTTCCGCCACGACGCCCTGGCGGCGATGGCCGAGATCAGCGCCGCCGGGCGCATTCCGCTGCTGGTCGGCGGCACCATGCTGTACTTCAAGGCGCTGCTCGAGGGCCTGGCCGACATGCCTTCGGCCGACCCGGCGGTGCGCGCGCAGCTGGAGGCGCAGGCGGCCGCCGAGGGCCTCGCCGCGCTGCATGCCGAGCTGGCGCGGGTCGATCCCGAGTCGGCGGCGCGCATCCATCCCAACGACCCGCAACGGCTGGTGCGCGCCCTGGAAGTGTACCGGGTCAGCGGCCTGAACATGAGCGAGCATCGCCGCCGCCAGCAGCTGCAAAATCTGCAGGATGCTGCGCCGCAACAGCGGGCTTTGCCTTATACTGTCGCGCACTTGGCGATCGCTCCGGCACAGCGTCAGGTGCTGCACGAGCGGATCGCCCGGCGCTTTCACGGCATGCTGGAACAAGGCTTCATCGCCGAAGTCGCAGCCCTGTATGCGCGAGGCGATCTGCACGCCGGTCTGCCGTCGATCCGCTCGGTGGGCTACCGCCAGGCGTGGGACTTTCTCGAAGGGCGCAGCGACCGGGCGGAAATGGTCGAGCGCGGCATCATCGCCACCCGTCAACTGGCCAAGCGGCAGTTCACCTGGCTGCGCAGCTGGCCGCAGGTCCACTGGCTCGACAGTCTGGCCGGCGACAATCCGGCGCAGGCCTTGAAATACCTGCGAGCGATCTCCACTTAGTCACACAGTTTCGGCCCGCCGCCGGCTATCCTCTGGGGAAGCGCAGCAGCAAGCCTTTACTGATCGAATTCGAATCAATAAAACCAATTATCCCCTGAAGGAGTGTGGAAAATGTCAAAAGGGCATTCGCTACAAGACCCTTACCTCAATACCCTGCGTAAGGAACGTGTTCCGGTTTCCATCTATCTGGTCAACGGTATCAAGCTGCAGGGTCAGATCGAGTCGTTCGACCAGTTCGTCATCCTGCTGAAGAACACCGTCAGCCAGATGGTCTACAAGCACGCCATCTCCACCGTGGTTCCGAGTCGTCCGGTGCGTCTGCCCAGCAGCGAAACCGGCGAGTCGGACAGCGAATAAGCGGAGCCGCCAGTCTTGTTCTTCGAACGCCCCGGTGGCGGCGAGCGTGCTCTCCTGATTCACCTGGAGGGCCAGGCGCCCGAGGCGCGTGAAGATCCCGAGGAGTTCCTCGAACTGGCCCGTTCGGCGGGTGCCGAGGTCGTTGCCTTCGTCAACGTCCCCCGGCATCAGCCGACCGCCCGCTTTCTGATCGGCAGCGGCAAGGTCGACGAGATCCGCGAACGGGTCCATGCCGACGGCATCGAGCTGGTCATCTTCAACCACACCCTCACGCCCAGCCAGGAACGCAACCTGGAAAAGGCCTTCGAGTGCCGGGTGCTCGACCGTACCGGGCTGATCCTCGATATCTTCGCCCAGCGCGCGCGAACTCACGAGGGCAAGCTGCAGGTCGAACTGGCCCAGCTCGAACACATGAGTACGCGGCTGATCCGCGGCTGGACCCACCTGGAACGGCAGAAGGGCGGTATCGGTCTGCGCGGCCCGGGCGAGACCCAGCTGGAAACCGACCGCCGTCTGTTGCGGGTACGTATCCGCCAGATCAAGCAGCGCCTGGAGAAGGTTCGCAGCCAGCGCGAGCTGGCCCGGCGCGGGCGCAAGCGCGCCGAGGTGCCGGTGGTGTCGCTGGTCGGCTACACCAACGCCGGCAAGTCGACGCTGTTCAACGCACTCACCGAGGCGGACGTCTATGCCGCCAACCAGTTGTTCGCAACCCTCGACCCGACCCTGCGCCGTCTCGACTTCGACGACGTCGGTCCGGTGATCCTCGCCGATACCGTAGGCTTCATCCGTCATCTGCCGCATAAACTGGTGGAGGCGTTTCGCGCCACCCTGGAAGAGTCGAGCAACGCCGACCTGCTGCTGCACGTGATCGATGCCCACGAGCCGGAACGCGACCTGCAGATCGAGCAGGTGTATTCGGTGCTCAAGGAAATCGGCGCCGACGAGCTGCCGACTCTCGAGGTATACAACAAGCTCGACCTGTTGCCCGGCGTGGCGCCGCAGATCCAGCGCGACGACAGCGGGCGTCCGGTGCGGGTCTGGCTGTCGGCCCGCGAAGGGGGGGGGCTCGACCTGCTGCGTCAGGCGCTCAGCGAACTGCTCGGCGACGATCTGTTCTGCGGCACCCTGCGTCTGCCGCAGCGACTGGGCCGGATGCGCGCGCAGTTCTTCGCGCTGGGTGCGGTGCAGCAGGAGGCTCACGACGAGGAAGGCGCCACCCTGCTGACGGTGCGCCTGCCGCGCGTGGAACTCAATCGCCTGGCCAGTCGCGAAGGCTGGCAGCCGGACGAGTTCCTGGCGCAACATACTTTGCAATAAAGCACTGCGCGGCGGTTTTACCGTTGCTCGGGGGCTTTGGGTAGCATTCACCGATGTGCGCCATGCGCGCATCTACGCGTGACCAGTGGGGAGAACGCTATGGCCTGGAATGAGCCGGGTGGCAACTCGAACGACAAGGATCCCTGGGGCGGCCGCCGTGGCGGCGACCGGCAGGGGCCACCGGATCTTGACGAAGCCTTGCGCAAGCTGCAGGACAACCTCAACGGGTTGTTCGGCGGACGCAAGCGGCGTGGCGGCGACGAAGGCGGCAGCGGCACCGGCAAGGGCGGCGGGATCGGCCTGCTGGCCGTGGTCTTCGCCGGACTGGCCGCGCTCTGGCTGTACAACGCCGTCTACGTGGTCGACGAGCAGGAGCAGGCGGTGATCCTGCGCTTCGGCAAGTACTACGAGACCGTCGGGCCGGGCCTGAACATCTACCTGCCGCCGATCGATCGCAAGTTCCAGGAGAACGTCACCCGCGAGCGCGCCTACAGCAAGCAGGGGCAGATGCTCACCGAGGACGAGAACATCATCGAGGTGCCGCTGACCGTGCAGTACCGGGTGAGCAACCTGCAGGAGTTCGTGCTCAACGTCGACCAGCCGGAAATCAGCCTGCAGCACGCCACCGACAGCGCCCTGCGCCACGTGGTCGGCTCGACCTCCATGGATCAGGTACTGACCGAGGGCCGCGAGCAGATGGCCATCGACGTACGCGAGCGTCTGCAGCGGTTCCTCGACACCTACAAGACCGGCATCACCGTGACCCAGGTGAACATCCAGAGCGCCGCCGCGCCGCGCGAGGTGCAGGAAGCCTTCGACGACGTGATCCGGGCCCGCGAGGACGAGCAGCGCGAGAAGAACCAGGCCGAGGCCTACGCCAATGGCGTGATCCCGGAGGCGCGTGGCCAGGCCCAGCGCATCGTCGAGGATGCCAACGGCTATCGCGAGGAAGTGGTGGCGCGCGCCCAGGGCGAGACCGACCGCTTCACTCGCCTGCTGGCCGAATACCGCAAGGCGCCGGAGGTGACCCGCGAGCGCCTGTATCTGGAAACCATGCAGGATCTGCTGGGCAACACTAACAAGGTGCTGGTCACCGGCGATCAGGGGCAGAACAACCTGCTCTATCTGCCGCTGGACAAGATGATCGACAACCGCGCGTCTACCGCTGCGCCGCTGGCGCCGAGTGTGCAGGCCGGTGCGGCCGAGCCGGCGCCGCGTGCGACGAGCGATCTGCAGCGTGATCTGCGTTCGAGGGAGGGCCGCTGATGAGCAGCAACAAGTCGCTGATCGCCCTGATTGCCGCTGCCGTGCTGGCACTGGTGGGCTGGAACTGTTTCTACATCGTCCTGCAGACCGAAAAAGCCGTGCTGCTGCAGTTCGGCCGGATCGTCGAGGCCGATGTGCAGCCGGGGCTGCATGTGAAGATTCCCTACGTCAACCAGGTGCGCAAGTTCGATGCCCGCCTGCTGACTCTGGACACGCCGACCCAGCGCTTCCTGACCCTGGAGAAGAAGGCGGTGATGGTCGACTCCTACGCCAAGTGGCGGGTTGCCGATGCCGAGCGCTTCTACACCGCCACCTCGGGCGCCAAGCAGATCGCCGACGAGCGCCTGTCGCGGCGTCTGGAGGCCGGTCTGCGCGACCAGTTCGGCAAGCGCACCCTGCACGAAGTGGTGTCCGGCGAGCGCGATGCGCTGATGGCTGACATCACCCAGTCGCTGGATCGCATGGCCCGTCGCGAGCTGGGCATCGAAGTGCTCGACGTGCGGGTCAAGGCCATTGACCTGCCGCGCGAAGTCAACCGTAGCGTGTTCGAGCGGATGAGCACCGAGCGCGAGCGCGAGGCGCGCGAGCATCGTGCCAAGGGCCGCGAACTGGCCGAGGGCATCCGTGCCGACGCCGACCGTCAGCGCCGCGTGCTGCTCGCCGAGGCCTATCGCGAGTCCGAGGAACTACGCGGCCAGGGCGATGCCCAGGCGGCGGCGATCTACGCCAAGGCCTATGGCCAGGACCCGGAGTTCTACGCCTTCCACCGCAGCCTGCAGGCCTACCGCGAGAGTTTCGCCGGCAAGCGCGACGTGATGGTGCTGGACCCCAAGGGCGACTTCTTCCGCTACCTGGAAAAGGCCAAACCCTGACGGCGTTCCCCGACGGCTGTCCTGCAGCCGTCGGGGCCATGCCCGGGAAAACGTGTTATCATGCGGCAGCCGGGATTTCCCGGCTTTTTTGCGTCTGCGGGAACCATGTGGCAAGAACTCGGAATCGCGCTGTGTCTGCTGCTGGTGCTGGAAGGCATCATGCCGTTCCTCTGTCCGCGACGCTGGCGCGAGGCTGTCGTCAGTCTGGCCCGGCTGGAAGATCGCCAGCTGCGTCTGGTCGGACTGGGTAGCATGCTGCTGGGAACGGGGCTGCTCTACTGGCTCCGTTGAACACATCGCCCGGCTGAAAGGGGAGGGGCAATATGGCAACGCTGGACCGCTGGCTGCTGCCGGACGGAATCGAGGAAGTGCTGCCGGCAGAGGCGGCTCGCATCGAGGCGGCTCGCCGTCAGGTGCTGGATCTGTTCCGCAACTGGGGTTATGAACTGGTCATCACGCCGCACGTCGAATACCTGGAGTCGCTGCTCACCGGCGCCGGCCAGGATCTCGAACTGCGCACCTTCAAGGTCACCGATCCGCTGTCCGGACGGCAGATGGGCTTCAGGGCCGACATCACGCCGCAGGTGGCGCGCCTCGACGCCCACACCCACCGCCAGGAAGGGCCGAGCCGCCTGTGCTATGCCGGCAGCGTCCTGCACGCCCGGCCGCGCGCGCTGTCCACCTCGCGCAGCCCGATCCAGATCGGCGCCGAGCTGTATGGCGATGCCAGTAGCGCCAGCGACAGCGAAGTGATCGGCCTGATGCTCGAAGTGCTGGCGCTGGCCGGAGTCGCCGACGTCCACATGGACCTCGGCCATGTCGGCATCTATCGCGGTCTGGCACGGGCCGCCGGCCTGTCCGGCGAAGCCGAGCAGCAGCTGTTCGACGCCCTGCAGCGCAAGGCCATCGACGAGGTAGCCGAGCTGACCGCGGCGTTGCCGTCCGAGCTGGCCGCCATGCTGCGCGCCCTGGCCGAACTGTGCGGCGGTCGCGAAGTGCTGGCCGTCGCCCGCCAGCGTCTGGCGGCGGCACCGGCCGAGGTGCTGGCCGCGCTGGCCGAGCTGGAGACCCAGGCCGCCCAGCTGGCGGCACGCTATCCGCAGCTGCCGTTGTACTTCGATCTCGGCGAGCTGCGCGGTTACCACTATCACACCGGGGTGGTGTTCGCCGCCTTCGTGCCGGGCGTCGGCCAGGCCATCGCCCAGGGCGGTCGCTACGACGACATCGGCGCCGACTTCGGGCGTGCGCGGCCGGCCACCGGCTTCTCCACCGATCTGAAGACCCTGGTCGATCTAGGGCAGGCCATCCAGGCCGAGCCGAGCGCCGGCATCTGGGCGCCGCAGAGCGACGATGCGCGTCTGTGGCAGGCCGTGCTGGAGCTGCGCCGCAGCGGCCGCCGGGTGGTGCAGGCCCTGCCCGGGCAGGATGTGGCCGATGCCCGCGTGGCCGGCTGCGACAGCGAATTGTGTTTGCGGGAGGGTGGCTGGCAGGTTTCGCCGCTGGCCTCCTGAGTACTTTCGCCGGCGCCAAGCCGGTTCCGACCTTTCACGAGGGGACAAGAGTTATGGGTAAGAATGTCGTGGTCCTGGGCACCCAGTGGGGTGATGAGGGCAAGGGCAAGATCGTCGACCTGCTGACCGACCAGGCGGCCGCCGTGGTGCGCTACCAGGGCGGTCACAATGCCGGTCACACCCTGGTGATCGATGGCGAGAAGACCGTGCTGCACCTGATTCCGTCCGGCATCCTGCGCGACAACGTGCAGTGCCTGATCGGCAACGGTGTGGTGGTGGCGCCGGACGCGCTGCTCAAGGAAATCACCAAGCTGGAAGAGAAGGGCGTGCCGGTGCGCGAGCGCCTGCGCATCAGCCCGGCCTGCACCCTGATCCTGCCGTACCACGTGGCCCTCGACCAGGCGCGCGAGGCGGCCCGCTCCGAAGGCAAGATCGGCACCACCGGTCGCGGCATCGGCCCGGCCTACGAGGACAAGGTGGCCCGTCGCGGCCTGCGCGTCGGTGACCTGTTCAATCCCGAGCGCTTCGCCGCCAAGCTCAAGGAGCTGCTGACCTACCACAACTTCGTGCTGGAGCACTTCTACAAGGTCGACCCGGTCGACTACCAGAAGACCCTGGACGATGCCCTGGCCTACGCCGAGATCCTCAAGCCGATGGTGCTCGACGTCACCGCGCGCCTGCACGAGCTGCGCAAGGCCGGCGCCTGCATCATGTTCGAAGGCGCCCAGGGCTCGCTGCTCGACGTCGACCACGGCACCTATCCCTACGTGACCAGCTCCAGCACCACCGCCGGTGGCGTGGCCACCGGCTCCGGCGTCGGTCCGCTGTACCTGGACTACATCCTCGGCATCACCAAGGCCTACACCACCCGCGTCGGCTCCGGTCCGTTCCCCACCGAGCTGTTCGACGAGGTCGGTGCGCGCCTGGCCGAGAAGGGTCACGAGTTCGGCTCCACCACCGGTCGTGCCCGTCGCTGCGGCTGGTTCGATGCGGTGATCCTGCGTCGCGCCATCGAGATCAACTCGATCTCCGGTCTGTGCCTGACCAAGCTCGACGTCCTCGACGGCCTGGAAACCGTCAAGCTGTGCGTGGCTTACCAGAACGCCACCGGCGAGCTGATGAGCGATGCGCCGACCGACGCCGACAGCTACGTCGGGCTGGTGCCGGTCTACGAGGAAATGCCCGGCTGGAGCGAGTCCACCGTCGGCGCCAAGTCCCTCGACGAGCTGCCGGCCAACGCCCGCGCCTACATCAAGCGAGTGGAAGAGCTGGTCGGTGCGCCGATCGACATCGTCTCCACCGGCCCGGACCGCGTCGAGACCATCGTGCTGCGCCACCCCTACGCCTGAGGGCGCGCGCGCCGGTCCGGGGGCTTGCGCCCTCCGAGCGGCCAGCCATGAAAAAACCCGCTGCCTGGGCAGCGGGTTTTTTTATCCGTCCGCGGCGTGCGCCGGTGCGGTTACAGCAGCGGCAGGGTGTAGCTGACGATCAGGCGGTTCTGGTCGAGATCGTCCTGGCTCTGCCCCTTGCTGCGCAGCGAGGCGTTGCGCCAGGAGAAGTTCAGCCCCTTGAGCGCGCCGTCCTGCAGGGTGTAGTCGAGGCGGAAGTCGCGCTCCCACTCCTTGGCATCGTGACCGCTGGTGGTCTTGATGTTGGTGCCCTTCAGGTAGGCGACGCTGGCCTTCAGGCCCGGCACGCCCAGTGCGGCGAAGTCGTAGCCGTACTCGGCGAAGCTGGTGCGCTCGCCGGCGCGGGTGAAGCTGGTGATCTGCCGGTCGGTGAGCAGGTACACGCTGGTGCCACCGGCGCCCTTGCTGCCGTCCAGGTTACCCTGGTTGAGCTGGACGAAGTTGCTGTCCTCGGAGACGCGCTGGTGGCCGAGGGTCAGGCTGTGGGCGCCCAGACCGTAGGTGAAGCCCAGGCTCCAGGTGTCGTTGTCGATCTTCTTGCTGCCGTCGCGGGTGTAGCCACCCACCGTGTAACCGCCGGCGCGGCCGGCTGCGCTGTCGTTGGCACCGTCGGCGTCGGTCTTGAAGTAGCGCAGGTCGGTCTTCAGCGAGTGCTGGTCGGCCAGCGCCAGGCTGTGGGTCAGGCCGGCGAAGTGCTGCTTGTAGTAGTCCTCCAGGTTGGCGTAGTAGTACTGGGCCAGCAGCTCGGGGGTGACTTTCCAGTCGCCGCCGGCGAACACGAACTGGTTGCTTTCCTGGCTGCCGCCGCCGACCGCCAGGCCGGTGCTGTCGCTGGAGGCGCGGCCCACGGCGTGCTCGATCAGACCGCCGGTGAGGGTCAGGTTGTCGATCTCGTTGGAGATCAGCTGGCCGCCCTCGAAGGTCTGCGGCAGCAGGCGGCCGTCGTTGGACACCAGGATCGGCAGCTTGGGCAGCAGGGTGCCGATGCGAGCCTCGGTCTTGGAAACCTTGACCTTGCCGGTCAGGCCCAGGCGGGAGAAGTCGTTCACGGCGCTGCCGTCGCTCTCCAGCGGGAACAGCTGGCCCGGGGTGCGGTCGCTGCCGCCCTTGCCGGCGCGGCCGCCGCCGTCCAGACGCACGCCCAGCAGGCCGATGGCGTCGACGCCGAAGCCCACGGTGCCCTCGGTGAAGCCGGATTGGTAGTTGAGTACGAAGCCCTGGCCCCACTCTTCGGCCTGGCCGGCGTAGTCCTGCGACTCGCGGTTGTCCTGGTTGAAGTAGAAGTTGCGCAGGGTCAGGCTGGCCTTGCTGTCTTCGACGAAGCCGGCGGCTGCGGCGGGCAGGGCCAGCGGCAGGCCCACGATGCCTGCCAGGATAGCGACTGCGAGGGGGGACTTGTTCATTGCGTGATACTCCATGAATGCTCGGGTGAAGGGCCGGGCGTGCTGACGTTTCGTGGACGAATGGGTAGGCACGGGCCGGCCGGAAAACGCGCTGTCGCGCCAAGGGGCGCAAGGGTACGGCAAGTCGTATAGCTCTTGAAGTAATGAGTGTTTATTTCTAGCTATTTTTCTGGAATATGCGCCGCGATTCCGGCCGGCGCCGGCAGGTCGAGGTGCGCAGGTCCGATCCGCCCGTCGCTGACCAGCAGGGCGAAGTGCACGACGCTTTCCAGTTCGCGGCTGTTGCCGGGCCAGGAGTACCGTTGCAGAGCCTGCTGCGCCTCCGGGCCGAGGCTCGGCAGCGGCAGGTCGAGGCGCTGGGCGTGCATGCCGAGGAAATAGTCGGCCAGCGCGAGGATGTCGCCGCGCCGCTCGCGCAGCGGCGGCAGGTGCAGGCTGCCGTCGCTCAGGTAGGCGAGCAGGCGCGCGTCGAAGCGTCCCACCGCGGCGGCCCGGCTGAGGTCGAAACTGGTGGCCGCCACCAGGCGCACATCCACCGCGCGCGCCTCGCGGTCGCCGACGCGCAGCACCTCGCGGGTTTCCAGGGCGCGCAGCAGCTTGTGCTGCAGCTTGAGCGGCAGGTCGCCGATCTCGTCCAGATACAGGGTGCCGCCGTGCGCCGAGCCATACCAGCCGGCGCGGCTGCTGGCCGAGTCGTTGTGCACGCCGGGCAGGTGGCCGAACAGTTCGGCCTCGCCGTGCTGCGGGCTGAGGCTGGCGCAGTTGAGGGCGACGAACAGGCCGGGGCGGCCGCTGGCGCGATGGATGTGGCGGGCCAGCAGCTCCTTGCCGGTGCCGGTTTCGCCGCGGATCAGCAGCGGCTGGGTACCTGGCGCCAGACGCTCGACCTCGGCCTGCAGGCGTTGCGAGCGCGGGTCGAGAAACACCAGGGCCTTGGCGCGGATGCTCAGCGGGCTGCGTTCGGCGGCGCTGAAGGTCAGCAGCGTCGAGTGGTGGGGGGCGACAGACATGGGGCTCTCCTGGCCGGCGCGGCGGCCGTGCGCGGGTGTCGGCGCTCAGGCCCGGCGACGGGCCTGCGCCTCGATCAGGCTCTGCAGGCGGTACAGGTAGGCGAAGCCCTGTTCCCACTGGCGGTGCCCGGATTTGACGTTGATGTGTCCGGCGCCGCTCAGCAGCAGCGGATCGGCGCCCCAGCGGCGCGCCAGCTCCAGGGCGCGCAGCGGCGTGGCGGCCGGATCGTTGTCCGAACCGACCAGCAGGCTGGGGAAGGGCAGCCGACGTTGCGGGATGGGCGCGAAATTCTGCAGCGGCGCCGGGCAGCCGGCGCGTTCGACATCCGCCGGCGCCACCAGCAGCGCGCCCTGCACCTTGGCCAGCAGGGCCGGTGCGGCCTGTGCGGCCCAGTGGGCGAGGGCGATGCAGCCCAGGCTGTGGGCGATCAGGATCAGCCGGTCGGGCGCGGCGGCGATGTGTCGGTCGAGGCTGGCGATCCACTGCGCCCGCTGCGGGGTGTGCCAGTCGGCCTGTTCGACCCGGCTGGCGTCGGGCAGCACGCGTTGCCAGTGGCTCTGCCAGTGCTCGGCGGGCGAGCCTTGCCAGCCCGGCAGGATCAGGTAGTGGACAGGATGACGGCGCATGGCGAAGGCCCTCGTGACGGCTGCGGATGGCGGCAGTCTAGGAAGCCACTGAAAGAATGTTAAGTAATAAAAAATTATTTATTTATTCTTTATTGATATTCCTTATAGGTCTATAAAAATGATCAAAAAGTATTTTCAGGAATATTCGAGGAAGGCCTAGTATCCGCTCCAGCCGCCGCAGTCAGTCCGATCCGGCGGCCCTTGCCCAGGAGCATTCCCATGAGCACCACCCTACGCAGTGTTGCCGGCCAGGACGAAGCCGGTCTGTTGCGCGAGATCCACAATGCCCTCCATGGTCTGCGTTATGGCGCGGTGGAAATCACCGTGCACAACGGCCAGGTGGTGCAGATCGAGCGCAAGGAAAAGTTCCGTCTGCAGACGCCGACCGGCAGCAAGCCGGCCTGACGAGCGCCAGGCCCGACTGGACCACCAGAGGGCGTGCCATGACCCCGAGCCATAGCCGATGAGCACGAGCCCCGCCATGAACACGCATCCCCACCGCCGCTGTTGCTGGCGAATGTGTCGCTGAAACCCGCCACGACTTTCACCACCTTCGCATTGTCCGCGTGCCCTGCGAGGCACGCTCAAGGAGCACCAGCATGTCCATTCGTCGTTTCGCCCTGGCCGCCATCGCCGGCCTGTCCCTCAGCGCCGCCGTCCAGGCGCAGACCCTGCTCAACGTGTCCTACGACCCGACCCGCGAGCTGTACAGCGAGTTCAACGCCGCCTTCGACCGGCACTGGCAGTCGCTCGGCAACGAGGCTGTGACCATCCAGCAATCCCACGGCGGCTCCGGCAAGCAGGCCCGCGCGGTGATCGACGGCCTGCGCGCCGACGTGGTGACCCTGGCCCTGGCCGGCGACATCGACGAGCTGCACAAGCTCGGCAAGCTGATTCCCGAGGACTGGCAGTCGCGCCTGCCGCAGGCCAGCACCCCCTACACCTCGACCATCGTGTTCCTGGTGCGCAAGGGCAATCCCAAGCAGATCAAGGACTGGGACGACCTGGTCAAGCCGGGCGTCGAGGTGATCACCCCGAACCCAAAAACCTCAGGCGGCGCGCGCTGGAACTTCCTCGCCGCCTGGGCCTACGCCCAGCAGAAGTACGGCAGCGAGGAAAAGGCCCAGGCCTTCACCGAGCAGCTGTACAAGAACGTCCCGGTGCTCGATACCGGCGCCCGCGGCTCGACCATCACCTTCGTCAACAACCACATCGGCGACGTGCTGCTGGCCTGGGAGAACGAGGCGTTCCTCGCCCTCAAGGAGCAGGGCGGCGACAACTTCGAGATCGTCGCACCCTCGCTGTCGATCCTCGCCGAGCCGCCGGTGGCGGTGGTCGACAAGAACGTCGAACGCAAGGGCACCCGCGAGCTGGCCACTGCCTATCTGAACTACCTGTACAGCGAGGAGGGCCAGCGCATCGCCGCCAAGCACTTCTATCGCCCGCGCAACGAGAAGGTCGCCGCCGAGTTCGCCGCGCAGTTCCCGGCGCTCAAGCTGGTGACCATCGACCAGGACTTCGGCGGCTGGAAAACCGCGCAGCCGAAGTTCTTCAACGACGGCGGGGTGTTCGACCAGATCTACCGGGCACAGTGAGGATTTGCCAGTCCGCCCGCTCTAGCGTGCGGGTTTTCCTGTGACCCAGGCGCTGCAGGATCCGTCAGGAGCCTGCAGCGTTGCGTTGTACACACCCCGCGTGAGACCCGAGGAGCCTATGTCCCGTCGCATTTCCCCCGTCATACCCGGCTTCGGGCTGACGCTGGGCTACACCCTGGTGTATCTCGGCCTGTTGGTGCTGATTCCGCTGGGCGCCATGTTCGTGCATGCCGCGCAACTCACCTGGAGCGAGTTCTGGGCCATCGTCACCGCGCCGCGGGTGCTGGCCGCCCTCAAGCTGAGCTTCGGCACCGCCTTCGTCGCCGCGCTGATCAACGGCGTGATCGGCACCCTGCTGGCCTGGGTGCTGGTGCGCTACACCTTCCCCGGGCGCAAGGTGATCGACGCGATGATCGACCTGCCGTTCGCCCTGCCCACCGCGGTGGCCGGCATCGCCCTGACCGCGCTGTACGCGCCGAGCGGGCTGGTCGGCCAGTTCGCCACCGACCTCGGCTTCAAGATCGCCTACACCCCGCTGGGCATCGCTCTGGCGCTGACCTTCGTGACCCTGCCGTTCGTGGTGCGCACCGTGCAGCCGGTGCTGGAAGACATTCCCCGCGAGGTCGAGGAGGCCGCCGCCTGCCTCGGCGCCCGGCCGCTGCAGGTGTTCCGCCATGTGCTGCTGCCGGCGCTGCTGCCGGCCTGGCTGACCGGCTTCGCCCTGGCCTTCGCCCGCGGCGTCGGCGAGTACGGCTCGGTGATCTTCATCGCCGGCAACATGCCGATGAAGACCGAGATCCTGCCGCTGCTGATCATGGTCAAGCTCGACCAGTACGACTACACCGGCGCCACCGCCATCGGCGTGATGATGCTGGTGGTGTCCTTCGTCCTGCTGCTGCTGATCAACCTGCTGCAGCGCCGCATCGAAACCCCCTGAGGAGGCCGCCATGTCATCCACTACCGCTGCCTCCGCCCAGGTCAACGCCGCCCGTCGCGGCCATGCGCTGGGGCGCAGCCTGCTGATCGCCGGTGCCTGGCTGGTGTTCGCCCTGTTCCTGCTGCTGCCGCTGTACATGGTGCTCAGCGAGGCGCTCAAGCTGGGTCTGGGCACCTTCTTTGCGGCGATCCTCGAACCCGACGCGATCGCCGCGCTGAAGCTGACCCTGCTCGCCGTGGCCATCTCGGTGCCGCTCAACCTGGTGTTCGGCGTCGCCGCCGCCTGGTGCGTGAGCAAGTACCAGTTCCGCGGCAAGAGCATCCTGGTCACCCTGATCGACCTGCCGTTCTCGGTGTCGCCGGTGATCGCCGGCCTGATCTACGTGCTGCTGTTCGGCGCCCAGGGCTTCTTCGGCGAGTGGCTGGGCGAGCGCGACATCCAGATCGTCTTCGCCGTGCCCGGCATCGTCCTGGCCACCCTGTTCGTCACCGTGCCCTTCGTCGCCCGCGAGCTGATCCCGCTGATGCAGGAGCAGGGTACCCAGGAGGAGGAGGCCGCGCGCCTGCTCGGCGCCAACGGCTGGCAGATGTTCTGGCACGTCACCCTGCCGAACATCAAGTGGGGGCTGATCTATGGCGTGGTGCTGTGCACCGCGCGGGCGATGGGCGAGTTCGGCGCGGTGTCGGTGGTCTCCGGGCATATCCGCGGCTACACCAACACCCTGCCGCTGCACGTCGAGATCCTCTACAACGAGTACAACCACGTCGCCGCCTTCAGCGTCGCCAGCCTGCTGCTGGCCCTGGCGCTGTGCATCCTGCTGCTCAAGCAGTGGAGCGAAAGCCGTCTGTCCCGCCTCAAGTCGAAAGCTGCCGAGGAATAAGCCATGAGTATCGAGATCCGCAACGTCAGCAAGCGCTTCGGCGCCTTCCAGGCCCTCGACGAGATCAATCTGGACATCCGCAGCGGCGAACTGGTGGCCCTGCTCGGCCCCTCCGGCTGCGGCAAGACCACCCTGCTGCGGATCATCGCCGGGCTGGAAACCCCGGACGTCGGCAGCATCGTGTTCCACGGCGAGGACGTCTCCGGCCACGACGTGCGCGACCGCAACGTCGGCTTCGTGTTCCAGCACTACGCGCTGTTCCGCCACATGACGGTGTTCGACAACGTCGCCTTCGGCCTGCGCATGAAGCCGAAGAAAGAGCGCCCCAGCGAGGCGCAGATCAAGGACCAGGTCCACGAGCTGCTCGGCATGGTGCAGCTCGACTGGCTGGCCGACCGCTACCCCGAGCAGCTCTCCGGCGGCCAGCGCCAGCGCATCGCCCTGGCCCGCGCGCTGGCGGTGGAGCCGAAGATCCTCCTGCTCGACGAGCCGTTCGGGGCGCTGGACGCCAAGGTGCGCAAGGAGCTGCGCCGCTGGCTGGCGCGCCTGCACGAGGAGATCAACCTGACCTCGGTGTTCGTCACCCACGACCAGGAGGAGGCCATGGAGGTCGCCGACCGCATCGTGGTGATGAACAAGGGCGTGGTCGAGCAGATCGGCTCGCCCGGCGAGGTCTACGAGCAGCCGGCCAGCGACTTCGTCTACCACTTCCTCGGCGACTCCAACCGTCTGCACCTGGGCGAGGAGGGGCACATCCTGTTCCGTCCCCACGAGGTGTCGCTGTCGCGCGAGGCGCTGCCCGGCCATCTGCCCGCCGAGGTGCGCGACATCCGCCCGCTGGGCGCCATCACCCGCATCACCCTGCGCGTCGAGGGCCAGGGCGAGCCGCTGGAAGCCGAGGTGGTGAAGAGCCATCCGAGCCTGCTCGGCCTGCAGCGCGGCGCACGGCTGTACTTCCAGCCGTCCGGCCGGCGCGGCTGAGCCGACGCCGCGCGGCGCCGGCACTGGCCGAGTCCGCGCGGGCTGCCCGGTCCGGCTCGGCGGCGCCGGGCGAGGGCCGTCCGGCTGGCGCTGCGGCGATGCGGTAGCCGGCTTTCGCGCAGCGCCGCACCGTGCCAGACTGGTGATCCATCCAGCAGTCGCGTCCTGTCCATGTCCGCCGCCAAGCATCCCCTGATCGAGCGTTTTCTCCGCTACCTGTGGCTGGAGCGCGGCCTGTCGCGGCATACCCGCGAGGCCTACGGCGCCGACCTGGCGCTGTTCCACGACTGGCTGGCCGAGCGCGGCGCCGACCTGCAGCGCGGCGACCGCGAGCATGTCCGCGAGTATCTGGCCTGGCGCCTGGAGGCCGGCTATCACGCCCGCTCCGTGGCCCGGCTGCTGTCCTGCCTGCGCCACTTCTACGGCTTCTGCAAGGTCGAGGGCTGCATCGACGAGGACCCGACCCTGCAGGTGATCCTGCCGCAGCAGTCGCGCGCCGTGCCGCACAGCCTCAGCGAGGCGCAGGTGCTGGCGCTGCTCGCCGCGCCGGACACCGGCGAGGCGCTCGGCCTGCGCGACCGCGCCATGCTCGAAGTGCTGTATGCCTGCGGCCTGCGGGTCAGCGAGCTGGTGGCGCTGACCCTGGAGCAGGTCGAGCTGCGTCAGGGGCTGGTGCGGGTGCCGGGCAAGGGCGCCCGCGAGCGTCTGGTGCCGCTCGGCGAAGTGGCCATCGACTGGCTGCGGCGCTACCTGCGCGAGGCGCGCGGCGAACTGCTGCTCGGCAAGCCCAGCGATGTGCTGTTCCCCAGCCTGCGCGGCGAGCAGATGACCCGGCAGACCTTCTGGCACCGCATCAAGCGCCACGCGCGCAGCGCCGGCATCGAGCAGCCGCTGTCGCCGCACACCCTGCGGCACGCCTTCGCCACCCACCTGCTCAACCATGGCGCCGAGCTGCGGGTGCTGCAGCAGCTGCTCGGCCATCGCCTGCTGTCCACCACGCAGATCTACACCCGGCTCGCCGAGACCCGCCTGCAGGCGCTCGGCGCCACGCCCGCGGCGCACGACTAGCGCTGTCCGGCGCATCGGAGGCGGGCGCCGGGTGTGGTAGTCTTGGCAGCGATTTTGCCGTCCCGCCGACCCGAGGAATCTTCATGCGTCCGTTCCCTGTTCTCGCTGCCGCCGCCCTGGGACTGGCCAGCGCCGTCGCCCTGGCCGCCGATCCCGACCAGGCGATCCGCCAGGCCCTGAAGTCGCTGCAGCCGGACCTGCCGATCGAGTCGATCGCCGAGAGTCCGATGCCCGGTCTCTATCAGGTGCAGCTCAAGGGCGGCCGCCTGCTCTACGCCAGCGCCGATGCGCAGTTCGTCCTGCAGGGCTTCCTGTTCCAGGTCAAGGACGGCAAGACCGTCAACCTCACCGAGCAGGCCGAGAGCCGTGGCGTGGCCAAGCTGATCAACGCCATTCCGGCCGCCGAGATGGTGGTGTTCCCGGCCGATCCCAAGGCGGCGCAGAAGACCCACATCACCGTTTTCACCGACACCGACTGCGGCTACTGCCAGAAGCTGCACGGCGAGGTGGCCGAACTCAACCGCCGCGGCGTCGAGGTGCGCTACGTCGCTTTCCCGCGCCAGGGCGCAGGCAGCCACGGCTACAACACCCTGGTCAGCGTGTGGTGCGCCCAGGATCGCCGGCAGGCGATGACCCTGGCCAAGAGCGGCAAGGACGTGCCCGCCGCGCAGTGCGCCAACCCGGTGGACGAGCAGTATCAGCTGGGGCAGATGATCGGCGTGCAGGGCACCCCGGCCATCGTGCTGGCCAACGGCCAGATGATCCCCGGCTACCAGCCGGCGCCGCAGCTGGCGCAGGCCGCACAGGCCGCGCGGGGCGACTGAGCGGCCGATTGACTAACAATCCGTCGATTCGTAATGTGCGGATCCTTTCGGCGGCCGGGATGTCCGGCCGCACAGCTTGATGATGATGGGGAATACAGAGTGAAACCGGTCAAAGTAGGTATCTGTGGGCTGGGAACCGTCGGTGGCGGTACCTTCAACGTGCTCAAGCGCAATGCCGAGGAAATCGCCCGTCGTGCCGGTCGCGGCATCGAAGTGGCGCAGATCGCCGCGCGTGACGCCAACCCGCAATGCGATACCACCGGTACCCCCATCACCGGCGACGTGTTCGAGGTGGCCTGCAACCCGGAGATCGACATCGTCATCGAGCTGATCGGCGGCTACAGCGTGGCCCGCGAGCTGGTGCTCCGGGCCATCGACAACGGCAAGCACGTGGTCACCGCCAACAAGGCGCTGATCGCCGTGCACGGCAACGAGATCTTCGCCAAGGCCCGCGAGAAGGGTGTCATCGTCGCCTTCGAGGCCGCCGTCGCCGGCGGCATCCCGGTGATCAAGGCGATCCGCGAGGGCCTGGCCGGCAACCGCATCAACTGGCTGGCCGGCATCATCAACGGCACCGGCAACTTCATCCTCACCGAGATGCGCGAGAAGGGCCGCACCTTCGAGGACGTGCTCAAGGAAGCCCAAGCGCTGGGCTACGCCGAGGCCGACCCGACCTTCGACGTCGAGGGCATCGACGCCGCGCACAAGCTGACCATCCTTGCTTCCATCGCCTTCGGCATCCCGCTGCAGTTCGACAAGGCCTACACCGAGGGCATCACGGCGCTGACCACCGCCGATGTCAACTATGCCGAGGCGCTGGGCTACCGCATCAAGCACCTGGGCGTGGCGCGGCGCACCGAGGCCGGCATCGAGCTGCGCGTGCACCCGACCCTGATCCCGGCCGACCGCCTGATCGCCAACGTCAACGGCGTGATGAACGCGGTGATGGTCAACGGCGACGCGGTCGGCAGCACCCTGTACTACGGCGCCGGCGCCGGCATGGAGCCGACCGCCTCGGCGGTGGTGGCCGACGTGGTCGACGTGACCCGCGTGCTGACCAGCGACCCGGAGAACCGCGTGCCGCACCTGGCGTTCCAGCCCGATGCGCTGTCCGACCACCCGATCCTGCCGATCGAGGCCTGCGAGAGCGCCTATTACCTGCGCATCCAGGCCAAGGACCATCCGGGCGTGCTGGCCCAGGTGGCGAGCATCCTCTCCGAACGCGGCATCAACATCGAGTCGATCATGCAGAAGGAGGCCGAGGAACACGACGGTCTGGTACCGATGATCCTGCTCACTCACCGCGTGCGCGAGCAGAGCATGAACGACGCCATCGCCGCCCTCGAAGGCCTGGAAGGCGTGGCCGGCAAGGTCGTGCGCATCCGCGTCGAACAGCTCAACTAATTCCGCTCCCGGCTGCCGGCGCGCCGGCAGCCCGAACCGAAGGTTTGCATCCATGCGCTATATCAGTACCCGCGGCCAGGCGCCGGCCCTGAACTTCGAAGACGTGCTGCTCGCCGGCCTGGCCAGCGACGGCGGCCTCTACGTGCCGGAAAACCTGCCGCGCTTCACCGTCGAGGAAATCGCCTCCTGGGCCGGCCTGCCGTACCACGAACTGGCCTTCCGGGTGATGCGCCCGTTCGTCGCCGGCAGCATCGAAGATGCCGATTTCAAGCGCATCCTTGAAGAAACCTACGGCGTGTTCGCCCACAAGGCGGTGGCGCCGCTGACCCAGCTGGGCGCCAACGAGTGGGTGCTGGAACTGTTCCAGGGCCCGACCCTGGCGTTCAAGGACTTCGCCCTGCAGCTGCTCGGCCGCCTGCTCGACCACGTGCTGACCAAGCGCGGCGAGCGCGTGGTGATCATGGGCGCCACCTCCGGCGATACCGGCTCGGCCGCCATCGAGGGCTGCAAGGCCTGCGACAACGTCGACATCTTCATCATGCACCCGCACAACCGCGTGTCCGAGGTGCAGCGCCGGCAGATGACCACCATCCTCGGCGACAACATCCACAACATCGCCATCGAAGGCAACTTCGACGACTGCCAGGAGATGGTCAAGGCCAGCTTCGCCGACCAGGGCTTCCTCAAGGGCACCCGGCTGGTGGCGGTCAACTCGATCAACTGGGCGCGGATCATGGCCCAGATCGTCTACTACTTCCACGCCGCCCTGCAGCTCGGCGCGCCGCACCGCTCGGTGGCCTTCTCGGTGCCGACCGGCAACTTCGGTGACATCTTCGCCGGCTACCTGGCGCGCAACATGGGCCTGCCGATCAACCAGCTGATCGTCGCCACCAACCGCAACGACATCCTGCACCGCTTCATGTCCGGCAACCGCTACGACAAGGACACCCTGCACGCGTCGCTGTCGCCGTCGATGGACATCATGGTGTCGTCCAACTTCGAGCGTCTGCTGTTCGACCTGCACGGCCGCAACGGCGCGGCGGTCAGCGCGCTGATGGATGCCTTCAAGGCCACCGGCAAGCTGGCGGTGGAAGAGGATCGCTGGACCGAGGCGCGTCGTCTGTTCGACTCGCTGGCCGTCGACGACGAGGGCACCTGTGCGACCATCGCCGCGGTGCATGCCGAGACCGGCTACCTGCTCGACCCGCACACCGCGATCGGCGTCAAGGCCGCTCGCGAGTGCCGCCGCAGCCTGGCCCTGCCGATGGTGGTGCTCGGCACCGCGCACCCGGTCAAGTTCCCCGAGGCGGTGGAGAAGGCCGGCATCGACGCCGTGCCGCAGCTGCCGGCGCACCTGGCCGACCTGTTCCAGCGCGAGGAGCGCTGCACCGTACTGGCCAACGACCTGAAGACCGTGCAGGACTTCGTCAGCGCCCACGGCAACCGCGGCAAGCCGCTGTAAGCCGGGCTGCGCCGTAACGCAAAAGGCCGACTGTATGCAGTCGGCCTTTTGCGTTGTGGGCGTGGACGATCACTGTCCGCCGCGCAGCGCCTCCAGCAGGCGCAGGGTCGGATGGCCGTCGGCCGGCCAGCCGAGCTGCTGCTGGCTGGCGCGCACCGCGCGGCGGGTGTTGGCGCCGATGATGCCGTCGACCGCGCCGGGATCGAAGCCGCGCGCGGCCAGCTGGTGCTGCAGCTCGATGCGCTGCTCGCGCGACAGCGGCTGCTCGCCGCGCGGCCAGCTGGCGACGATCTGTCCGCCGCCGCCGAAGCGTTCGGCGAGCAGGCCGATGCCCAGGGCATAGGCGGTGGAGTTGTTGTACCTGAGGATGCTGCGGAAGTTGTCGTGGACCAGGAAGGCCGGGCCGCGATGGCCGGCCGGCAGCAGCAGGGTGGCCAGCTGGGCGTCGTCCCAGCGCAGGTTCAGGCTGCGCTGCGGCTGCACGCCGAGGGCGCGCCACTCGCCGAGGCTCTTGCGCAGCTCCGGGTCGGCCAGGGCGTAGTCGAAGCCGCTCGGCAGGCGCACTTCCAGGCCCCAGCCCTGCCCACGCTGCCAGCCGGAGGCTCGCAGGTAGTTGGCGGTGGAAGCCAGTGCGTCGGCGCTGGAGTCCCAGATGTCGCGGCGACCGTCGCCGTCGAAGTCCACCGCATGGCGTTGGTAGGTGGTGGGGATGAACTGGGTCTGGCCCATGGCCCCGGCCCAGGAGCCGAGCATGTGGCCGGGCGTCACGTCGCCCTGCTGGAGGATCTGCAGGGCGGCCAGCAGCTGCTCGCGGGCGAACTGCGGGCGGCGTCCCTCGTGGGCCAGGGTGGCCAGCGAGCGGATCACGTTCTTGTTGCCCATGTAGCCGCCGAAGTTGCTCTCCATGCCCCACACCGCGACCAGGATGCTGCGCTCGACGCCGTAGCGCTGCTCGATGGCTGCCAGGGTCGCGGCATGTTCGGCCAGCAGTTGCTGGCCGCGGCGCACGCGCTGCGGCGAGGCGGCGCTGTCGAGGTAGTCCCAGATCGGCCGGGTGAATTCCGGCTGGCTGCGGTCGGCGCGGATCACCGCCGGATCGGACACGATCCCGGCGAAGGCGCGCTCGAACAGTGCGGCGTCGATGCCCTGGGCCAGCGCCTGCTGGCGGAACGTCTCGCGCCACTGGGCGAAGCTCTGGACCTGGGCCGGCTCGCCCGGCACCGTCGCGGCGGCCGGCGCCGGGGCGGCCGGGGCTTCGCTGGCCGGCGGCTGGGCGCAGGCGGTCTGGGCCAGTGCGAGCAGCAGCGCGGTGCTGGCGAGCAGGCGACGAGGCTGGCGCGGCGAGGGGGTGTCGAACATGAACAACTTCCACGGCAATGCTGGACAGGCGGCCACCTTATCACGCGCCCGGCGACTTGGCTGCTACCGTGCGACCGCCGCCGGGTGGCCGGGGAGGCGCGCAGCGGGGCAGGGTATTCGGTGCGGTGGAGGGAGGGTTGTTGCGGTGGCGGGCGTGGCGGCGAGGGCGGGAGCGGACTGCTGGGGCTGCCGGAGTGCGGCGTGTCAGGCGGCCAGAAAGCAAAAAGCCTCCCGGTCGTCGGACCGGAAGGCTTCGCGGCGGTAGCTGCCTTTGCCTTTGGCGGGTTTTTCCTGTCGGCTGCGGAACAGCGGCTGGGCGATCAGGGATTTGGCCTGGTTGGGCCGCTTGCGTTGCTTGGCCATGGGCATTCCTCGATGTGCGCCTGCCCCCTGGCAGGCGTGCGCATCATCGGCCGGTCGGCGGGCGTTGTCCAGCGGGTTGGGCGAAAAACAGCCAGATGGAGCGCTCAGCCGGGCGGCAGCGGCAGGCGGCTGCCGGCGATCTGCAGGGTCAGCGCGGCCAGGGCGTTCCACACGTTGCCGGCGGCCTGGCCCTTGATCTGCTCGTCGATGCGCTGGGCCTCGCCGAGCAGGGCGCTCCAGCGGCTGGCCGGCAGGCGCTGCACGGCGCGGCCGACCAGCGCCTGGCGCTTGCCGAAGATCGGTGGCCGGGCCTGGCCGATGGCGCGTTCCAGCGGTATGCCCTGACCCTGCTGCCAGGCCAGGGTGGCGAGCAGGCGCAGTTCGCGGGCCAGCCCCCAGAGCACCACCGGGGCTTCGACGCCTTCGCCGCGCAGCCCTTCGAGCATGCGCAGGGCGTGCGCCGCTTCGCCGGCCAGGGCGGCGTCGAGCAGGCCGAACAGGTCGAAGCGCGCACTGTCGGCGACGCTGGCCTGCACGGTGGCGGCATCCAGCTGGTTGCCCTCGACCAGCAGCCTGAGCTTCTCGATCTCCTGCACGGCAGCCAGCAGGTTGCCCTCGGTGCGCGCCACCAGCAGGTCGATGGCTTCCGGCGTGGCGGCGAGTCCCGCCTGGGCGAGGCGCTGGCGCAGCCACTGCGGCAGCTGGGCGGCGTCGACCGGCCAGACCTGCACGAACTGGCAGGCCTCGCCGTCGATCAGCGCCTTGGCCCACCTGGCCTTCTGGGTCTTGCCGTCGAGGCGCGGCAGGCTGAGCAGCAGCACGGTGTCCTCGGGCGGACGGGTGAGGTAGTCGAGCAGGGCGGCGACGCCGGGCTCGCTCGGCTTGCCGGCCGGCATGCGCAGCTCCAGCAGGCGCCGCTCGGCGAACAGCGACAGGCTGGCGCCGGCCTCGCGCAGCAGGTTCCAGTCGAAGCCGGCGTCGACGTGGAACACCTGGCGCTCGCTGAACTCGCGGGCGCGGCAGGCGGCGCGGATCGCGTCGCAGGCTTCCTGGCACAGCAGCGGGTCGTCGCCGCTCACCGCATAGACCGGGGCGAGCGGGCCCTGCAGGTGCTTGGCCAGTTGGGCGGGGGCGAGTTTCATCGGTGCGCTTCGCGATTCGGCTGAAAAACCGACGGGGCCCGCAGGCCCCGTCAGGATCAGCGCTGCGGTTACGGTTGCGGCTGCACGGCGCGGCGTTCGGCAGCGGCGGCTTCGGCGGCGCGGGCCTCGGCTTCGGCGCGGGCCTGGGCCTGCTCGCGCAGTTGCTCCAGGCGAACCGGGTCGAGCATCTGCAGACGCATCAGCAGTTGCTGGATCTGCTCGCGGCGCAGTTCGCGGCGCAGTTGTTGGCCTTCCTGGTCGGAGGCGATCAGGTTGTTGGCGTCGTAGACATAGACCTTCTGCACTTCCACGCGATCGCTGAGCAGGGACAGGTTGCCGCTGCGGATCTCGTAGTCGAGGGTGCTGGTCAGCTGGTATTCGGCGCTGCGTGCCGAGCTGGTGTAGCTGGCGGTGCGCTGCTGCTCGCTCTCGCGGGTCAGCACCAGGGTGTAGGGCGCGCCGGTGTGGACGCGCACGCCGCTGCCGGTCAGCGCCTGGCGCACGTCCTTGACGGTTTCGCCGTAGGCGTTGCGGGCGCGCAGGTCGAGTTCCCGCAGGGCGAAGTCGTCGACTCCGGTGCCGCGCAGCTGGAAGCCGCAGGCAGCGAGCAGGGTGGTGAGCATCACCAGCAGCAGGCCGGACAGGCTAGGTTTCATCGGTCTTCCCTCATGTGAGACGGCGCCCGCTGCGGGCGGGCGCCGGTTGGACGGTGGCGGTCAGTTGGCGACGATGTTGACCAGCTTGCCGGGGACCACGATCACCTTGCGGATGGTGGTGCCTTCGGTGAAGCGCAGCACGTTCTCGTTGGCGCGGGCGGCGGCTTCGACTTCCTCGCGGGACGCGGCGGCCGGCACTTCGATCTGTCCGCGCAGCTTGCCGTTGACCTGCACCACCAGGGTCAGGCTGTCCTGCACCAGGGCGCTTTCGTCGACCTGCGGCCAGCGCGCGTCGATGATCGGCTTGGCGTGGCCGAGCTGCTGCCACAGCGCGTGGCTGATGTGCGGGGTGATCGGCGCCAGCAGCAGGGCCACGGCTTCCAGGCCTTCCTGCAGCAGGGCGCGATCCTGGGCGCTGTCGCTCGGGGCCTTTTCCAGCACGTTCATCAGGGTCATCACCTGGGCGATGGCGGTGTTGAACTTGTGGTGCTGGCCGATATCCTGGCTGGCCTGCTTGATGGCCAGGTGGATGGCGCGGCGCACGCCTTTCTGCGCGTCGTTCAGGCTGGCGAGGTCCAGCGCGCCCGGCAGGCCGGCGGCGACGTGGCCGTGGGCCAGGCGCCAGACCCGGCGCAGGAAGCGGCTGGCGCCCTCGACGCCGGAGTCGGACCACTCCAGGCTCATGTCCGGCGGCGAGGCGAACATCATGAACAGGCGGCAGGTGTCGGCGCCGTACTGTTCGATCATGGTCTGCGGGTCGACGCCGTTGTTCTTCGACTTGGACATCTTCTCGATGCCGCCGATCTCCACCGGCAGGCCGTCGCTTTTCAGCCGGGCGGACAGCGGCTTGCCCTTGGCGTCCATCTCGACCTCGACGTCGGCCGGGTTGAACCACAGCTTGGCGCCGTTGTCCTGCAGGCGGTAGTAGGTCTCGGCGATCACCATGCCCTGGGTCAGCAGGTTGGTGAACGGCTCGTCGCTGTCGACCAGGCCTTCGTCGCGCATCAGCTTGTGGAAGAAGCGCGCGTAGAGCAGGTGCAGGATGGCATGCTCGATGCCGCCGATGTACTGGTCGACCGGCAGCCAGTGGTTGGCCGCGGCCTTGTCGACCATGCCGCCCTCGAACTTGGGCGAGGCGTAGCGCGCGTAGTACCAGGACGACTCGACGAAGGTGTCCATAGTGTCGGTTTCGCGCTTGGCCGGTGCGCCGCATTTCGGGCAGCTGCACTGGTAGAACTCGGGCATGCGCGCCAGCGGGCTGCCGGCGCCGTCCGGCACCACGTCCTCGGGCAGCACCACCGGCAGCTGGTCTTCCGGCACCGGCACGTCGCCGCAGGCGTCGCAGTGGATGATCGGGATCGGGCAGCCCCAGTAGCGCTGGCGGCTGATACCCCAGTCGCGCAGGCGGAACTGGGTGCGCGCCTGACCGAGGCCCTTCTTCTGCAGGGCCATCTCGATGGCGTCGAAGGCGCCGGCGAAGTCCAGGCCGTCGAACTCGGCGGAGTTGATCAGCTCGCCGTGCTCGGCGTAGGCGTCCTGCCAGGGCGCTGGGGTGGCATCGCCGGCGCTGGTGCGGATCACCGTCTTCACCGGCAGGGCGTACTTGCTGGCGAACTCGAAGTCGCGCTCGTCGTGGGCCGGTACGGCCATCACCGCGCCTTCGCCGTAGTTCATCAGTACGTAGTTGGCGACCCATACCGGCAGCTTCTCGCCGCTCAGCGGGTGCAGGACGAACAGGCCGGTGGCCAGGCCCTTCTTCTCCTGGGTGGCGATGTCCGCCTCGGCGACGCCGCCGCGCTTGCACTCGTCGATGAAGGCCTGCAGCTCGGCATTGCCCTGGGCGGCGAGGGTGGCCAGCGGGTGCTCGGCGGCCACCGCCACGTAGGTGGCGCCCATCAGGGTGTCGGGGCGGGTGGTGAACACCTTGAGCGCGCCCTCGCTGCCGATGCTGGCGGCATCAAAGGGGAAGCTCACTTCCATGCCGCGCGACTTGCCGATCCAGTTGCGCTGCATGGTCTTGACCTGCTCGGGCCAGCCCTCCAGCGTATCCAGCGAGCTGAGCAGCTCGTCGGCATAGGCGGTGATCTTGAAATAGTACATCGGGATTTCGCGCTTCTCGATCAGCGCGCCGGAACGCCAGCCGCGGCCGTCGATGACCTGCTCGTTGGCCAGCACGGTCTGGTCGACCGGGTCCCAGTTGACGGTGCCGTTCTTGCGGTAGATCACGCCCTTCTCGAACAGGCGGGTGAACAGCCACTGTTCCCAGCGGTAGTAGTCCGGCTTGCAGGTGGTGACTTCGCGCGACCAGTCGACGGCCAGGCCCAGGCTCTTCAGCTGGGTCTTCATGTAGTCGATGTTGGCGTAGGTCCAGGCGGCCGGGGCGACCTGGTTCTGCATCGCGGCGTTCTCCGCCGGCATGCCGAAGGCGTCCCAGCCCATCGGCTGCAGTACGTTCTTGCCCTGCATGCGCTGGTAGCGCGCGATCACGTCGCCGATGGTGTAGTTGCGCACGTGCCCCATGTGTAGCTTGCCGCTCGGGTAGGGGAACATCGACAGGCAGTAGAAAGTGTCCTTGCCGGGCTGTTCGCTCACTTCAAAGGACTGGTGCGCCTCCCAGTGGGACTGCGCGGCGGCTTCGATCTCGCGGGGCTGATACTGTTCGTGCATGGCTCTGCCGGACTGAAAAGAGGGGGATAAGCAAAGCGCCCAAGCATACATGAGCGGCGCCGCTCTGGGGAAACCCGCAAGGCGATCGCGGGCGGGCGTGGCGGTCGCTGTCGCCGCTGCTGCCGGGCGTCGGCCTGGCCGCTATCCTGTCGATCCATACCGCGCCCGGGGGAGGCCGAGATGCCGCTGCGCTACCTGCTCAAGCACCTGCTGCTGCCGCCGGGCGGCCTGTTGCTGCTGTTGCTGCTGGCCTGGTGGTGGCGCCTGCGCCGGCCGCGCCTGGCGCTGGGCTGTGCGCTGCTCGGTGGCGGCGGTCTGTGGCTGATGAGCCTGCCGCTGACGGTCGAGTGGACGGCCCGTGCCCTGGAGCGCGAGCCGCCGCTGGCGCCGGCCGAGTGGTCGCGGCTGGCGCAGCGCGCCGAGGCTATCGTGCTGCTCGGCGGCGGTCGCGAGCGCGGCGACCCGGCCTGGGAGGGCGATCAGCCGAGCCTGCTGGGCCTGCAGCGGGCGCGCCTGGCCGCGCGGCTGCAGCGCGCCAGCGGCTTGCCGATCCTGGCCAGCGGCGGCCTGCATTTCGGTCGGCCGCCGAGCGAGGCGGCGCTGTTCGCCGAGTTGCTGGCGACGGATTTCGGCGTGCCGCTACGCTGGCAGGAAGAGCGCAGCCGCACCACCTGGGAGAACGCCGTGCTCAGCGCGCCGCTGCTGCGCGAGGCGGGGGTGCGGCGCATCGTGCTGGTCACCCAGGCCTGGCACATGCCGCGGGCGCGCTGGTGTTTCGAGCGTCAGGGCTTCGAGGTGATCGCCGCGCCGGCCGGCTTCCTCGGCGTGCCCAACGGTCGGCCGTGGGGCGGCTGGCTGCCGGAGAGCAAGGCGCTGTGGCAGAACAGCCTGCTGTTCAACGAGGCCGCCGGGCAACTGCTCTACCCGTTGCTGTACCGCTGAGCGCCGGCCCGCGCACGGCGGGCCGGCGCGTGGCTTCAGCCCATGGCGGCGAACAGCCGGCGCTCGCGGCGGCCGCTCAGCAGGGTCCAGCCGAGCAGCACGGCGCACAGCCCGGTCAGCGGCCAGTGGCGCCACTGCAGGTAGGGCGTCAGCCCCTGCATCGGCACCACCTCGCCGTGCAGCACGCCGCGCTGGAACTGCGGCAGCTCGGCCTGGATGCGGCCGAAGGGGTCGATCAGCACGGTGACGCCGTTGTTGGTGGCGCGGACCATCCAGCGGCCGGCCTCCAGGGCGCGCATCTGCGCCATCTGCAGGTGCTGCAGCGGGCCGATCGAGGTGCCGAACCAGGCGTCGTTGCTCACCGTCAGCAGCAGCGCGCTCTGCGCGGCGAGGTCGGCGGCGAACTCGGGGTAGACCACCTCGTAGCAGATGTACGGGGCGATGCGGTAGCCCTGGGCCTGCAGCAGGGGCTGGTCCTGCGGGCCGCGGGCGAAGTCGGACATCGGCAGGTCGAAGAAGGCGATCAGCCCGCGCAGCAGGTCCTGCAGCGGCACGTACTCGCCGAACGGCACCAGCTTCTGCTTCAGGTAGGTGCCCTCGCCCGCGCCGAGGGCGTACAGGGCGTTGTAGTAGCGCGGGCGGCCCTCGGCGTCGGCCTGGCGCAGCGGCAGGCCGGTGATCAGCGCCGCGCCTCGTGCATCGAGCAGCCCGGCGAGGCTGGCCAGGTAGCCCTCGGCGTACTCCTTGAGCACCGGTACGGCGGTTTCCGGCCAGACGTAGAGGTCGGCGGCCGGAGCGTTGAGGGTCAGGTCGCGGTACAGGGCGAGCTGGGCGTTGAGCTGCTCGGGATCCCACTTGAGGTTCTGCTCGACGTTGCCCTGGATGGCGGCGACCTTGAGCGGCGCGCCGGCCGGCGCGGTCCAGGGATGCTCCTTGAGCCACAGGCCGCCGCCCCAGCAGCCGGCCAGCAGCAGTGTCGCGCCCAGCAGGCTGCGCCAGTGCAGCAGCCACTGGGTCAGGGTGGCCAGCAGCACGGCGCCGAGCGCCATGGCGAAGGACAGCAGCCAGACCCCGCCGAGCGGGGCGAGGCCGTCCAGCGGGCCGTCCAGCTGGGCGTAGCCGGCATACAGCCAGGGGAAGCCAGTGAACAGCCAGCCGCGCAGGGCTTCCTGGGCGACCCACAGGGCGGCGAAGGTCAGCGCATCGGCCAGCGGCGCCCGTTCGCGTCGCAGCCAGCGGCTCCAAGCCCAGGCCTGCAGGGCGAAGAACAGGCCGAGGCCGGCGACGAACAGCAGGGTCAGCAGGGCGGCCAGCGGCACGGGGGCGGCGCCGTAGTCGTGGATGCTGACGTAGACCCAGCCGGTGCCGGCGGCGAAGGCACCGAAGCCGTAGCTCCAGCCGCGCCATAGCGCGGCGCGGGCATCCACCTGGCGCAGGCCGAGGTAGAACAGGGCGATCGACAGCAGGCCGAGCGGCCAGAGGCCGAAGGGCGCCAGGGACAGCGGCGTCAGGGCGCCGGCCGCCATGGCCAGCAGGTGGCCCGGCCAGCCGGGACGGGAGATCCAGCGCATGGGAATTCCTTGCAGGAGGCAGGCGGGCAGCTTAATGGAGCACCGCCCGGCAGACCAGCGCTGCGGGCGGGAAAACCGCAGCGCGGCCCGGACGTCGCGGCGCGCTGGCCGTGACGTCCGGGCCGGCTGGCGTCAGTCGCGCAGCGGCGTCAGGCGCAGCAGGTGGATGCGCCGGCTGTCGGCGTTGAGCACGCGGAAGCGGAAGCCGCCCAGTTCGGTGGTTTCGTTGCGCTTGGGCAGGTGGCCGAAGGCGCTCATCACCACGCCGCCGACGGTGTCGAACTCGTCTTCGGAGAAGTCCGCGGCGAAGAACTCGTTGAAGTCCTCCACCGGGGTCAGCGCCTTGACGATGAAGTCGCCGCTGGGCAGCGCCTTGATGAAATTCTCCTCGTCGACATCGTGCTCGTCCTCGATGTCGCCGACGATCTGCTCCAGCACGTCCTCGATGGTCACCAGACCGGCGACGCCGCCGTACTCGTCGATGACGATGGCCATGTGGTTGCGATTGGCGCGGAACTCGCGCAGCAGCACGTTGAGGCGCTTGGACTCGGGCACGAAGGTGGCCGGGCGCAGCAGCGGGCGCAGGTCGAAGCTGTCCGCGTGCTGTTCGAGGATCAGCGGCAGCAGGTCCTTGGCGAGCAGGACGCCTAGCACCTCGTCGAGGTGTTCGCCGACCACCGGGTAGCGCGAGTGGGCCGCCTCGATGATCGCCGGGAGAAACTCGCGGGGTGTCTGCCCGGCCTTGACGCTGATGATCTGCGAGCGCGGGATCATGATGTCGCGCACCTGCAGGTCGGCGACCTGGATGGCGCCTTCGACGATGTTCAGGGCCTCGGTGTCGAGCAGCTTGTTGTCATGGGCTTCGCGCAGGACTTCGAGGAGTTCCTGACGGCTTTTCGGCTCATGGGCAAAAGCCTGGGTGATGCGTTCCAGCCAGGACTTCTGCACCTGGCTCGATCGGTCGTCGCTCATGGTTCCTTACTCTTGGTCGTCACAGGCATAGGGGTCGGGATGGCCGAGTTCGGCCAGCAGCTGGCGCTCCAGGGCTTCCATTTCCTCGGCTTCGGCATCGTCGATGTGATCGTAGCCGAGCAGGTGCAGGCAGCCGTGGATGACCAGGTGGGCCCAGTGCGCCTCGGCGCGCTTGCCCTGCTCGGCGGCCTCGCGGGCCACCACCGGGGCGCAGATCACCAGATCGCCGAGCAGCGGGATGTCGAGGAGTCCGTCGGGAATCTCCGCCGGGAAGGACAGCACGTTGGTGGCGTAGTCCTTGCCGCGCCAGGTGTGGTTCAGCTCGCGGCCCTCGGCCTCGTCGACGATGCGGATGGTCAGCTCCGAGGGCGCGGTGCGCTGGCGCAGGGCCAGTTCGCACCACTGGCGCAGCTGCGCCTCGCCGGGCAGGTCGCCGGCCGCGGTGGCCAGCTGCAGATCCAGTTCAACCTGCATGGCGGCTGTCCTCGACGCTGGCGGCGGTCTTGCCGTCCTTGCCCTGCAGGCGCTGCTCGTGACGGTCGTAGGCTTCGACGATGCGTTGCACCAGCGGGTGGCGCACCACGTCCTTGGCCTTGAAGTGGGTGAAGCTGATCCCCGGTACGTCGCGCAGCACCTCGACCACGTGGGCCAGGCCCGACTTGGTGCCGCGCGGCAGGTCGACCTGGGTGACGTCGCCGGTGATCACCGCGGTGGAGCCGAAACCGATCCGGGTGAGGAACATCTTCATCTGCTCCAGGGTGGTGTTCTGGCTCTCGTCGAGGATGATGAAGCTGTTGTTCAGGGTGCGCCCGCGCATGTAGGCCAGCGGGGCGATCTCGATCACCTGCTTCTCGATCAGCTTGGCCACCTGCTCGAAGCCCATCATCTCGTAGAGGGCGTCGTACAGCGGACGCAGGTAGGGGTCGATCTTCTGCGCCAGGTCGCCGGGGAGGAAGCCGAGCTTCTCGCCGGCCTCCACCGCCGGGCGCACCAGCAGGATGCGCCGCACCTGCTCGCGCTCCAGGGCGTCCACCGCGCAGGCCACCGCGAGGTAGGTCTTGCCGGTGCCGGCCGGGCCGATGCCGAAGTTGATGTCGTTGTCGAGGATCGCCTTGACGTAGCGCTGCTGGTTGGTGCCGCGCGGGGTGATGTGGACCTTGCGGGTCTTCAGGGTGACCAGCGGCCCATGGCCGGGGCTGGCGATGTCCTCCAGTCCCGACTCCTGCAGGAACAGGTGGACGATCTCCGGGGTGAGGTCGGTGCCGGTGTGGGTTTCGCGGTACAAGCGGCGCAGCAGGCGCTCGGCGGTCTGGCTGCGCTGCGCGTCGCCGACCAGCTCGAACTGGTTGCCGCGATTGCGGATCTCCAGTTGCAGGCGCTGCTCGATCAGGCGCAGGTGCTCGTCGAATTGTCCACAGAGGTTGGCGAAGCGCCGGGCTTCGAAGGGTTCGAGGGTGAAGCGATGGTGTTCCAGGGGAGCGTTCAAGGTCGTCTGTTGGCCGCCGTTCGGCTGGTGTGGTGAATGAAGAATAACCGCAGCAACGCAGGGGCGAAAGCGCGGCGGTATTGGCTTTTGGTGGGGTTGCCGGCCCGCCGCCCTTGGGCGGCGGGTGGCGCGGCGTGCTCAGTCGAGCAGGGTGCCGCGCAGCGAGTGCGGCAGGGCCTCGTCGATGCGTACGTCGACGAACTGGCCGATCAGGCGCGGGTTGCTGGCGCGGAAGTTGACCACCCGGTTGTTCTCGGTGCGGCCCTGGAGCATGCCCGGGTCCTTCTTCGAGTAGTCGCTGACCAGGATGCGCTGGATGCTGCCGACCATGCGCCGGCTGTTCTCGAAGCCCTGCTGGCTGAGGCGGGTCTGCAGGATCGCCAGGCGCTGCTTCTTCACCTCCTCGGGGGTGTCGTCGAGCAGGTCGGCCGCCGGGGTGCCGGGGCGCGCGCTGTAGACGAAGGAGAAGGAGAAGTCGAAGCCGACTTCCTCGACCAGTTTCATGGTCTGCTCGAAGTCCTTGTCGGTCTCGCCGGGGAAACCGACGATGAAGTCCGAGCTGATGCAGATGTCCGGCACCGCGGCCTTGAGCTTACGGATGCGCGACTTGTATTCCAGCGCGGTGTGGTTGCGCTTCATCGCCGCCAGCACGCGATCGGAGCCGGACTGCACCGGCAGGTGGATGAACTTCACCAGCTGGGGGATTTCGGCGTGGGCCTGGATGATCGCGTCGGAGAATTCCAGTGGGTGGCTGGTGGTGTAGCGCAGGCGCTCGACGCCATCGATGGCCGCCACCGCGTGGAGCAGTTCGGCGAAGTCGGCGCTGCGCCCGTCGCCGGCATCGCCGCGGTAGCCGTTGACGTTCTGGCCGAGCAGGGTGATCTCGCGTACGCCGTTCTCGGTCAGGTGGACGATTTCGCCGAGCACGTCGGCCAGCGGGCGGCTGACTTCCTCGCCGCGGGTGTAGGGCACCACGCAGAAGGTGCAGTACTTGCTGCAGCCTTCCATCACCGAGACGAAGGCGCTGGGGCCGTCGACGCGCGGCTCGGGCAGGCGGTCGAATTTCTCGATTTCCGGGAAGGAGATGTCCACCTGCGGCTTTCGCGTGCTGCGCGCGGCGTCGATCATTTCCGGCAGGCGGTGCAGGGTCTGCGGGCCGAACACCACGTCGACGTAGGGCGCGCGCTCGCGGATCGCCGCACCTTCCTGGCTGGCCACGCAGCCGCCGACACCGATCACCAGCTCCGGTTTCTGGCGCTTGAGTTCGCGCCAGCCGCCGAGCTTGGAGAACACCTTTTCCTGGGCCTTCTCGCGGATCGAGCAGGTGTTGAGCAGGATGACGTCGGCTTCTTCCGGGCGCTCGGTCAGCTCCAGGGCTTGATGTTCGCCCAGCAGATCGGCCATGCGCGAGCTGTCGTACTCGTTCATCTGGCAGCCGTGGGTCTCGATGAAAAGCTTCTTGGCCATGGGTGCTCGTCGGGAAAATCAAGGAACCGCGCATTATAGGGAGTGGGGCGCGGGCTTCCTAGGCTTGGCGGTCCGGCGGATATGCTAGGATGCGCGCCCTTTGTGCAGCCCCCCTCGGTCCGTCGATCCATGAGCAAGCCCGCCCCCATCTTCAAGGTGATTTTCCAGAGCCAGGGCCAGGTGTACGAGATGTACGCCAAGGCCATCTACCAGAGCGATCTGTGGGGATTCCTGGAGATCGAGGAGTTCGTCTTCGGCGAGCGCACCCAGGTGGTGGTCGATCCCAGCGAGGAGAAGCTCAAGGCGCAGTTCGAGGGCGTGGTGCGCAGCTTCGTGCCGATGCACGCGATCATCCGCATCGACGAGGTGGAACGTCTGGGTACGGCGAAGATCAGCGAGGCGAAAGGTGGAAGCAACGTGATGCCGTTCCCCATGCCGCCGCTGCCGGAGCGCTGAGTCTGCTCTGCGCCGCCGGCGGCTCAGCGCAGCGGCGCGAAGGGCGGGCCGAGGTCGGTGGCCTGCAGTTCCATCAGGTAGTTGCGGAAGATCTCGCCGAGCACCCGGTTGGCGCGGGCCAGTTCGTCGCGGCTCATCTGCTCGGCGACCTCGTCGGCGCTGTCCATGGCGTCGTCGGAGCCGTTGACCGCCGCCATCTTCAGCACGATGTAGGCCTGCAGGTTGCTGGCCGGGACGCCTTCGCCGTGCCAGAACAGCATGCCCAGGCGCAGCTGTGCGCCGGCGTGGCCCTGCAGCGAGGCCTGCTCGTACCAGTGCAGCGCCTGGGGCAGGTCCTGGGGATGCAACTGGCCTTCGTAGAAGTATTCGCCCAGCTCGTACTGCGCCTCGGCGTCGCCGCCTTCGGCGAAGGCGCGGCATTGCGCCAGGGCCTGCTCGCGGGCCTCGGCCGGGGTATCGAGCACGCAGCGGCTGGTGGCGGGGATCAGCAGGGAGTTGCCGCCGGCCAGGCTGGACAGCGGGGAGATCAGCAACAGGCAGCCCATCAGCAGGGTGCGGCCAGCACGGTTCATGGCGATCGGACATCTCCCTGGGGTCGACGGGCGCAAGTCCCGGCCGCTGCAGCGCAGCGGCGAGATGCATTATGAAACAAGCTACCCGCTCATGACAGGGGCGCGCTCGTCTTTTGCGTCGGTGCGCTGTCGCTGAGTTCGCGCAGCAGCACGGCCAGCAGCAGGTAGCCGGGCACCGCCAGCCAGGCGCCGAGGCCCGGCGCCGCGGTGGCGAGCAGCGGTGTGCCCAGCGACAGCGCCGCCAGCAGGCCGAGCAGCGCCGCCCGTCGCGCCGGCCAGCGCGACAGGCCGGCCTGAGCGATCAGCAGCAGGCTGGCGGCGCCCAGCAGCAGGCGGTAGTCCTCGGCCCACTGCAGCTGCCGGGCCAGCTCGAAGAACACGCACAGGCCGAGCACCACCCGGCCCCAGGCGCCGCGCGGCCAGTGCCAGCCGCGGCCGAGCGCCAGGGCGACCACGCCGAGCAGCGGCAGGCCGAGAAAATCGCGCGCCTGCAGCAACAGCAGGCCGGCATCCTCGCCGGGCCGCGCGGCAGCGCCGGCGCTGGCACCGAAGGGCGCGGCGGCGGCGGCCAGGAGCAGACCAAGCAGGGCGCAGAACCACACCGGCTGCTCCTCGGCTGAGAAGCGCGTGCGCGCCTGCAGCAGCAGGCCGGCGCCGAACAGCGCGGCCAGGCAGGCGGCCAGGGCGGGCGGATCGAGCGGCATGCGTGTCAGCCCTGGCGCAGCGCGGCGAAGGCGCGCTCGGCGGCATCGAGGGTCAGCGCCAGCTCGGTCGCGCCATGGGCGATGGAGGTGAAGCCGGCCTCGAAGGCGGAGGGCGCCAGGTACACGCCGCCGTCGAGCATCAGGTGGAAGAAGCGCTTGAAGCGCTCGGCATCGCAGGCCATCACGTCGGCGAAGCTGGTGATTTCCGCCTTGTCGGTGAAGTACAGGCCGAACATGCCGCCGACCTGGGTGGTGGCGAAGGGGATGCCGGCAGCCGCCGCGCGCTCGCGCAGCCCGGCCAGCATGCGCGTGGTGTAGTCGGCCAACTCGGCGTGGAAGCCGTCGCGGCTGATCAGCTTGAGGGTGGTCAGGCCGGCAGCCATGGCCAGCGGGTTGCCGGACAGGGTGCCGGCCTGGTAGACCGGGCCGAGCGGTGCGATGCATTCCATGATCGCGCGCTTGCCGCCGAAGCAGCCGACCGGCATGCCGCCGCCGACGATCTTGCCGAAGGTCGACAGGTCCGGGGTGACGCCGTAGTGGGCCTGGGCGCCGCCGAGGGCGACGCGGAAGCCGGTCATCACCTCGTCGAAGATCAGCACCACGCCATGCCGGTCGCACAGCGCGCGCAGGCCTTCGAGGAAGCCCGGCGCCGGCGGCACGCAGTTCATGTTGCCGGCCACCGGCTCGACGATGATGCACGCCACGTTCTGGCCGACTTCGCCGAGGGTCTGCTCGACGGCGGCGATGTCGTTGTAGGGCAGGGTCAGGGTGTGCTTGGCGAAGTCCGCCGGCACCCCTGCCGAGCTGGGCACGCCCTGGGTCAGCGCGCCGGAGCCGGCCTTGACCAGCAGGCTGTCGGAGTGGCCGTGGTAGCAGCCCTCGAACTTGATGATGCTGTCGCGCCCGGTGTAGCCGCGCGCCAGGCGGATCGCGCTCATGGTCGCCTCGGTGCCGGAGCTGACCATGCGCACCATCTCCATCGACGGCACCAGGGCACAGACCAGCTCGGCCATCTCGGTTTCCATGGCGGTCGGCGCGCCGTAGGACAGGCCGTGTTCGAGCTGGCGGCGCACCGCGTCGAGTACCTGCGGGTGGGCGTGGCCGAGGATCATCGGCCCCCAGGAGCCGACGTAATCCACATAGCGCTTGTCGTCCTCGTCGATGACGTAGGCGCCCTCGGCGTGCTTGAAGAACAGCGGCGTGCCGCCGACGCCGCGGAAGGCGCGCACCGGCGAGTTGACGCCGCCGGGGATGTGTTTCTGGGCGTTGTTGAACAGGATCTCGGAGCGGGACATGGGGGCCTCTCGGGTCGGGGACGGGGCGAAATCGGCAAGGGCGTGTCCGGGCGCGGGGCCGCGGCCGCCGGGATCAGTCGAACAGCGCGCTGAACGCGCGGGCGCGGCGCTCCACCTCGGCGGGCTCGGCGACGCCGAACAGGGCGTGGATCACCGCGACCATGCTGGCGCCGCGCGCGATCAGCGCGGGGGCGGTGTCGAGGCTCACCCCGCCGATGGCGACGATCGGCAGGCGGCAGCGGGCGCGGGCCTGCTCCAGCAGGTCGAGGCTGGCGGCCGGGGCGCCGGGCTTGGTCTGCGAGTCGAAGAAGCGGCCGAAGGCGACGTAGCTGGCACCCTCGCCGCGAGCCTGCTCGGCCAGCTCCAGGCGGGCATGGCAGGTGGCGCCGATGATCGCCCGGCTGCCGAGCAGGGCGCGGGCGGCGGCCAGCGAGCCGTCGCCCTGGCCCAGATGCAGGCCGACGCCCAGGCGCGCGGCCAGTTCCAGGTCGTCGTTGACGATCAGTTGCGCGCCGTAGCGCAGGCACAGCTCGCGCAGGGCCTCGGCTTCGCGCAGGCGGCGCGCGGCGTCGCTTGACTTGTCGCGGTACTGCAGCAACTTCGCGCCGCCGCGCAGGGCGGCCTCGACGCAGGGCAGCAGGCGACCGCCTTCCAGCAGCTGGCTGTCGGTGATGGCGTAGAGACCGCGCAGTTCGTTCATCGGCACTGTTCCGGGCAGCGGGGGATCAGGAGCGGAAGTCCAGCGGCAGGCGGCGCGGCACATACTGGCCGTGGCCAGGCTGTTCGGCGTCGCGCAGGGTGCGCCAGGTGTAGTCGAGCGCGGAGTTCACCGCGCTGGCCAGTTCCTCGCCCAGCGCCAGGCGCCCGGCCAGGGTGCTGGCCAGGGTGCAGCCGGAGCCGTGGTAGCTGCCGGGCAGGCGTGCGCAGGTGAAGTCGTGGCGACTGCCGTCGCGCGCGTACAGGCGGTTGTGCACCTCGCGCTCGTCGCCGTGACCGCCGGTGATCAGCAGGTGCTCGCAGTGCGCCAGCAGCTTCTCGGCGCAGGCGTCGGCGCTGCCGTCCGGCAGTTCGGCGAGGATGCGCGCCTCGGGCAGGTTCGGCGTGGCGATGCGGCACAGCGGCAGCAGGCGTTCGCGGATCGCGTAGCCGACCTCATCCTTGCCCAGCGCGCCACCGCCGCCGGCGCGCAGCACCGGGTCGCAGACCAGCGGCACGCCGGGCAGGCGGGCCATGATCTCGACTACGGTATCGACCATTTCCAGCGAGCCGAGCATGCCCAGCTTGACCGCGGCGACCGGCAGGTCGCCGATCACCGCGTCGGCCTGGGCCAGTACCCAGGCGCGGTCGAGGATGCGGAAGTCGCGGACGTCGACGGTGTCCTGCACGGTCAGTGCGGTGATCGCCGGCGCGGCGTGGCAGCCCTGGGCGAGCAGGGCCTCGATGTCCGCCTGCAGGCCGGCGCCACCACTGGGATCGTGGCCGGACAGGCAGAGGACGACGGGACGGGAGGGGTATCTGTTCATGGCCGCCGAGCTTACCACCAAAGTCGCGCGGCTGCCCGCCCGCGGCCGCGGCGGGCGATCTCTGCTTTACTGGTCGGCAATAGGCGCAGGTCAAGAGGGCGGCAGGAGCGGGTTGCTAGTCTGTGCGCGCATCCACGGATGTTCCATTCGCCTTCGATCCAACCCAGGAGCTGTCATCCATGTCGCAAACCCTCAGCATCGCCGTGATCGGCGCGGGCCGTACCGGTACCCCGCTGCTGCGTGACCTGCTGCAATACGACTACATCCGCGTGCTCGGCGTGGCCGATCTCGATCCCGACTCGCCCGGCATGCAACTGGCCCGCGAGCGCGACATTCCCTGCTACACCGAGCCGATGGCGATGGTCGATGCGGTCGGCGCGGTGGACATCCTCGTCGAGGTCAGCGGCGATCGCGGCCTGAAGGCGCGGATCAAGCAGCACTTCGAGATTGGCGGCAACCGCCACACCATCATCATGCACGATCTGGTGGCGCGGCTGGTGATCAGCCTGTGCGACCGCAGCCCGACGCTGGCGCCGGCCTTCCACCCCGACGACGCCGGGATCGGCTAGGTCGCCCGATGGACGCCGCCGCTCCGCTCTGCTGCCCCGCCTGCCTCTGTCGCGAGCTGGCGCGCTGGGCGGGGGCGGCGGCCACGCCCCTCGATTACTGGCGCTGCGTGCGCTGCCAGCTGGTGTTCGCTCCGCCGCAACCGCTGCCCGGCCACCGGGTCGACAACCAGCCTGCGCCGCTGCAGGGGGTGAACCTGTACCGCCACGACCGGCCGCTGCGGGAGTGGCTGGCGCACTTCGGCGTCGACTGGGGGCAGGAGCGGCTGGAGGCCTACGGCGAGCTGGCCGGCGACGAGCTGCTGGCCGCCGGTCAGCTCGCCAACCGCCACCTTCCCGAGCTGCACAGCCACGACGCCCAGGGCCGGCGCCTCGACCGGGTCGACTTCCATCCTGCCTGGCACCGTCTGCTCCAGGCCGGTATCGGCCACGGGCTGCACGCGCTGCCCTGGCGCGAGCCGCGCGCCGGGGCGCAGGTGCTGCGCGCCGGATTGTTCTACCTGCACAACCAGGTCGAGGCGGGCAGCGCCTGTCCGCTGACCATGACCTTCGCCAGCGTCGCCGTGCTGCGCCGCCAGTTGCCGCTGAGCGAGCCCTGGCTGGAGCGGATTCTCAGCCTCGACTACGACCCGCGGGTGCTGCCGATGGCCGCCAAGCGCGGCCTGACCATCGGCATGGCGCTGACCGAGAAGCAGGGCGGCACCGACCTGCGCGCCAACGCCAGCCGTGCCTGCGCGCTCGGCGCCGCCGGCCCCGGCCAGGGCTATCGCCTGCAGGGGCACAAGTGGTTCTGTTCGGCGCCGATGAGCGACGCCTTCCTCACCCTGGCGCGCAGCGCCGGCGGGCTGAGCTGCTTCCTGCTACCGCGCCTGCGCCCCGACGGCGGCCATAACGGCATCGAGATCCAGCGCCTCAAGGACAAGCTCGGCAACCGCAGCAACGCCTCGGCGGAGATCGAATACCGCGACGCCCAGGCCTGGATGGTCGGCGAGGAGGGGCGCGGCATCGCCACCCTGCTGGAGATGGTGGCGCTGACCCGCATCGACTGCGTGACCGGTTCAGCGGCGCTGATGCGCCAGGCGCTCAGCCAGGCCCTGCACCACTGTGCGCAGCGTCGGGTCGGCGGGCAGCGGCTGGACGAGCGGCCGCTGATGCAGAACGTGCTGGCCGACCTGGCGCTGGAAAGCGAGGCGGCGCTGGCCTTCGCCCTGCGCCTGGCGCAGGCGCTGGACCGGCCGCAGGAGGAGGGCGAGCGGCTGCTGCTGCGCCTGCTCACCGCGGTGGGCAAATACTGGGTATGCAAGCGCGCGCCGGGGATGATCAACGAGGCCCAGGAGTGCCTGGGTGGCGCCGGCTACATCGAAACCTCGCTGCTGCCGCGGCTGTACCGCGAGGCGCCGGTCAACGCGATCTGGGAGGGCTCCGGCAATGTGCAGTGTCTGGACGTGCTGCGGGTGCTGGAGAGGACGCCGGCGGCGCTGGAGGCGCTGTTCGCCGAGCTGGGCAACGGCCATGGCGAGGCGCGCCTGCGGGCGCGGGTACGGCGCATCGAGCGCTTGCTGCGCGGCGGCGAGCGGGAATGCCATGCCCGCGCGCTGTGCGCCGAGATCGCCCTGGCGATGCAGGCCAGCCTGCTCCTGCAGGGCGCGCCGTCGTGGCTGGCCGAGGCCTTCCTGAGCGCCCGCGCAGAGGCCGGCACGCCGCTCTACGGCGGTCTGCCGCGCGGCATTGCGCTGGCGCCGCTGCTGGCCCGCAGCCGTCTGCAGGCGTTCGACTGAGGCGGCGGCGCTCGCTAGAATGCCGGCCCCGTCCACTGCGCCGGCCGTCTGTCGCGGCCGGCGGTTTCTGCAGCGAATCTGCCATGGCTTTCGTCGACCCGTCCCGTTTCAGCAATCCCCTGCGGCGCTTCGCGCGCAGTCTGGTGCCCGGTGGTGAGCCGCTGGTCGCCGCTCCCCTGCCGTTGCCGGAAAGCCTGGCCGACGAGCCCTGGTACTCGGTGGGGCGTGCGGTGGCCGCGCTGGGCGGCAGCCGGGTGGATGGCTGGTGCCTGCAGGAGTGGCCGGGCAAGGCGCTGCGCGCCCGCTTCGGCGCCTGCTGGCGCGATCCGGGCGGGCGGCTGTGGAACGTGCTGCCGGGCAGCGAGACCTGGCTGTTCCTGCCCGATCCGCAGCGCCGTTACGAAGGCGCGCCGATTGCCGCGCGCTACCTGAGCCTGCAGCGCGATGCGCTGCTCGACGACTACCTCAAGGTCTGCGGCGCCCTGGCGCGTCCCGGTCTCGACGAGGCGACCTGGGCCACCCTCAAGCAGACCGGCGAGCGTCTGGAGGGCTGGCTGGAACTGGGCGGCAGCGGCGAGCAGGCCTGTCCCTGTCGCAGCGGCAAGCGTTACCGCGCCTGCTGCAGTCGCCGCCTGCGCGACAGTCTGGCGGGGCGCTGAGCATGGCCCGTTCGCCTCACTCGCCGGCGCGGGCCGGTCAGTCGTCGCGCCGTCCCGCCGCCGGTCGGCCGGCGCCGCCCCGTCGTCAGGCCAAGACACCGCCGGCCGAGCCGCGCCTGATCCTGCTCAACAAGCCGTTCGACGTGCTGACCCAGTTTGCCGACGCCGACGGGCGCGCCACCCTCAAGGACTATGTGCCGGTGCCGGGGGTCTATCCGGCCGGGCGCCTGGATCGCGACAGCGAGGGCCTGCTGCTGCTGACCAACGACGGCCGCCTGCAGGCGCGCATCGCCGATCCGCAGCACAAGCTGGCCAAGACCTACTGGGTACAGGTGGAGGGCGAGGCCAGCGAGGCGCAGCTGGCGCAGCTGCGCGCCGGGGTCGAACTCAACGACGGGCCGACCCGTCCGGCCGAGGCGCGGCGCATCGAGGCACCGGCGCTGTGGGAGCGCCAGCCGCCGGTACGCTATCGCAAGAGCGTGCCGACCTGCTGGCTGGAGCTGACCATCCGCGAGGGGCGCAACCGCCAGGTGCGGCGGATGACCGCGGCGGTCGGTCTGCCGACCCTGCGTCTGGTGCGGGTACGCATCGGGCCGTGGAGTCTGCAGGGGCTGGCGCCGGGGGAGTGGCGCGAGGTGCCGGCGCGGCTGTGACGGGGCGGGGCGGCCCGCCGCAGGCCGCTGCCGTTCAGTAGAAGGACTTGATCAGCGCGATGCCCTTGCCGAGCACTTCGCGCCAGGCGGCGAGGTCCTCGGCGCCGGCTTCGCCGTCGTGCTCGCGCACCGCCAGCAGCAGCGAGTCCAGCCACAGGTCGTAGAGTTCCGGGCGGATGTCGAAGCCTTCGCGCGAGTGGCTCTGGCCGATGGCGCGCAGCTTGGAATCGGGCATGCCGCGCGCGTACAGCACCAGATTGAGGATGCCGGCGCGCAGCAGATGCTTCTGCGCGCTCATGTCGGTGTTGACGAACTTCTCGCGCACGGCCGGCGAGCTGCCGGTGAACAGCCGGTAGAAGGTATCGAAGAAGGTCGGACTGGCGCAGCAGCGGCCGTAGCTCTGCATGACGCGGTCGGCGGGGCGCATGGCGACTCCTTGGCAAGGGGCGATGCCCGCCGCATCCCGGCGGCGGGCGGGGCTGAACGGACGGGGCGGGGGCCTAGAGGCCTTCGATGCTGCCGATCACCACGGTCTTGATGATGAAGCCGAGCACGCCGAGGCCCAGGGCGAAGAACAGCACCATGGTGCCGAACTTGCCGGCGTTGGACTTCTTCGCCAGGTCCCAGACGATGAAGCCCATGAAGCCGACCAGAATCACGATCAGGCCGTTCATCATCCAGTGCTCGAAGACTTCGGGGTCCATCTGTCCCTCCTACGGGGCGGTGGCGGGGCACGCGGCGGCGTACAAAAAACCGGCGAATTATAGGCGCTGTCGCCAGTCAGGCAAATGCCCGTGTGCGATTGCGCCGCAGGCGCCGACGCAAGGCGCTCAGCGCAGGTGTTCCAGCGGCAGTTCGGTGCTGCTGATCACCTGGTTGAGTACGAAGCTCGAACGCACGCTGGACACCCCCTCGATGCGCGTCAGGGTGCCGAGCAGAAACTGCTGGTACTGGTCCATGTCCGGCACCACCACCTTGAGCTGGTAGTCCGCTTCCATGCCGGTGACCAGGCTGCATTCGAGCACCTGCGGGCACTGGCGGATCATCCCCTCGAAATGGGCGAAGCGCTCCGGGGTGTGGCGATCCATGCCGACCAGCACGTATACGGTCAGGGTCAGGCCGAGCTTCTTGCGGTCGAGCAGCGCCACCTGGCGCTGGATGTAGCCGTCGTCCTCCAGCTGCTTGACGCGCCGCGAGCAGGGCGACGGCGACAGGCCGATACGCTCGGCCAGTTCCTGGTTGGAGATGCGCGCATCGCGCTGCAGTTCGGCGAGAATGCGCAGGTCGTAGCGGTCGAGTTTGCTCATGAGTGCGTCGGCCTTTTCAGTGGTTGCGCTAAAGTATCTTTTGTTGATCCATTCTTGCGCAAGTGGCATGTTATTGGGCAATTTTCGCAATCGCCTGCCGCGGCCGGGAGCGTACAGTTTGAATCAGTTTCAGGTTGAAGACGCTCCACCCCGCGCCGGGTCCAATCAGGCCCTCGCGCTCGCCGCCGATCCACAAGATCGCGGTCCCAGGCCCGCAGGCTCACGAGGCATTGCGACAGGAGTACGGTGTGATCGCACCGCAAGGTCCGCATGAAGCCCCCAGGGGGAGATCGCCAGATCTCCCCCTTTTTTATGATGGCAACCTGGGGCGGTGCCGGGTCGTGACCGGGGAGTGGGGCTTGGGCCGGTTGCCGGTCGCGGATGCGGCGGCAATAAAAAGGGAGACCCGAGGGTCTCCCTTGTGTGGTGCGGTGCGCCGCTTCAGTCGAACAGGCCGAAGCTCAGGCGGCTCCACCAGGAGCGCGGCGGGTTCGGTGCGTCGGCCTGGGGGGCGTTTTCCGGCTGCAGTTCGGCAGGAATGGCTTCCACCGCGTCGCGGTACAGGCGCTCCATGTCCTGGCTGGCGCGGGTCTGGCCGGGCGGCAGCGGCGCGTCGCTCTCGATCAGGCCGAGGGTGGCGCGGCTCAGCCAGGAGCGGGTGTCGGCCTCTTCCTCGCTGGGCACGAACTCGCCGCTTTCCAGCGACGGGTGCTCGGGATAGTTGAGCTTGAGGGTGGCCAGGCTGCTGGCGGCCAGGTCGTCGAGGCTCAGGCGCTGGTAGGCCTCGGTCATGATCGCCAGGCCGTCGCCGACCGCCGGGGTCTGCTGGAAGTTTTCCACCACGTAGCGGCCGCGGTTGGCGGCGGCGATGTAGGCCTCGCGCTTGAGGTAGTAGCGGGCGACATGGATCTCGTAGGTGGCCAGCAGGTTGCGCAGGTAGATCATCCGCGCCTTGGCATCCGGGGCGTAGCGGCTGTTGGGGTAGCGGCTGACCAGCTGGGCGAACTCGTTGAACGAGTCGCGCGCCGCGCCCGGGTCGCGCTTGGTCATGTCCAGCGGCAGGAAGCGTGCTAGCAGGCCGCGATCCTGATCGAAGGAAGCCAGACCCTTGAGGTACCAGGCGTAGTCGACGTCGGCATGCTGCGGGTGCAGGCGGATGAAGCGCTCGGCGGCGGCCTTGGCGGCTTCCGGCTCCTGGTTCTTGTAGTAGGCGTAGATCAGTTCGAGCTGCGCCTGCTCGGCATAGCGGCCGAACGGGTAGCGCGACTCCAGCGCCTTGAGGGTGTTCACCGCGCTGGTATAGCTGGTGTTGTCCAGGTGCTCCTGCGCCTGCTGGTACAGCTCGGCCTCGCTGAGGTTTTCGTCGATCACCTGCTTGGAGGAGCAGGCGGCGGTCAGGGCCAGGGTGGCGATCAGCAGCAGGCGTTTCACTTGCATGGCGCGTGGATTCCCTTGGGCCGGGTGCGTGGCAGGGGCCGGCCTGTTATGATTGGCGCCCCGGATTTGCCGGGGAAAATTCGCCGTATTTAACCACAAGCCTGCAGCCGAAACCAAAGCTGTACGGCCCTCCTGCGATACCCTCCATGTCCGAAATCATCCAATTGAGTGCCGAGGTGCCGTCCGAACTGGGTGGGCAACGTCTTGACCAGGTCGCCGCACAGATATTCGCCGAGCATTCGCGTTCGCGTCTGGCCGGTTGGATCAAGGAAGGCCGCCTGACCGTCGATGGCGCCGTGCTGCGTCCGCGCGACATCGTCTACGGTGGCGCCCGGCTGGTGCTCGAAGCCGAGCGCGAGGCGCAGGTCGAGTTTCTGGCCCAGGACATCGCCCTGAACATCGTCTTCGAGGACGAACATCTGCTGGTGATCGACAAGCCGGCCGGCCTGGTGGTCCACCCAGCGGCCGGGCACGCCGACGGCACCCTGCTCAACGCCCTGCTGCACCACGCGCCCGAACTGGCCAGCGTGCCGCGTGCCGGCATCGTCCATCGTTTGGACAAGGACACCACCGGCCTGATGGTGGTGGCCAAGAGCCTCGAAGCCCACACCAACCTGGTCGCCCAGCTGCAGGCGCGTACCGTCAGTCGCATCTACGAGGCCATCGTGGTCGGCGTGGTCACTGCCGGCGGTACCGTGGACGCGCCGATCGGTCGCCACTCCCAGCAGCGCCAGAAGATGGCGGTGAGCAAGACCGGCAAGCCGGCGGTCAGCCATTACCGGGTGCTGGAGCGCTTCCGCGCCCATACCCACGTGCGGGTCAAGCTGGAGACCGGACGGACCCATCAGATCCGCGTGCACATGGCTCACATCCATTTCCCGCTGGTCGGCGATCCGGTCTATGGCGGACGCTTCCGCATTCCGCCGGCGGCCAATCCGCTGCTGGTGGAAAGCCTGCGCGATTATCCGCGCCAGGCCCTGCATGCGCGCTTCCTCGAGCTGGAGCACCCGGCGAGTGGCGAGCGCATGGGCTGGGAGTCGGAGCTGCCGGACGACTTCGTCGAACTGCTCAACCTGCTGCGCGGCGACCGCGAGGCGTTCATCGGATGAGTCTGCAGGTCGGCGATCTGCTGATCCCCGACTGGCCGGTGCCGGCCAGGGTGCGCGCTGTGGTGACCACCCGCGCCGGCGGCGTCAGCGCCGTACCCTTCGATGCGCTCAATCTCGGCGACCATGTCGGCGACGAGCCGGCCGCGGTGGCCGAGAACCGTCGCCGCCTGCAGGCGTTGCTTGGTTGCCGGCCGGCCTGGCTCAGCCAGGTGCACGGGGTGACGGTGGTCCGGGCCGATCCTGCGCAGGTGCTGGAAGCCGACGCCAGCTGGAGCGCCACACCCGGTATCGCCTGCGCGATCATGACTGCCGACTGCCTGCCGGTGCTGTTCTGCGACCGCGTCGGTACCCGGGTCGCCGCCGCCCATGCCGGCTGGCGCGGACTGGCGGCGGGCGTGCTGGAAGCCAGCGTTGCCGCGCTGGGCTGCCCCCCGGGTGAGGTGCTGGTCTGGCTCGGCCCGGCCATCGGCCCGCAGGTCTTCGAGGTCGGCGCCGAGGTGCGCGAGGCCTTCGTCAGTCGGCATGCCGAGGCCGCCGCGGCCTTCGTGCCCAGTACCAATCCCGGGCGCTACATGGCCGACCTCTACCACCTGGCGCGCATCCGCCTGGCCCGCGTCGGCGTGACCGCCGTGTACGGCGGCGGGCTGTGCACCTTCGGCGATGCCGAGCGCTTCTATTCCTACCGCCGCGAGCCGCGCACAGGAAGGCTGGCCAGCCTGATCTGGCTGGAGTCGGCGCAGCCCTGAATGGGCGTGGCGATGACCTGCGGCGCATGCTGCCCTCGTATCGATAGAAGATCGCTGCGCGAATCTTCTCCCCTGCGGTGCCCTTGACCCCGGTCAGCGCCCGTCCCTTGAATCGCCGGCAATCGTCCTCATCTATCCTGCAAGACACTTCTCCCCGGAGCGCCGCACGGCGGCTCCGCCATTGCTTGCGAAGGACGAACCCATGCGTATCGACCGTTTGACCAGCAAACTGCAACTGGCCCTTTCCGATGCCCAGTCGCTGGCCGTGGGCCGCGATAACAGCGCCATCGAGCCGCTGCACCTGATGTCCGCCCTGCTCGAGCAGCAGGGCGGCTCGATCCGCCCGCTGTTGATGCAGGTCGGCTTCGACATCGCCGCCTTGCGCCAGGCGCTGTCCAAGGCGCTCGACGACCTGCCGAAGATCCAGAACCCCACCGGCGACGTGAACATGTCACAGGATCTCGCCCGCCTGCTCAACCAGGCCGACCGCCTGGCCCAGCAGAAGGGCGACCAGTACATCTCCAGCGAGCTGGTGCTGCTCGCCGCGCTGGACAACGCCACCCGCCTCGGCAAGCTGCTGCTCGCCCAGGGGGTGAGCAAGCAGGCGCTGGAGAACGCCATCGCCAACCTGCGCGGCGGCGAGGCGGTCAACGACCCCAACGCCGAGGAGTCGCGCCAGGCGCTGGACAAGTACACCATCGACATGACCAGGCGCGCCGAGGACGGCAAGCTCGACCCGGTGATCGGCCGCGACGACGAGATCCGCCGCACCATCCAGGTCCTGCAGCGGCGCACCAAGAACAACCCGGTGCTGATCGGCGAGCCGGGCGTCGGCAAGACCGCCATCGTCGAGGGCCTGGCCCAGCGCATCGTCAACGGCGAGGTGCCCGACGGCCTCAAGGACAAGCGCCTGCTGTCGCTGGACATGGGCGCGCTGATCGCCGGCGCCAAGTTCCGCGGCGAGTTCGAGGAGCGCCTCAAGGCGGTGCTGGGCGAGCTGGCCAAGCAGGAAGGCCGGGTCATCCTGTTCATCGACGAGCTGCACACCATGGTCGGCGCGGGCAAGGCCGAGGGTTCGATGGATGCCGGCAACATGCTCAAGCCGGCGCTGGCGCGCGGCGAGCTGCACTGCGTGGGCGCCACCACCCTCGACGAGTACCGCCAGTACGTCGAGAAGGACGCTGCCCTGGAGCGACGCTTCCAGAAGGTGCTGGTCGACGAGCCGAGCGAGGAGGACACCATCGCCATCCTGCGCGGCCTCAAGGAGCGCTACGAGGTGCACCACGGAGTGACCATCACCGACGGCGCGATCATCGCCGCGGCCAAGCTGTCGCACCGCTACATCACCGACCGCCAGCTGCCGGACAAGGCCATCGACCTGATCGACGAGGCGGCCAGCCGCATCCGCATGGAGATCGATTCCAAGCCCGAGGAGCTCGACCGTCTGGATCGCCGGCTGATCCAGCTGAAGATCGAGCGCGAGGCGCTGAAGAAGGAAACCGACGAGGCCACCCGCAAGCGCCTGGCCAAGCTGGAGGAGGACATCGCCAAGCTGGAGCGCGAGTACGCCGACCTCGAGGAGATCTGGAAGTCGGAGAAGGCCGAGGTGCAGGGCTCGGCGCAGATCCAGCAGCAGCTGGAGCAGGCCAGGGCCGACATGGAGACTGCCCGCCGCCAGGGCAACCTGCAGCGCATGGCCGAGCTGCAGTACGGGGTGATCCCGGAGCTTGAGCGCAAGCTGGCCAGCGTCGACAGCGGCGAACAGAAGGAGAAGCAGCTGCTGCGCAACCGCGTCACCGACGAGGAGATCGCCGAGGTGGTGTCCAAGTGGACCGGCATCCCGGTGGCCAAGATGATGGAGGGCGAGCGCGACAAGCTGCTGCGCATGGAGGCCGAGCTGCACAGGCGGGTGATCGGCCAGCACGAGGCGGTGGTGGCGGTGTCCAACGCGGTGCGTCGCTCGCGCGCCGGCCTGGCCGACCCGAATCGGCCGAGCGGCTCGTTCCTGTTCCTCGGCCCGACCGGGGTGGGCAAGACCGAGCTGTGCAAGGCGCTGGCCGAGTTCCTCTTCGACACCGAGGAGGCGATGGTGCGCATCGACATGTCCGAGTTCATGGAGAAGCACTCGGTGGCCCGCCTGATCGGCGCGCCGCCCGGCTACGTCGGCTACGAGGAGGGCGGCTATCTGACCGAGGCGGTGCGCCGCAAGCCGTACTCGGTGATCCTCATGGACGAGGTGGAGAAGGCCCACCCGGACGTGTTCAACGTGCTGCTGCAGGTGCTCGAAGACGGCCGACTGACCGACAGCCAGGGCCGCACCGTGGACTTCAAGAACACCGTGGTGGTGATGACCTCCAACCTCGGCTCGGCGCAGATCCAGGAGCTGGTCGGCGATCCGGAGGCGCAGCGCGCCGCGGTGATGGATGCGGTCAGCCACCACTTCCGCCCGGAGTTCATCAACCGCATCGACGAGGTGGTGGTGTTCGATCCGCTGGGCAAGGAGCAGATCGGCGGCATCGCCGAGATCCAGCTGTCGCGCCTGCGTAGCCGGCTGGCCGAGCGCGAGCTGAGCCTGGAGCTGACGCCGGAAGCGCTGGAGAAGCTGATCGCCGTCGGTTACGACCCGGTGTATGGCGCCCGCCCGCTCAAGCGTGCGATCCAGCGCTGGATCGAGAACCCGCTGGCGCAGCAGATCCTCGCCGGCGAGTTCGCCCCGGGGGCGACCATCCATGCGCGGGTCGAGGGCGAGCAGATCGTCTTCGCCTGAGACGAATCGCCCGCCGCGTCGGACTTTGCGTCGCGGCGGGCGAGCGCTGAATATCGGCATGTCCCTGAGCGCAAAGCGTTTTTTCTGAAAAAATTGAAATTTCCTGTTGACACTCGGCAAGCATCCCGTAAAATGCGCCCCACTGAAACGGTGAGTCGCTCAAAAGAGCGGCAACTGTAGAGGGTTGGAAGTCTCGAAGTTCCGCGATAGCTCAGTCGGTAGAGCAAATGACTGTTAATCATTGGGTCCCTGGTTCGAGTCCAGGTCGCGGAGCCAACTTCTAGGCGGGGTATAGCGCAGTCCGGTAGCGCGCCTGCTTTGGGAGCAGGATGTCGGGAGTTCGAATCTCTCTACCCCGACCAGTTTTGGGTCGTTAGCTCAGTGGTAGAGCAGTTGGCTTTTAACCAATTGGTCGTAGGTTCGACCCCTACACGACCCACCATATTCCCTTCCCAGGAAGGACTAAAAGCTGGAAGTGCTGAAAGGCCTTCCGGCTTTTTTGTGCGTGGCTGTTTTTAGTCGGTGCGCGCCTGCCGTACCGTTGCGGAGAGCGCCAGGCGCTCCCCGCAACGTTGGCCGTCAGTGCAGTTTCAGGCGCGGTTCGGTGCTGCGTCCCAGGCGGTCGCTGAGCATCAGCAGCAGGGTGCGGAACTTGCCGTACAGCGCCATCTGGTGCAGGCGGTAAAGCGACACATAGAACCAGCGTGCCAGGCGGCCTTCGAGCATCACATCGCCGGTCAGGTTGCCCATCAGGTTGCCCACTGCACTGAAGCTCGACAGCGAGATCAGCGAGCCGTAGTCGCGGTAGCGGTACTCCAGCAGCGGCTTGCCTTCCAGGCGGCGCTTGAGCGACTTGGCCAGCAGCGAAGCCTGTTGGTGGGCTGCCTGGGCGCGCGGCGGCACGTTCTTGCCGTCGGGCTGCGGGCAGGCTGCGCAGTCGCCGAAGGCGAAGATGTGCTCGTCGCGGGTGGTCTGCAGCGTGGGCAGGACCACCAGCTGGTTGATACGGTTGCTTTCCAGGCCGTCGATCTCGTTGAGAAAACGCGGTGCGCGAATGCCGGCGGCCCAGACCTTGAGGCTGGCCGGAATCAGCTGGCCATCGGCGGTGCACAGGCCTTCCTCGGCCACTTCGCTGACCGGCGAACCGGTCAGCACCGTCACGCCGAGTTTCTCCAGGGTTTCATGCACCGGCACGCTGATCCGCTCGGGCAGCGCCGGCAGCACGCGCGGGCCGGCCTCGACCAAGGTCAGGCGCAGGTTTTCCGGGCGGATGCCGTCCAGTCCGTAGGCGGCCAGCAGGCGTGCGGCATGGTGCAGTTCGGCCGCCAGTTCGACGCCGGTGGCGCCGGCGCCGATGATCGCCACGTTGATCTGCTCGGTGGCGCTGTGCTCCGGGTTGGCGTGGGCGCGCAGGTACTGGTTGAGCAGCAGCTGGTGGAAGCGCTCGGCCTGCTGGCGGGTGTCGAGGAAGATGCAGTGCTCGGCAGCGCCGGGTGTGCCGAAGTCGTTGGTGGTGCTGCCGACCGCCAGTACCAGGGTGTCGTAGGCGATCTCCCGGGGCGGCACCAGCTCGCTGCCGTCCTCGTCGAGGGTGGCTTGCAGCTGGATGATCTTGCGCTGACGGTCGAGACCGCACATGCGACCGAGCTGGAACTCGAAGTGGTTCCACTTGGCCTGGGCGACATAGTTGAGCTCGTCTTCCGATGAGTTCAGCGAGCCGGCGGCCACCTCGTGCAGCAGCGGTTTCCAGATGTGGGTAAGGTTGCCGTCGACCAGGGTGATGCGTGCCTGTCCGCGTTTGCCCAGGCTACGGCCAAGGCGGGTCGCCAGTTCGATCCCGCCGGCGCCGCCGCCGACAATCACGATGTGATGCGTCATGGGTAAGTCTCGCAAGGTTTTGAAGGAAAGCGGGGCGAGACTGGTGGCTGTGCGGGAGGGGGATCATGTGACCAGGGAGCTCAGCAGGCGACTCAGTAAGCCCAGGCCGACGATCACGGCCAGCAGGCCCAGCATCAGGCGCCACGGGCGGAAGGGCCGGCGCTTGACTTGATGCTGCGGGGAGCTGAGGTAACGCTCGACCCGTTGCTGGTCTTCGGGACTCAGACGGCTGGACATGGCAGTCTCGGAAACAGAATGACAAACATCTTATGCTTGTGCCCGGGGTGACACAATGCCGCATGTTGTGCTTGTGCCGCGAATCGTGGCCGGAGCGCCCCTGCGCGGGGATGCCAGCGTGCGGTGGGGCGGATGGGCAGGTTGTCGCAGCGGCTATCGAGGCGCAGGCCCGGGTGTAGACTGGAAGCCCGTTATCCCCTGGAGACTTCCCCATGACGAAATTCTGGATGGCGCTGGGCCTGGTCCTGCTGAGCGGCGCGGCGCAGGCGCTGGAGCCGGGCGAGCGTCTGGCGCCCTGGACCCTGAGCGATCAGTTCGAGCAGTCCTATACCCTCGACGGACAGCTGCGCGTGTTGCTGGTGGCACGGAGCATGGATGGCGCCAAACTGGTCGAGCAGGCCCTGGCCGAGCGCCCCAAGGGTTATCTGGAGGAGCGCCAGGCGCTGTTCGTCGCCGACATCAGCCGCATGCCGAGCCTGATCGGCAGCCTGTTCGCCATTCCGGCGATGCGCGACTACAGCTACCGCGTGCTGCTGGATCGCGAGGCGGCGGTGGTGCCGCAGTACGCGGCGCCCGAGGCCGGGGTGCTCTGGCTGCAACTCGACGGGGGCGTGCTGCGCGAGCGGCGCGAATTCGCCGATGCCGCCGAGCTGCGCCGCGCTCTTGAGCAGCTCCAGCCGTGATCGCCGCCGAACTGCTGTCCAGCTCCAGCCAGTGGCTGGGCGGACTGCTGTTCCTGCCGCTGCTCCTGGCAGCGGCGCTGCGTGCGCCCTGGGTCGAGCTGTTCAGCGATTTCCGCCGCCAGCACCTGCTGTTCGGCACGGTGCTGGCGCTGTTCGTGCTCTGGCTGGTGCGTCGCGATTTTCCGGCGGGGCTGTCCTACCACTTCATCGGCATGACCGCGGTGACCCTGCTGCTGGACTGGCCGCTGGCGGTACTGGCCGGTTTCGCCGCCCAGCTGGCGCTGGTCGCCCTCGGTCGTCAGGACCTGCTGGCCCTCGGCGTCAACGGCGTGCTGATGATCCTCATCCCGGTGCTGGTCACCGAGGTCTGCGCCCAGGGGGTGGAGCGTCGCCAGCCGGAGAACCTGTTCGTCTATATCTTCTTCAGCGGCTTTTTCCCGGCGGCGCTGGCCACCCTGTGCAGCCTGCTGGCGGGGCTGGGCGTGCTGCTGGTGGACGGCATCTACCAGATGCCGCCCTGGCTCGATGAGTTCGCCGGCTACCTGTGGCTGGTGGTGTTCCCCGAGGCCTTCATCAACGGTCTGGTGGTCACCGCGCTGGTGGTGTTCTACCCGGACTGGCTGGAAACCTTCAACCGCACCCGCTATCTGCAGGCGCCGTGGAAGGAGGAGCGCCCGCCGGACGACGAGCGGCGTGGCCCGCCTCAGTGACGCAGACCGCCAGGGGCGTGCAGTTCGTCGCTGAAGGCGGCGTCCAGCTGCGGGTCGCCGGGGATCGCATGCTCCTCGGCGGCCCAGGCGCCCAGGTCGATCAGCTTGCAGCGCTCGCTGCAGAACGGCCGGAAATGGTTGGCCGGCGTCCACTCCAGCGGGGCCGAGCAGGTCGGGCAGGTGACGGTCAGTGGCTTGCTCATTGCGAATGTCCTTGGGGCCTGGCGTGCAGGCGCAGATAAAGTTCATGCAGGCGCTCCACCTCGCCGTGCAGCCAGGCCAGGTCGCGGTCGTTGACCAGCACGTCGTGGGCGTGGCGCAGGCGCTCCTCGCGGGCAGCCTGGGCCTGCAGGATGGCGCGCACCTGTTGTTCGGGAACGCTGTCGCGCTGCATGGTGCGCTGCAATTGCAGCGCCTCGGGAACGTCGATCACCAGGATGCGCTCGACCATCCGGCGTTGCTGCTCGGACTCGACCAGCAAGGGCGAGACCAGAATGGCGTAGGGCGAGCGGGCCTGCTCCAGGGCATGGCGCATTTCCGTGCGGATCAGCGGGTGCAGCAGTTGCTCCAGCCACTGGCGCTCCTCCGGCGTCTGGAAGATGCGCGCACGCAGGGCCGCCCGGTCGAGGCGGCCATCGGCGTGCAGGATGGCCTCGCCGAAGCGGTCGACGATCCGTGCCAGCGCCGGACGCCCCGGCTCCACTACCCAGCGGGCGACCTGATCGGCGTCCACCTGATGCACGCCGAGACGGGCGAAATGACTGGCGGCGGCGCTCTTGCCGCTGCCGATGCCGCCGGTGAGACCGAGAATCCAGGGTTGCATGGCGAAGTCCGTGGCGATGACCGGCGCATTATCCCCCGCGGCCGCCGGGGCGGCCAGCGCCGCCGGGCGAAGCCGCTCAGCCCATGCCGGCGATGCGCAGGTAGCCGGCGGTGATGGTCTCGCCCCACAGCAGGGCGATCCAGCCGGCGATGGCGAGGTAGGGGCCGAAGGGAATCGGCGTGCCGTGGTCGGCGCCGCGCAGGCGCAGCAGCAACAGGCCGAGCACCGCGCCGACCAGCGAGGACAGCAGGATGGTTAACGGCAGCGCCTGCCAGCCCCCCCAGGCGCCGATCAGCGCCAGCAGCTTGAAGTCGCCGTAGCCCATGCCTTCCTTGCCGGTCACCAGCTTGAACAGCCAATACAGCGACCACAGGCTGAGATAGCCGGCCACCGCGCCCCACAGCGCCGCCGCAGGGCTGGCGAACAGGCTCCACTGGTTGACGATCAGCCCCAGCCACAGCAGCGGCAGCACCAGGACATCCGGCAGCAACTGGTGGTCGGCGTCGATCAGGCTCATCGCCAGCAGCCCCCAGGTCAGCGGCAGCAGGGCGGCGGTCTGCCAGCTGAAGCCGAAATGCCAGGCGATATAGCCGGAGAGCAGCCCGCAGGCCAGCTCCACCAGCGGATAGCGCATCCCGATCGGCGCCCGGCACGCCGAGCAGCGCCCGCGCAGCAGCAGCCAGCCGAGCAGCGGAATGTTTTCCCAGGCGCGGATGCGGTGCGCGCAGTGCGGGCAGCGCGAGTGCGGCAGCAGCAGGTCGAAGCGCTCGGTCGGCTCGGCCGGCAGCTCCAGCACCTCGCGGGCCTGGGCCTGCCAGTCGCGCTGCATCATGATCGGCAGGCGATACACCACGACATTGAGGAAGCTGCCCACCAGCAGGCCGAGCAGCAGGGTGCAGGCGGTGAACCAGGCGGGGCTGGCGGCCAGCAGATCGATGAACGCCATGCCTTACACCACCGCGCCGAGCTGGAAGATCGGCAGGTACATGGCGATGATCAGTCCGCCCACCAGCACGCCAAGCACCGCCATGATCATCGGCTCCATCAGGGTGGTCAGATTGTCGACCATGTTGTCCACTTCCGCCTCGTAATATTCCGCGACCTTGTCGAGCATGCTGTCCAGCGAGCCGGACTCTTCGCCGATGGCCGCCATCTGGATCGCCATCGCCGGGAACACGTTCGCCGTGCGCATCGAGAAGTTCAGTTGCATGCCGCTGGATACATCCTGCTTGACCTTGCGCACCGCATTGCGGAACACCACGTTGCCGGCCGCGCCGCCGACCGAGTCCAGCGCCTCCACCAGCGGTACCCCGGCGGCGAAGGTGGTCGACAGGGTGCGCGCATAGCGCGCCACCGCGCTCTTGTAGGTGATCGCGCCGACCAGCGGCAGCTTGAGCAGGGTGCGGTCGACGTTGTTGCGCAGCGCCTCCGAGCGCTTGTAGGCGGCGCCGAAGGCATAGGCGAAGCCGATCAGTGCCAGCAGCACGATCAGCCACCATTCCTGCAGCAGCTCCGACAGGTTGATGACCATCTGGGTGAAGGCCGGCAGCTCCGCGCCGAAGCCCTCGAACACGCTCTGGAATTGCGGCACCACCTTGATCAGCAGGATCGCCGAGACGATCACCGCTACCACGATCACCGCGATGGGGTAGGTCATCGCCTTCTTCACCTTGGCCTTGAGCGCCTCGGTCTTCTCCTTGTAGGTGGCCACCCGGTCGAGCAGGGTTTCCAGTGCCCCGGACTGCTCACCGGCGTCCACCAGGTTGCAGTAGAGGTCGTCGAAGTACTGCGGCTTCTTGCGCAGCGAGTTGGCCAGACTGTTGCCCGCCGCCACGCCCTGCTTGATCTCCAGGGTCAGCTCGCGCATCGCCGGCTTCTCCATGCCGTCGGCGATGATGTCGAAGGACTGCAGCAGCGGTACACCGGATTTCATCATGGTCGCCATCTGCCGGGTGAAGAGGGCGATGTCCATGGGCTTGATCTTCTTGCCGCCGCCCAGCAGCGGCTTGCTCTTCTTGCGTACCCGGATCGGATTGATGCCCTGCTGGCGCAGCTGCGCCTTGACCAGCATTGGGTTCAGGCCGCTCAGTTCGCCCTTGAGCCGGTCGCCCTTGCGGTCGATGCCTTCCCAGACGAAGGTTTCGGTCTTCGGTGTTTTCTCCGCCATGTTCAATCCTTGGTGACGCGGTTGACTTCCTCAAGGCTGGTCAGGCCCTGCATGGCCTTGAGCAGGCCGGAGGCGCGCAGGTCGTTGAAGCCTTCTTCGCGCGCCTTGGCGGCGATATCGAGGGCATTGCCTTCTTCCATGATAAGGCGTTGCAGCTCGGGGGTGATTTTAACCACTTCATAAATACCCACCCGGCCCTTGTAGCCGTTCTTGCAGGCGTCGCAGCCCGCGCCCGGCCGGTACAGCTTGAAGCTGCCGATGCGCTCGGCCGGGAAGCCCTCGGCAAGCAGCGCCTCGTGGGGCAGTTCGTGTGGCTTGCGGCACTGCGGGCAGAGGCGCCGGGCCAGGCGCTGGGCGATGATCAGGTTCACCGAGGTGGCGATGTTGAAGGCCGGGATGCCCATGTTGCGCAGGCGGGTCAGGGTTTCCGCGGCGCTGTTGGTGTGCAGGGTGGACATCACCATGTGGCCGGTCTGCGCCGCCTTGATGGCGATCTCGGCGGTTTCCAGGTCGCGGATCTCGCCGACCATGATCACGTCCGGGTCCTGACGCAGGAAGGCGCGCAGCGCCTGGGCGAAGTCCATGCCCTGCTTGGGGTTGACGTTGACCTGGTTGATGCCTTCCAGGTTGATCTCCACCGGGTCCTCCGCGGTGGAGATGTTGATGTCCGGGGTATTGAGGATGTTCAGGCCGGTGTACAGCGACACCGTCTTGCCCGAGCCGGTCGGCCCGGTCACCAGGATCATCCCCTGCGGCTGGCTGAGCGCCTTGAGATAGAGCGCCTTCTGTTCCTCCTCGTAGCCGAGGGCGTCGATGCCCATCTGCGCGCTGGAGGGGTCGAGGATCCGCATGACGATCTTCTCGCCCCACAGCGTCGGCAGGCTGTTGACCCGGAAGTCGATGGCCTTGTGCGCCGAGACCTTGAGCTTGATCCGCCCGTCCTGGGGCTTGCGTCGCTCGGAAATGTCCAGCCCGGCCATCACCTTGAGGCGCGCGGCGATCCGCCCGGCCAGCTGGATCGGCGGGCGGGCAGCTTCATGCAGCATGCCGTCGGTACGAAAGCGGATCCGGTAGCTTTTCTCGTAGGGCTCGAAGTGCAGGTCCGAGGAGCCGCCGCGGATCGCCTCCAGCAGCATCTTGTTGACGAAGCGCACCACCGGCGCATCGTCGGCGCCTCCTTCGGCGCTGACGCTGTCGTCGCCCTTGGCGGTATCGTTGCTGGTATCCACGCCGTCCAGGTCGGTGTCGTCGAGCCCGTCCATGCCGCTGCCGGCGGCGCTGAACAGCTGCTCGATGGTCTCGCTCAGGCGATCCTCCTCGACCAGTACGGCTTCGACCGCCAGACCGGTGCTGAACTGGATGTCCTGAATCGCCTGCTGGTTGGCGGGGTCGGACAGACCGACGAACAGCCGGTTGCCGCGCCGCAGCAGCGGCAGGGCGCGGTGCTGGCGTACCAGCTTCTCGCTGACCAGCTCGCGCGGCAGTTGCTCGCGCTCCAGTGCGCGCAGGTCGAGCAGCGGCATGCCGAACTGTTCGGCGGCCAGCTCGGCGATGGCGCGCGCCGTCACCAGACGGTTCTGTACCAGATGCTGCACGAGGGTGAGCTGGTTGCGCGCGGCCTCGGTCTGCGCCTTCTGCGCAGCCGGGACGTCCAGCAGTTCGGCGGCGACCAGCTGGCGGGCCAGGCCGGTGAGGGCGGTGGGAGTGTTCATGAACGGTGCATCCTGCAACACGGGAGGCTGCCTTATAGCGCAGAGCCGACAGGCTGCCAATTCGCGGCGTGCGGGGGTGACAAAATACGTCACTTTTTGCCGGCTTCGGCGGGCGTTTTCGTAGCGAGCGACTGGTGCGGTCAGTCCCGGTAGTGGAATCGGGGTGTCGCAGTTCGAACTGGAAATGTGAGCCGGTTCGTGATGACGGATGAGTTGCGTGAACCGCGCCGCAACTTCGCATATTGCCTGGAACTCTCCGGCGAACTGGCACGGCGACTGCCTTATTCTACGCAGGTCGACGAGACCTCTACCGTTTGCAAGGAGCAAAACATGAAAGCACAAGTGCAGAAGGGTTTTACCCTGATCGAGCTGATGATCGTGGTGGCGATTATCGGGATTCTCTCGGCTGTAGCATTGCCCGCCTATCAGAATTACACGAGAAAATCTTCTGATAATGCCTGTATGGCAGAGGCTAAAGCTTACACTAACACAGTGTTGGCAGCGCTTTTGGATCCGAGTGGTGCGCAACCTGTTCCTGACTCTAACGCTGCAGCATGCACTTCAATTACAAAGCCTACAGCTTTGACAACCCCTGTCGTTGCTGTAATTAATAATGGTAACAATGCGAAGGTTTCCTGTGACCTTGAGAAAGGTGGTACCTGCGCATTCACTAACTAATTTGAGTTAGATGGTTTTCGGGATTTAATTTTATTTCTAGATTTATAGAGACTCCCTGTGTATCTCCGGTACACAGGGAGTTTTCTTTTTGGGCACATTTCCTGCAATCTCCAGCACATCCTTTCCGCTGGAGCTGCCCCCCGATGAAATCCTCCTGGCCCGAACGCCTGCGCCATGCCATGCACCAGCAGGCCGATGCCCTCGGCAATCTGCTGGTCGAAGGCTTCCACTATCTTGCCTTGTTCGCCATCGGCGGCGCCGTGGCCTGGGCGGCGGGGCTGACGTTCTGGGGCATGCTCGAGGCGCGCCAGGCGACCATCGACGACATCCTGCTGCTGTTCATCTACCTCGAACTGGGCGCGATGGTCGGTATCTACTTCAAGACCAACCACATGCCGGTGCGCTTCCTGATCTATGTGGCGATCACCGCGCTGACCCGGCTGCTGATCGCCGATATCCAGCATACCCACAAGCCGAACATGGGCATCGTCATGGTCTGCGGCGCCATCCTGTTGTTGGCCCTGGCCACCCTGGTGGTGCGTTACGGCTCCCACCGCTTTCCCTCGCCACCCAGCGAAGCCCCGCCGCATAAGCGTGTCGAGCGCGACGAGCCGGCGCAGTAGCTGTCGGGCTGCCTGCGCGCGGCATGGCTGCCGTAGGGTGCGTCGTGCGCACCATGAAGTGGCGTGGCTGACGCACTCCGCACTACAACTGTGCGGACCGTTACGGGGAGCGGTTCGCTTCGTGCGATGGCCTGGCCCGAAGGCGATTCTCCTGCAGTGCATGCCGGGCAGAGCTTGTCGGACTGTACGAGCGCCTCTCGGTCAGTCGCCGAAGTGTCCGCGCAGGCGCTCGGCGCGATATTCCAGAGTGGCGGCGCGATAGCCCGGGCGTAGCGGCGGCAGCGGCAGGCAGTGCTGCCAGTCGCTACCCGGCAGCAGGGTCTGCGGGCCTCGGTAGTGCGGGCTGTCGTAGCGGTCGTCGGCGAGGTTGATGCTGTCGCCGCTGCGGTAGGCGCCGACCTGCCAGCGCAGGTCGTGCAGGGTGGCGTCGCTGCCGTTGCGCAGACGGGCGCGCAGCGGCCGATCGGCGGGGCATTCGGCGTCGATCTCCAGATGCAGTTCGAGCTGCGCCAGACGGCGCTGCTCGTGCTGGTCCTGCCAGAGCGTCCACAGCGCCACCAGGCCCAGGGCGCCCAGCGCGATCAGGCTGATCGGCGCCGCGCGGCGCGGGTAGCGCATCAGCAGGGCCAGCCAGGTCAGGGTGAGCAGGGCGCCGATCAGCATGGGCCGTCTCCCGGTTCAGTCTTCGCCATGCTCGCGCAGGAACACCAGCTTGTCTGCCCCCGAATGCTCGGCGCTGTAGCGATAGCCGACCAGGTCGAAGCCCTTGAGCGCCTCGGGGGCGCGCAGGCGGTGCTTGATTACGTAGCGGGCCATCAGCCCGCGGGCCTTTTTGGCGTGAAAGCTGATGATCTTGTACTGGCCGTTCTTCAGGTCGCGGAACTCGGTGTCGAGGATGCGCGCATCCAGCGTCTTGCGCCTGACCGCGGAGAAATATTCGTTGGAGGCGAGGTTGAGCAGCACGCGGTCGCCCTGGGCGTCGAGCGCCGCGTCGAGCCAGGCGTTGATGCGTTCGCCCCAGAAGGCGTAGAGGTCTTTGCCGCGCGGGTTGGCCAGCTTGGTGCCCATTTCCAGGCGATAGGCCTGCATCAGGTCGAGCGGGCGCAGCACGCCGTAGAGGCCGGAGAGGATACGCAGGTGCTGCTGGGCGAAGTCGAAGTCGTCGGCGTCGAAGCTGTCGGCATCCAGGCCGGTGTAGACGTCGCCGCGGAAGGCCAGCAGAGCCTGTTTGGCGTTGGCCGGGGTGAAGGCCAGCGACCACTCGGCATAGCGCGCGGCGTTGAGGCCGGCGAGCTTGTCCGACAGGCTCATCAGCTGGGCGATCTGCGCCGGGCTCAGCTCGCGCAGCTGTGCGACCAGCTCGGCGGCGTGGTCGAGGTGTTCGGGCAGGGTGTGGCGCTCGGTGACGGGCGCGCTGCTGTAGTCGAGGGTCTTGGCGGGGGAAATCACCATCAGCATCGTCGGGCTCCTCTGGCTGTGCGGCGATTCTAGCAGTCCGTGGCGGTGCGGCCGCGCGCCAGGTTCGGGCGCCCGTCGCCGGTGCCGTACAGGTGGCCCGGTCTCGGGCGAACTCGGGCAGCGGGTGCCGCCGGGTCGTCGATGCGCGCGACGGAAGCGGCGCGCCTGATCGCCCCTGCTCAGGCGCCGCCGCGCTCGACGGTCGCCTGCAGGGCGTTGCGGCAGCGCTCCTCAGCGGTATCCAGCTCCAGCTGCATCTGGCGGATGTCGAGCAGTTGCTGCTCCAGCTGGCGGCGTCGTTCGGCGATCAGTTCGAGCATGCTGTTGAGCTGTTTCTTGTTGCCGGCCTGCGGGTCGTACAGCTCGATCAGCGTCTTGCACTCGGCCAGCGAGAAGCCCAGACGCTTGCCGCGCAGGATCAGCTTGAGGCTCACCCGGTCCCGGGGGCTGTAGATGCGTTCCTGGCCGCGGCGCTGCGGCGCGAGCATCCCCTGCTCCTCGTAGAAGCGGATGGTGCGGGTGGTCACGTCCAGTTCCTGGGCGAGGTCGGAGATGCTGTAGGTCTGCTTCGCCATCGGTGTTTCCAGCTCGGTCGGCAGGCGCATCGTGTGCCGCGTAGGCAGCGGATGCGCCGGGTTCATCGGCGTTCGGGGGGCAAGGCTACACCCTGGTCGGCATTCATGCACAGGGTCACGGTGTCGGTGCAGAACGCTTGCGCAGGAGGCGCGCCTGTCGTTCTACTGGGCGGCGCCGATGCCTGCCGGGCCGCATTCGGCGGCTCGGACAGCCTGTCCGCGCGGGTGTCAGCCTTCTACAACAACAATCAAGGACCTGCCCATGACCATGCCGATCAGCCGCTTTCCCGTGCCCGCTGCCCTCGACGACCTGCCCGCCGATCTGCGCGAGCGGATCCTCGCCGTGCAGGACAAGGCCGGCTTCGTGCCCAACGTGTTCCTCATGCTGGCGCACCGCCCCGACGAGTTCCGCGCCTTCTTCGCCTGGCACGATGCGTTGATGCTGCGCGAGTCCGACAGCCTGAGCATGGCCGAGAAGGAGATGATCGTGGTGGCCACCAGCGCCCGCCACGGCTGCCTGTACTGTGTGGTGGCGCACGGCGCGGTGCTGCGCATCTACAGCAAGGATCCGCACCTGGCCGACCAGCTCGCCATCAACCACCGCAGCGCCGCCATCGGCGCGCGCCAGCGGACGATGCTCGACTTCGCCCTGTACCTGAGTTTCGAGCACGGCACCCTCGACGATGCCTGGCAGGCGCGCCTGGAAAGCGTCGGTTTCAGCCTCGACGACATCTGGGATATCGGGGCCATCGTCGCCTTCTTCAGCCTGTCCAACCGTCTGGTGTCGCTGGCTGCGACGCCGCCCAATCCCGAGTTCTACCTGATGGGCCGCGTGCCGCGCCCGCCGCGCGACTGACTGCGCAAAAGGCATGCGCAGGGTGCTTGCCGTGCGCGGCGGGTTGCTGTTACGTTGACGTAAAGGCCAACCACGGCCTGCGCCATAACCAACAAAAACAATCAAGGTTAGAGGGCACCCCATGGCACCAGAGTTCGTGCTGGAAACACGCGGCCTGACCAAGGAGTTTCGCGGCTTCACCGCCGTCGATTCGGTCGATCTGCGTGTGCAGAAGGGTCATATCCATGCGCTGATCGGTCCCAACGGGGCCGGCAAGACCACCGTGTTCAACCTGCTCACCAAGTTCCTCACCCCGACCCGCGGCGAGATCCTCTACTTCGGCAAGCCGATCACCGGCATGAAGCCCAACGAGATCGCCCGTCTGGGCCTGGTGCGCTCCTTCCAGATTTCCGCGGTGTTCGGCCACATGAGCGTGCGCGACAACGTGCGCGTGGCCCTGCAGCGCCGCGAGGGCAACTCCTTCCACTTCTGGAAGTCGGCGCGCTGCCTGGATGCGCTCAACGCGCGCGCCGAGCAGCTGCTCGGCGAGGTCGATCTGCTCGGCTTCGCCGACACCCTGACCATCGAGCTGCCCTACGGGCGCAAGCGCGCCCTGGAGCTGGCCACGACCCTGGCGCTGGAGCCCAGCGTGCTGCTGCTCGACGAGCCGACCCAGGGCATGGGCCACGAGGACGTTGACATGGTGGTCGACCTGGTGCGTCGCGCCGCGGTCGGTCGCACCGTGGTGATGGTCGAGCACAACCTCAGCGTGGTCAGCCGCCTGTGCGACCGCCTCACCGTACTGGCGCGCGGCGCGATCCTCGCCGAGGGCGACTACGCCACGGTGTCGGCCAACCCGCAGGTGCGCGAGGCCTATCTGGGCAGCGAAGCCGCCGCCGAGGAGGCCCACGCATGACCAGCCTGCATACTCCCGATTACGAACAACTGCGCATCAGCGACCTGCACGCCTTCTATGGCGAGTCGCACATCCTCCACGGCATCGACCTGCTGGTGCGGCGCGGCGAACTGGTGACCCTGCTCGGCCGCAACGGTGCCGGGCGCACCACCACCCTGCGCGCGATCATGAACCTGGTCGGCCGGCGTACCGGCTCGATCATGATCAACGGCAACGAGACCATCGCCAGCGCCGCACACCTGATTCCGCGTCTGGGCGTCGGCTACTGCCCGGAGGAACGCGGCATCTTCGCCAGCCTCAACGTCGAGGAGAACCTGCTGCTGCCGCCCACCGTGCGCAGCGGCGGGATGGACCTCGACGAAATCTACGAAATGTTCCCCAACCTCTACGAGCGTCGTTTCAGCCAGGGTACCCGGCTGTCCGGCGGCGAGCAGCAGATGCTGGCGATGGCGCGCATCCTGCGTACCGGCGCCAACCTGCTGCTGCTCGACGAGATCACCGAGGGCCTGGCCCCGGTGATCGTGCAGAAGCTCGGCGAAGTGCTGGTCAAGCTCAAGAACAAGGGCCTGACCATCGTCCTGGTGGAGCAGAACTTCCGTTTCGCCGCGCCCTTGGCCGACCGTCACTACCTGATGGAGCACGGCCAGATCGTCGAGGAAATCACCGCCGCCGAGCTGCCGGCGAAAAAGGAGCTACTCAACACCTGTCTGGGTGTCTGAACCGCGTTCTGCCCCGCCCCGATGTCTGCCGGCCTGCCGTAGCGCTGCCGGGAGGCCGGGCGCGGGTCTGTACAACAACAAAAACAGTGGAAAGTGGGTGAAAACATGAAGGTATTCCAGAAGACCGCAATTGCCATGTTCGCCTCCAGCCTGGTCGCCGGGACGGCGCAGGCGTCGATCAGCAACGACGAGATCCGCATCGGCTACCTCGCCGACATGTCCGGCACCTACCGCGATCTTGCCGGCCCCGGCGGTCTGGAGGCGCTGCAGATGGCGGTGGAGGACTTCGGCGGCAGCGTCGACGGCAAGAAGATCGTGGTGTTCAGCGCCGACGACCTGAACAAGCCGGACGTCGGCGCCAACACCGTGCGCCAGTGGGTCGACGAGCGCAACGTCGACATGGTGACCGGCCTGGTGGCCACCTCGGTGGTGCTGGCGGCGGCCAAGGTGGTCGAGCAGTCCGACAAGCTGGCGCTGATTTCCGGCGCGGCGTCCTCCAGCATCACCAACGAGTTCTGCTCGCCCAACCATATCCACTGGACCTACGACACCTACGCCATGGCCAACGGCACCGCCAAGGCGATGGTGCAGAACGGCGGCAAGAGCTGGTACATGCTGACCGCCGACTATGCCTTCGGCCACTCGCTGGCCAGCGACATCACCAAGGTGGTCACCGAGGGCGGTGGCAAGGTGCTCGGCGAAGTCCGTCATCCGTTCCCCAGCAGCGACTTCTCTTCCTATGTGCTGCAGGCCCAGGGTTCCGGCGCCGAGGTGATCGCCCTGGCCAACGCCGGCGCCGACACCGTCAACGCCCTGAAGACCGCCAGCCAGTTCGGCGTCACCCAGTCCGGGCAGAAGCTCGCCGGCATGGTGGTGTTCCTCAACGACATCCATGCCATGGGCCTGGACGTCACCCAGGGCCTGCAACTGACCACCGGCTGGTACTGGGACATGAACGACGAGACCCGCGCCTGGGCCCAGCGCTATTACGAGCGCGTCAAGCGCATGCCGACCATGGCCCAGGCCGGGGTCTACTCGGCGACCATGCACTACCTGAACGCGGTCAAGGCCACCGGCAGCGACGACACCAAGACCGTGCGCGCCAAGATGGCGGCGACCCCGATCAACGACATGTTCGCCAAGGGCGGCCAGATCCGCGAGGACGGGCGCATGGTCCACGACATGTACCTGGTGCAGGTCAAGACCCCGGCCGAGTCCAAGGGCGAGTGGGACCTGTACAAGATCGTCAGCACCATCCCCGGCGAGCAGGCCTACCGCCCGCTGGCCGAGAGCCAGTGCAAGCTGGTGACCGGCAAGGTGGCACAGAACTGATCGACCGCCGGCCCCGCGCTGCGCGGGGCCGAGCCATCCACCCGGCCCGCGCGGCCGGGTGTCGCGGACTTCCTGTGGGTGGTGACTCATGACTCTCGTATTCGGTATTCCCCTGGGCGTGCTGCTCGGCCAGCTGCTGCTCGGCCTGATCAACGGCGCCTTCTACGCGCTGCTCAGCCTGGGCCTGGCGATCATTTTCGGCCTGCTGCGGATCATCAACTTCGCCCACGGCGCGCTGTACATGCTCGGCGCCTTCGCCGCGCTGCTCGGCCTCAACTATCTGGGCGTCAACTACTGGGTGGCGCTGGTGCTCTCGCCACTGCTGGTCGGCGCCATCGGCATGGCGGTGGAGCGCCACCTGCTGCGCCGCATTGCCGGCGAGGACCACCTCTACGGCCTGCTGCTGACCTTCGGCCTGGCGCTGATCGTCGAAGGCAGCTTCGTCAAGCTGTTCGGCGTCTCCGGCGCCTCCTACCCGATGCCCGACCTGCTCAAGGGCGGCGTCAACCTCGGCTTCATGTTCCTGCCCGTCTACCGCGCCTGGGTAGTCGTTGCCGCGCTGGTGGTGTGCCTGCTCACCTGGTACATGATCGAGCGCACCCGCCTGGGTTCCTACCTGCGCGCCGGCACCGAGAACCCCAAGCTGATGCAGGCCTTCGGCATCAACGTGCCGCTGCTGATCACCCTGACCTATGGCTACGGCGTGGCGCTGGCGGCCTTCGCCGGCGTGCTCGCCGCGCCGATCTATCCGGTCAGTCCGACCATGGGCGCCAACCTGTTGATCGTGGTGTTCGCCGTGGTGGTAATCGGCGGCATGGGCTCGATCATGGGCGCCATCGTCACCGGTCTGGCCATGGGCCTGATCGAGGGTCTGACCAAGGTGTTCTATCCGCAGGCGGCCAGCACCGTGGTGTTCCTGGTGATGGTGATCGTCCTGCTGTTCCGCCCGGCGGGACTGTTCGGTAAGGAGGCATGAGCATGTCGAGTGTGGAAAACCTTCAGGCGGCGGCCGCGGCCCTCGCCCATCCGCAGGTCGAGCAGGAACGCCGCCGCGCCGCCCAGCGCCGCAAGTGGGGGCTGTACCTGGGCTTGCTGGGGGTGGCGCTGGTCGCGCCGCTGGCGATCTATCCGGTGTTCCTGATGAAGCTGCTGTGCTTCGCCCTGTTCGCCTGCGCCTTCAACCTGCTGCTCGGCTACGCGGGGCTGCTGTCCTTCGGCCACGCCGCCTTCCTCGCCAGCGGCGGCTACGTCACCGGCTACCTGCTCAGCCAGCACACCGGGTTGTCCACCGAGCTGGGCATTCTCGCCGGCACGGCGGCCTCGGGGCTGCTCGGTCTGGGCTTCGGCCTGCTGGCGATCCGCCGTCAGGGCATCTACTTCGCGATGATCACCCTGGCGCTGGCCCAGCTGGTGTTCTTCATCTATGTGCAGGCGCCCTTCACCGGCGGCGAGAACGGCCTGCAGGGCGTACCGCGCGGCGAGCTGTTCGGGCTGATCGACCTGAAGAGCAACCTGTCCATGTACTACTTCGTGCTGGCAGTGTTCATCTTCGGCTTCGCGGTGATCCAGCGCACCATCCACTCGCCCTACGGTCAGGTGCTCAAGGCGATCCGCGACAACGAGCCTCGGGCCATTTCCCTCGGCTACAACGTCGCCGCCCACAAACTGCTGGCCTTCGTCATCTCGGCGACCCTCACCGGTCTGGCCGGGGCGACCAAGACCGTGGTGTTCCAGCTGGCCTCGCTGACCGACGCGCACTGGCACATGTCCGGCGAGGTGATCCTGATGACCCTGCTCGGCGGCGTCGGCACCGTGCTCGGTCCGCTGGTCGGCGCCACCGTGGTGGTGACCCTGCAGAGCTACCTGTCCAACGGCCCGCTGGGCGACTGGGTGCATGTGATCCTCGGGGTGATCTTCGTGCTCTGCGTGCTGCTGTTCCGCGCCGGCATCGTCGGCTGGGTGCAGAAGCTGATCCGCCGCAACTTCAAATGACTGGAAGAGGTAAGCGATGAAGATCCTCGTGACCGTGAAGCGCGTGGTCGACTACAACGTCAAGGTTCGCGTCAAGGCGGACCACTCCGGCGTCGACCTGGCCAACGTGAAGATGTCGATGAACCCGTTCTGCGAGATCGCCGTGGAAGAGGCGGTGCGCCTGAAGGAAAAGGGTGTCGCGACCGAGATCGTGGCCGTTTCCGTCGGCCCGGCCCAGGCCCAGGAACAGCTGCGCACCGCACTGGCACTCGGCGCCGACCGCGCCATCCTGGTCGAGTTCGCCGACGAGCTGAACTCCCTGGCCGTGGCCAAGCTGCTCAAGGCCGTGGTCGACCGTGAACAGCCGCAGCTGATCATCACCGGCAAGCAGGCCATCGACAGCGACAACAACCAGACCGGGCAGATGCTCGCCGCGCTGACCGGCTTCGCCCAGGGCACCTTCGCCTCCAAGGTGGAAGTCGCCGGCGACAAGGTCAACGTCACCCGCGAGATCGACGGCGGCCTGCAGACCGTGGCCCTCAAACTGCCGGCCATCGTCACCACCGACCTGCGCCTCAACGAGCCGCGCTACGCCTCCCTGCCCAATATCATGAAGGCCAAGAAGAAGCCGCTCGACGTGCTGACGCCCGAGGCCCTCGGCGTGTCCACCGCCTCCACCGTGAAGACCCTCAAGGTCGAGGCGCCGGCCACCCGCAGCGCCGGCATCAAGGTCGGCTCGGTGGCCGAGCTGGTCGAGAAACTGAAGAACGAAGCGAAGGTGATCTGATGGCAATCCTGGTACTCGCCGAGCACAACAACGCAGCCCTGGGCGCTGCGACCCTGAACACCCTGGCCGCGGCCCAGCAGATCGGCGGCGACATCCATGTGCTGGTCGCCGGCAGCGCCTGCGCCGCGGTGGCCGAAGCCGCCGCCAAGGTGGCCGGTGTCGCCAAGGTGCTGGTCGCCGACAGCGCTACCTTCGCCCACCAGCTGCCGGAAAACGTCGCGCCGCTGCTGGCCGAGCTGGGCAAGGGCTACAGCCATGTGCTGGCCGCCGCCACCACCACCGGCAAGAACGTGCTGCCGCGCGTTGCCGCGCTGCTGGACGTCGACCAGATCTCCGAGATCGTCAAGGTCGAGAGCGCCGACACCTTCCAGCGCCCGATCTACGCCGGCAACGCCATCGCCACCGTGCAGTCCAGCGCGGCGATCAAGGTGATCACCGTGCGCGGCACCGGCTTCGACGCCGTGGCCGCCACGGGCGGCAGCGCCGCCATCGAGGCGGTGAGCGGCGGCAGCGATGCCGGCCTTTCCGCCTTCGTCGGCGAGGAACTGGCCAAGTCCGAGCGTCCCGAGCTGACCGCCGCCAAGGTGGTGGTCTCCGGCGGTCGCGGCATGCAGAACGGCGAGAACTTCGCGCTGCTCTACACGCTGGCCGACAAGCTGGGCGCCGCGGTCGGTGCCTCGCGCGCGGCGGTGGACGCCGGCTTCGTGCCCAACGACATGCAGGTCGGCCAGACCGGCAAGATCGTCGCGCCCGAGCTGTATATCGCCGTCGGCATCAGCGGCGCGATCCAGCACCTGGCCGGCATGAAGGACTCCAAGGTGATCGTGGCGATCAACAAGGACGAGGAGGCGCCGATCTTCCAGGTCGCCGACTACGGCCTGGTCGGCGATCTGTTCGAGGCGCTGCCGCAGTTGCAACAGGCGCTCTGAGTCCGTTACCCAGTACCCGCGAAGCCCGCCCTCCGGCGGGCTTCGCGCATTCCGCTGCCCGGATGGCGGGCTACAATGGCCGTCGCATCGATGTGGCCAGAGGCGGGCGAGGGTGACGATGGCGCAGTGCGACGAACAGACGTGCGCTGACGACCGCAGCGACGGGGCGCCGCCGCCCCACCGGAGGCGGTCTGGGGACTGCCTGCCGGATGCGGCATCGGAGGTGTCCGATGCTGAGCGATGACCTGCTGCATGCCGCCGGGCTGTGGCACCGCGAACACTGCGAGCTGGCACCCGGCGTCCACCTGCTGCGCGGCCATGCCCTGGATGAACTGGAGCCGCTGCTCGCCGCGCTGCGGGCGGTGATCGCGGCAGCGCCGCTGCGCTTCATGCGCACGCCGGGCGGGCGCCGCATGGCGGTGAGCATGACCAACTGCGGGCGCTACGGCTGGGTCAGCGATGCCCGTGGCTACCGTTATTCGCCCTGCGATCCGCTGTCCGGATCGCCCTGGCCGGCATTGCCGGCCGTGCTGGAGGCGCTGGCGGTGCGCGCCGCGGCCTGCGCCGGTTTTGCCGACTTCGCGCCGGATGCCTGCCTGCTCAATCGCTATCGCCCGGGCGCGGGCATGGGGCTGCATCAGGACCGCGACGAGCGCGATTTCACCCAGCCCATAGTGTCGATCTCCCTCGGTCTGCCGGCGACCTTCCTGCTCGGCGGCCTGCAGCGTTCGCAGCGCCCACGCCCGCTGCGCCTGGAACATGGCGACGTGCTGGTCTGGGGCGGCCCGGCGCGGCTGTTCCACCATGGTGTATCTCCGCTGCGCGAGGGCTGCCATCCGCGGCTCGGCGCCCAGCGCCTCAACCTGACGCTGCGCTGCAGCGGGCTGGATGCTCCGGGGCTGCGCTGAACCGCGCCGTTGCCCGGCGGTCGAATACCACATCTGAACGAGTGTGCCGGGAGGTCGTTATGCGTGTACTGAGTGTGATGTTGCTGGCGAGCGTGCTGGCGCTGGTGGGGTGCAGCGTGCGCACGCCGGGCGCCCATGTGCGGGTCGATCCGGGACTGGATATCCATGTCGGCGACGGCGGCGCGCCGCACGGCGGGCGTTTCTGCCCGCCGGGTCAGGCGAAGAAGGGTAACTGCTGAAGGCTGCCCGGCGCGTATTCGGCTCGGGCGGCGCGCCGGTGTGCGGCGGGGGAGGGGCGGCAGGCTGCGCCCGACACGGTGCGGTGCGCGGCCACCGGCTCAGCGGTTGCGCCAGTGCGGCTCGCGCTTTTCGAGGAAGGCGTTGACCCCCTCGCGGGTATCTTCGGCATCGAACAGATCGACGAAACGCTCGCGTTCCTCCGCCAGCCAGCTGCTCGGGCCGCGCTGGCGGGCGCCCTGGATCAGCGGCTTGATGGTGCGCACCGCCACCGGACTCTGCCGCGCAGCGCGCGCCGCCAGCAGCAGGGCATGGCCGCGCGCCTCGCCGCTGTCGACCACCTGCTCGGCCAGGCCGATGCGTACTGCGGTGTCGGCATCGACCCGTTCGCCGCAGAGGATCATGCGCTTGGCCCAGCCTTCGCCGACCAGCCAGGGCAGGTGCTGGGTGCCGCCGGCACAGGGCAGCAGGCCGACGCCGGCCTCGGGCAGGGCCAGCTGGGCGTGGCGCTCGACGATGCGGATGTCGCAGGCCAGCGCGCACTCCAGGCCGCCGCCCATGGCGTAGCCGTTGATCGCTGCGATGCTCACGCCACGGAAATCGCGCAGCGCCTCGAAGGCTTCGCCGAACAGGCGCGCCATGGCGCGCGCCCGGCTGCGGTCGCCGTCGGCGAACAGCTTGAGGTCGGCGCCGGCGCTGAAGAAGCTGTTGCCCTGGCCGGTGATCACCAGGGCATAGATGTCGTCGTCACGGTCGAGGTGCTCGACCAGCAGGCGCAGGCCGATCAGCCCCTCGCGGTCCCAGGTGTTGGCCGGCGGGTTGTTGATGGTGATCAGCGCGGTGTGCCCGTGCTTCTCCACGGTCAGCTTGTGGGTCAGGTCGAAGGGCGCGGACTTGTAGGGTTCGATGGCGTTGCTCATGGCGATCCTCGCAGACACGGCGGACGTGCTGTTCTTTTAGCGTCGGCGGCGGGCCCTTGTCCAGCGCCCGCCGCGCCCGCTCACTGCAGCTTCGGCGGCTTGCCGGCGGCGCTGCGCTGTGCCTGCCACTCGGCGAGGGTCGGTGCGGCCTGCTCGCCGGACATGCGCGCGACGATCTCGTAGTAATCCTGGCGCGAGCGCTCCTGCATGATTGCCTCGCGCGGACGGACCTTGACGGCGTAGACGGTCTGCACGTTCTGGTGGTCGAAGGCGCGCCATTCCTGTTCGTCCTTGAGCAGACTGTAGCGATGGCCTTCGAGCGCCTTGATCAGCGCCTCGCCGTTCAGGCTGCGCGCCCGTTCGGCGGCGTCGGCCCATTGCTGGACGATGCTGTAGGCCGAGGCGGCGGAGCTGGAGGGGTAGAGTTCGTAGCGTTCGCGGAAGGCCTCGACGAAGGCCTGGCCGCGCTGCGACTGCTCCAGTTCGGGGACGCGCCAGGTCCAGTGTTCGGTGCCGATCACGCCTTGCATGATCCCCGGCCCGGCTTGTTCGATCATGCTCTGGGTCAGGTTGGGCACGACCACCTGCATGCGTTTGCCGAGGCCCATGTCGTCGACGATGCGCATGGCGCGCACCAGGTCGTCGCCGAACAGCACCAGGGCGAGGATCTGCGCCTCGCTGGCGGCGGCCTGCTGCAGGGCGGCGCGGAAATCGGCCAGGCGCGCACCGGGGAACGGAACCTTTACGCCCGGATGCCGGCCGCCGTCCTCGCTGCCGGTATGCCGGCGCAGCGACTCCTCGCTGCTGTGGCCCCAGGTGTAGTCGGCGGTGACATAGAAGTAGTTCTTGTCCGGCAGCGCCTCGCTCAGGTAATGGCCGAGCACCTTGCCGCTCATCCAGGCATTGTTGCTTTCGCGGAAGATGTAGCGATGACCGTCCTTGCCGGTGGTGTCGTTGGAGTAGGTGATGGTGCCGAAGTAGAGCACGCCGCGCTCGCGGGCGCGCTGGCTGGCGGCAATCGCCACGGCGCTGGAGACGCCGCCGAACAGCATGACGGCGCCGTTGTCGACCAGCCGGTCGACGTTGGCGACGGCCTTTTCCGGGCGCGAGGCGGTGTCGCGGCTGAGCAGGCGCAGCGGCCTGCCGAGCACACCGCCGCGGGCGTTCAGTTCGTCGATGGCCAGCAGGGCGCCGCGCATCTGTGCCAGACCTTCCTCCTTGTAGGGGCCGGTGCGCGGGTAGTTGAGGCCGAGGGTGATGGGGTCGGCGGCGGTGACCGCGGTGCTGAGGCCGAGCCACAGTGCGATGGCAGAAAAGATGCGTTTCATGCGGCCTCCTGGCCATCTCTTGTTATCCCCTGGCATCTTGTAGAGGCGACCGGAGCGGTGGCATTGGCTATTTGTCTAGGTCGGCGGGATGCGGCTTTGTGCGTGTGGTCGCGGCGCGCATTGCAGGTTTGTGCATGGCGATGTCGCCTTGACTTGCCGGCAGGGCTTCTCTAGCGTGCCGCTTTCGTCGCAATGAGGGGGCCGTGATGAGCGCCGCACAGGATCGCATCAAACTCGAACCGGGCTGGAAGGCGGCCTTGCACGAGGAGTTCGACAAGCCCTACATGCAGGCGCTGGGCGGCTTCCTGCGCCGCGAGAAGGCGGCCGGCAAGCAGATATTTCCCCCTGGCGGGCTGATCTTCCACGCCCTCGATTCCACACCGCTGCAGCGGGTCAAGGTGGTGATCATCGGTCAGGATCCCTACCACGGGCCGGGCCAGGCCCACGGTCTGTGCTTCTCGGTGCAGCCCGGTGTGCCGGTGCCGCCGTCGCTGGTGAACATCTTCAAGGAACTCAAGCGCGACCTGAACATCGACCCGCCCAACCATGGCTGCCTGCAGCACTGGGCCGAACAGGGCGTGCTGTTGCTCAATACCTCGCTGACCGTCGAGCAGGGCAAGGCCGGTTCCCACGCCGCTGCCGGTTGGCAGCCGTTCACCGACAAGGTGATCGAGGTGGTCAGCCGCGAGTGCCCGCACCTGGTTTTCCTGCTCTGGGGCGCCCACGCCCAGAGCAAGGAGCGGCTGATCGATCCGACCAAGCACCTGATCCTGCGCTCGCCCCATCCCTCGCCGCTGTCCGCCCATCGCGGCTTCATCGGCAACGGTCACTTCGGGCGCACCAACAAGTTCCTCGAACAGCACGGCATGGCGCCCATCGACTGGGCTCTGCCGGCACTCTGAGTTCAGTCCCGGCAGGGCAGTCCCGCCAGGTCGCCGCGCAGGCTGTCCAGGCGCCGGTCGAGGTGCTGGCGCTGTGCTCGGGTGCTGCTCGCCCACAGCTCGCTGAGCAATTCGGCCAGGGCCTGTTGTCCGTCGGACACGGCCCGCCGGTAGTCGGCTTCCCAGTAGCGCTCAGGGCTGCTCAGCAGGGGCTCCAGGCGGGTGGCGAGGTTGTCGCGTGGCGCGGCGCGCAGCTGGGCCAGCAGCAGGGTCTGCCAGTGGGCGCGGTTGGCCAGCCAGGGCGCCACGTTGGCATCCTGACGCAGAGCCCACTGACGCAGATAGGCGCGCTGCTGGGGATGCAGCGGACCCAGCCAGTCCTCCAGGCGGCGCTGCGCGCGCTCCACCCGTCGCTGCAACCGCTCCGCCGGCGCGCGGCCCAGATAGCGGGCGTGCAGTCGGTTGCGCTCCCTGAGCAGGTTTTCCTCCAGCTCGTCGACTTGCGCGGCGCTCAGGCCGGCCAGCAGGCGGGCGGCATCCGGGGCGATACGGGCGAGCGTCGGTTGCAGCAGGCTGCGGCTCTCGCCGAGCGGCGCCTCCAGGTCTGCCGGGCTGGGACTGCCGGCGAGCAGCGGGCGCTGGCGTTCGAGCCAGTCCAGATAGCGCGGCAGTTCGTTGCGGCAGTGCCAGCGCATGTGCTCGTCCAGGCGCGCGTCCAGCCAGTCGCGTTGTGCCCTGTCGAGGCTCAGGTAATCGTCCAGTCGCCAGGGAATCAGTCGGTCGAGGTTGCGGTAGGCCAGTTCCAGGCGGCTGCAGGCCGCCAGCATCAGCAGGGCGAGCAGCAGGCACAGCCAGCGGGACGCGAGGGCGCGGGACATGGTCGCTCCAGTGACGATGCGCGATGGCTTGAGGATAAGCCAGGGGCCGCGAGTCTGCCCGCCGCTCAGGAACAGGTATGGCGCCGCATCGTCACTGGAGGATGGCGCGGCAGGCAGTCTGCACGTGTGGGGTACGTGCGTGGCGGCAGGCAGGGGAGGGTGCATCTTCGCCGCAATGGACGCTGCGCGGTGAAGATGGCCCTGTCAGCGTGCCGGGGCGGCGCTGCCCGGCTCAGCGCTGGATGTCGCGGTCGCCGTCGATGGTGTAGGGCAGCTCCAGGCGCTGCAGCGCCGGGCCGTCCGGGTTGCCCAGGTGCAGGCGGCCGTCTTCGGCGGCGTTGTCCTGCAGCACGGCGAGCAGTTCGATGCCCGTCTCGCTGTGCGCCGCCAGCGCCACCTCGCCCACCGAGGAGCCGTGGATCGGCGAGAACAGCTCGACGCCGGGCTCCGGCAGTGCACCGTCTGCCAGTTGCAGGCGGTACAGGCGGCGTTTGAGGCGGCCGAGGTACTGCATACGCGCGACGATTTCCTGGCCGGTGTAGCAGCCCTTCTTGAAGCTGACACCGCCCAGACTCTGCAGGTTGAGCATCTGCGGGATGAACAGCTCGCGGGTGGCGCCGAACACCTGGGCGACGCCGGCGCGCACCTGGGCCAGCAGCCAGTCGTTGCGGCTGCCCTCGGCGAGCTGGGTGGCGAGCTGCCGGCGCAGGCTGTCGGCCTCGCCGGTCGGCGCCCACAGCTCGCTGCGACCGTCGCGCAGGCGTACGGCCAGCACATCGCCCTGACGGGCCACGCGGCCATCGTCGGCCGGCAGGTCGAGGCCGAGGGCGCGCAGTGCGGCGTCGCCGCCGTACAGGCCGAAGCGCACCCAGGCGCTGCTTTCGTCGAGCAGCTGGACCTTGGAGAACACTGCGTACTTCTTCAGGTCGGCCAGTTGCGCCTCGATCAGCTCGCGAGCCATGGCCAGGGCGAAGCCGTCGGCCAGCGGCACGATGCGAAAGCTAGACAGCATGCGCCCCTTGACGTTGCAGCGGGCGCCCAGGCTGCTGGTCGAGGCGTCGAGGTAGTTGAGATTGCAGGTCAGCTGACCCTGGAGGAACTTGGTGGCATCCACGCCGTGGACGGCGAGTACGCCTTCGTGGTCGAGCGGGCAGAAGAATGCGGATGCGGACATGTCGGGCGCCGGTAGGGGATTCGAGGTGGCCATGATAGAGCTGGCTGCCGGCACTTGTCAGCCGGATGGCCAGGCTGGCCAGTGACCGGGGCAGGGTTATAATGCGCCGCTATTGCCGAGGAGGCCGAGATGAGCGAAGAAAACATCGAACTGAAGCGACTGCAGTGGGAATGCCGGCGCGGCATGCTGGAGCTGGACGTGCTGTTCAAGCCGTTCCTCGACGAAGCCTATCCGCAGCTGGACGCCGCCGATCAGGCGCGTTTCCGTAACCTGCTCAAGTGCGAGGACCCCGACCTGTTCAGTTGGTTCATGAACTACAACACGCCGCAGGACCCCGACCACGCACGGATGGTGCGGATGATCCTGGATCGTGTCCAGCCGCATTGAGCCTTTCGAGTGCCACTGGCGCCCGTCGCGGCGCCTGCTGGCGCTGCATCTGGGTTGCTGGGTGCTGGCCTTGGCGAGCCTGGCGCTGTGCGATCTGCCGTTGCCGGTCGCTCTGATCCTTGCCGGGCTGGTGTGCCTCTATGCCCTGACCGGTCTGCACCGGCAGGTGCTGCTGCGCAGTCCCCGGGCGCTGCGCGGCTTGCGTCACGATGGCGACGGCTGGTGGCTGTACAGTCGTGCCGGCGGCTGGCAGGCGGTGCAGTTGCGGCCGGGGTGTGTGGCGATTCCTCTGCTGGTGGTGTTGCGCTTTCGCCGTCCCGGACAACGTTTCGACCGCACCTGGTGCGTGCCGGCCGACAGTCTGGAGTCGGCGGCACATCGCCGTCTGCGCCTGCGCCTGAAATTCGCCCGTCGCCGCTGGGCGCCGCCTGCGGCGCAGGACGAGCGGATGGCTCAGGCGGCCGAATAGCCGGCCGGCAGCAGGATGGTGTCCGTCGCCTCGGGCAGCAGGCCAGGGTAGTCGAGGGTGTAGTGCAGGCCGCGGCTCTCGCGGCGCAGCATGGCCGAGCGGATCATCAGGTCGGCGACCAGCGCCAGGTTGCGCAGTTCGATCAGGTCGCGGCTGACCCGGTAGTTGCTGTAGAACTCGTCGATTTCCGCCAGCAGCAGGCGCACCCGGTGCTGGGCGCGCTGCAGGCGCTTGCTGGTGCGCACGATGCCCACGTAGTCCCACATGAAGCGCCGCAGCTCGTCCCAGTTGTGGGCGATGATCACGTCCTCGTCGGAGTCGGTGACCTGGCTGGCGTCCCAGCTCGGCAGCGCCGGCGGCATCGCGACCTGCTCCAGCTGGTCGAGGATGTCGGAGGCGGCCGCGCGGGCGTAGACGAAGCATTCCAGCAGCGAGTTGCTGGCCAGGCGGTTGGCGCCGTGCAGGCCGGTGAAGCTGGTCTCGCCGATGGCGTAGAGACCGTTGACGTCGGTGTGGCCGCGGCTGTCGACCACCACGCCGCCGCAGGTGTAGTGCGCCGCCGGCACCACCGGGATCGGCTGGACGGTGATGTCGATGCCGTAGCCCAGGCAGCGCTCGTAGACGGTGGGGAAGTGGCTCTTGATGAACTCGGCCGGGCGGTGGCTGATGTCCAGGTACACGCAGTCGATGCCTAGGCGCTTCATCTCGTGGTCGATGGCGCGGGCGACGATGTCGCGGGGCGCCAGTTCGGCGCGCGCATCGAAGCGGTCCATGAAGCGCTCGCCATTGGGCAGCCGGAGCAGGCCGCCCTCGCCGCGCAGCGCCTCGGTGATCAGGAAGTTCTTCGCCTGCGGGTGGTACAGGCAGGTCGGGTGGAACTGGTTGAACTCCAGGTTGCCGACCCGGCAGCCGGCGCGCCAGGCCATGGCGATGCCGTCGCCGCAGGTGCCGTCGGGATTGCTGGTGTACAGGTAGACCTTGGCGGCGCCGCCGGTGGCCAGCACCACGAAGCGCGCGGCGAAGGTGTCGACCTCGCCGCTGGCGCGGTTCAGCACATAGGCGCCCAGGCAGCGGTTGCCGCTGCCGCCGAGCTTGCGTTCGGTGATCAGGTCGACGGCCACGCGCTGTTCGAGCAGCTCGATGTTCGGTCGCTGGCGGGCGCGGGCCAGCAGGGTGTTGAAGATCGCCGTGCCGGTGGCGTCGGCGGCATGGATGATGCGCCGGTGGCTGTGACCGCCCTCGCGGGTCAGGTGGAAGGCGAAGCCGGGCTCGCCCTCGTGATGGTCGTCGTCGCGGGTGAAGGGCACGCCCTGCTCGATCAGCCACTGGATCGCCTCGCGGCTGTGCTCGACGGTGAAGCGTACAGCGTCCTCGTGGCACAGGCCGGCACCGGCCACCAGGGTGTCGTGTACATGGGATTCGATGTTGTCGCTGTCGTCGAGCACCGCCGCCACGCCGCCCTGGGCCCAGTAAGTGGAGCCGCCGGCCAGTTCGCCCTTGCTCAGCACCGCCACGCGCAGGTGCTCGGGCAGGTTGAGGGCGAGGGACAGGCCGGCGCCGCCGCTGCCGATGACGAGAACGTCGTGCTGATGGTGTCGGCTCATGGAGGCCATTTCCGCGATAACAAGCTGGCTAGTATATAGAAGGGCCAGACGGCAAAATATATCCGAATTCAAGCAGATCCCCGCGCCAGCGCAATGTCCGTTGCGCCGGCACCCCCAGGGCGTTCACGCCACCGCAGGCGATCCTGCCGGCAGCCCAGAACTTTTGTCCCGGCCCCGAGTCTATTCAGCACACAGGTTGGCTCTGGCGGGCGCGGCCCGATTTTCCGGGCGTTCATTAGGAGCAGTAATGCAGACCCAGGAAGCCGATCAGCAGTTGGTCGAGCGAGTCCAGCGCGGCGACAAGCGCGCGTTCGATCTGCTGGTACTCAAGTACCAGCACAAGATTCTCGGGTTGGTGGTGCGCTTCGTGCATGACCCCCAGGAGGCCCAGGATGTGGCCCAGGAAGCCTTCATCAAGGCCTATCGGGCGCTGGGTAACTTCCGCGGCGACAGTGCGTTCTACACCTGGCTGTACCGCATTGCGGTGAACACGGCGAAGAACCATCTGGTGGCACGCGGCCGGCGTCCCCCGGACAGCGATGTCAGCGCCGAGGACGCCGAGTTTTTCGAGGGCGATCATGCCCTCAAGGATATCGAGACGCCGGAGCGCGCCCTGCTGCGCGATGAGATCGAGGCCACCGTGCATCGCACCATCGCCCAGTTGCCCGAAGACCTGCGTACCGCCCTGACGCTGCGCGAGTTCGAGGGCCTGAGTTACGAGGAGATTGCCAATGCCATGCAATGTCCGGTGGGAACGGTGCGCTCGCGGATCTTCCGCGCGCGCGAAGCGATCGACAAGGCCCTGCAGCCGTTGCTGCACGAAGCCTGACTACGCGGCGTCAGCCTGGAGATGAAAACCATGAGTCGTGAAGCCCTGGACGAATCGATGTCTGCCGTCATGGACGGCGAGGCCGGCGAACTGGAGCTGCGCCGAGTGCTGGCGGCAGCCGGAGAGGACGCGCAGGCGCGCGTGTGCTGGGCGCGTTATCAACTGGCGCGTGACGTGATGCACCGCCAGTCGGTATTGCCCGGCCTGGACCTGAGCGCGGCGGTGGCGGCAGCGATCGATGCCGAGCCGGCTGCAGCCGCAGCGCCTGTCGCCGCGCCCCGTGCGCGCGGCTGGCAGCGCCTCGGCCGCTTCGCGGTCGCCGCGTCGGTGACCCTGGCGGTGCTGGCCGGGGTGCGCTGGTATCACCAGGACGAGGCACTGCAGGCGCCGCAGCTGGCCCAGCAGGCCGCTCCGGCGGTGCAGCCGGCGCTGCCGGTGGTGACCGCGCCGCAGGCACCGGCCGTGCTGGCCAGCTTCCCGGCGGAGAGCGCCGAGACGGCCCGGACGCCGGTGGCTTCCGACGAGACGCAGATCATCCGCGAGCTGCCGCCGCAACCGGCGGTCGACGATGCCGCATCACGCTGAGCGGCTGGCGCGATGATCGAGGAATCCGGGCGCGTGGTGGCGGTCGAGCCGGGGGCGGTGTGGGTGGAAACCCTGCGCCGCAGCACCTGCTCGGCCTGTTCGGCGAATGCCGGCTGCGGTCAGGGGCTGATGGAGAAGCTGGGTGTCGGCGAGCGCCGCGGCTATGTGCGGGCGCTGAGCGACCGGGTGCTGGCGGTCGACGACCGGGTGGTGATCGGGATTCCCGAGGACCTGCTGGTGCGCAGCTCCCTGCTGGTCTATCTGCTGCCGTTGCTTGGCCTGTTCGCCGGGGCCTTGCTGGCCCAGTGGTTGGCGCTGGCCGAGTCTTTTGTCATTCTGGCCGCCATGGGCGGTTTTGCGTCGTTCTGGGGGCTGGTGCGCTGGCGCAGCCGGCAGGGCGCGGAAGACCCGGCCCGGCAGCCTGTGGTGGTGCGCGCCGAGCGGGCGAGCGATCTGCAGACGGTCGAAATTCGTTGATTGCCAAGGGAGTCCAAGATTCATGCGTACTCTGAAGCACGCCATGCTGTCGCTGGCTGCGCTGTTGCTCGCGGTCCAGGCGCTGGTCGCCAATGCCCAGTTGCCGGAGTTCACCGAGCTGGTCGAGCAGGTGTCGCCGGCGGTGGTGAACATCAGTACCCGCCAGGCCATTCCGACCCAGGCGACGGCCGTGCCGCCGCAGATGCTGCCCGATCTGGAAGGACTGCCGCCGATCTTCCGCGAGTTCTTCGAGCGCAGCATTCCGCAGCTGCCTCAGGGGCAGGCGCCGCGTCAGCGCCAGGCGCAGTCGCTGGGTTCGGGCTTCATCATCTCCGGCGACGGTTACGTGCTGACCAACAACCACGTGGTGGCCGATGCCGACGAGATCATCGTGCGTCTGTCCGACCGCAGCGAGCTGGAGGCCAAGCTGGTCGGCGCCGATCCGCGTACCGACGTGGCGCTGCTCAAGGTCGAGGGCAAGGGGCTGCCGGCGGTCAAGCTCGGCAGGTCCGAGGTGCTCAAGGTCGGCGAGTGGGTACTGGCCATCGGTTCGCCGTTCGGCTTCGACCATTCGGTGACCGCCGGCATCGTCAGCGCCAAGGGGCGCAGCCTGCCCAACGAGAACTATGTGCCGTTCATCCAGACCGACGTGGCGATCAACCCCGGCAACTCCGGCGGTCCGCTGTTCAATCTGGATGGCGAGGTGGTCGGCATCAATTCGCAGATCTTCACCCGCTCCGGCGGCTTCATGGGGCTGTCGTTCGCCATTCCGATCGACGTGGCGATGAATGTCGCCGAACAGCTCAAGGCCGGCGGTAAGGTCAATCGCGGCTGGCTCGGGGTGGTGATCCAGGAGGTCAACAAGGATCTGGCCGAGTCCTTCGGGCTCGACAAGCCGGCCGGCGCCCTGGTAGCCCAGGTGCTGGAGAACGGCCCGGCGGCCAAGGGCGGCCTGCAGGTGGGGGACGTGATCCTGTCCATGAACGGCCAGCCGATCGTGGTGTCCGCCGATCTGCCGCACCTGGTCGGCACCATCAAGCCGGGTGCGCGGGTGACGCTTGATATCGTGCGTGGCGGCGCGCGCAAGAAGCTCGACCTGGCGGTCGGTGCGCTGCCCGAGGAAGGCGAGGCGCTGGCCGGCGCTGCCGGCCAGGAAGGCCCGGCGCGCAGCAGCAACCGCCTGGGCGTGACCGTGGTCGATCTCAGTGCCGAGCAGCAGCGGGCGCTGGAAGTGGAGGGCGGCGCGCTGATCCGCGAGGTGCAGAACGGTCCGGCGGCGCTGATCGGGCTGCGCCCGGGCGACGTCATCACCCACCTCAACAACGAGTCGATCGATTCGGCCAGAACCTTCGGCAAGGTGGCCGAGGCGCTGCCGAAGAACCGCAGCGTGTCGATGCGCGTGCTGCGCCAGGGGCGCGCCAGCTTCATCACCTTCAAGCTGTCCGAGTAACGCACGGGGCATGTACGCAAAGGGGGCGCCGAGGCGCCCCCTTTGCGTATTCGCTGCCGGGTGTCAAGCCGTGGGTTACGCCCGCCCGGTCGATACGCTAGAATTCACGGCTATTTTCGGCGGGCCCTGCCCGCGCTCTCTTTCCGAGTGTTGAGCCCGTGAGTGATCTGAGCCATATCCGCAATTTCTCCATCATCGCCCACATCGACCATGGCAAGTCGACCCTGGCCGACCGTTTCATCCAGATGTGCGGTGGTTTGTCCGACCGCGAGATGGAGGCCCAGGTCCTCGACTCCATGGACCTGGAGCGCGAGCGCGGCATCACCATCAAGGCTCACAGCGTGACCCTGCATTACAAGGCGCAGGACGGCAAGACCTACCAGCTGAACTTCATCGACACCCCCGGTCACGTCGACTTCACCTACGAAGTCAGCCGCTCGCTGGCGGCCTGCGAGGGCGCGCTGCTGGTGGTGGACGCCGGCCAGGGCGTCGAGGCGCAGTCGGTAGCCAACTGCTACACCGCCATCGAGCAGGGCCTGGAAGTGATGCCGGTGCTGAACAAGATGGACCTGCCCCAGGCCGAGCCGGAGCGGGTCAAGGAAGAGATCGAACACATCATCGGCATCGACGCCACCGATGCCGTGGCCTGCAGCGCCAAGAGCGGCATGGGCGTGGTCGACGTGCTCGAGCGCCTGGTCGAGGTGATCCCGCCGCCGACCGGCGAGATCGAGGCGCCTCTGCAGGCGCTGATCATCGACTCCTGGTTCGACAACTACCTGGGCGTGGTGTCGCTGGTGCGCGTGCGCCACGGCCGGGTCAAGAAGGGCGACAAGATCCTCGTCAAGTCGACCGGCAAGGTCCATCAGGTCGACAGCGTCGGCGTCTACACGCCCAAGCACACCGCCACCGCCGATCTCAAGGCCGGCGAGGTGGGCTTCATCATCGCCGGCATCAAGGACATCCAGGGCGCCCCGGTGGGCGACACCCTGACCCTCTCCAACACTCCGGACGTCGACGTGCTGCCCGGCTTCAAGCGGGTCAAGCCGCAGGTCTACGCCGGCCTGTTCCCGGTCAGCTCCGACGACTTCGAGGACTTCCGCGACGCGCTGGAGAAGCTGACCCTCAACGATGCCGCGCTGCAGTACGAGCCGGAAAGCTCCGATGCCCTGGGCTTCGGCTTCCGCATCGGCTTCCTCGGCATGCTGCACATGGAGATCATCCAGGAGCGCCTGGAGCGCGAGTACGACCTGGACCTGATCACCACCGCGCCGACCGTGGTGTTCGAGGTGGTGCTGAAGAACGGCGACACCGTGTATGTCGACAACCCCTCGCGGCTGCCCGACCTGGCGTCGATCGCCGAGATGCGCGAGCCGATCTGCCGGGCCAACATCCTGGTGCCCCAGGATCACCTGGGCAGCGTGATCACCCTGTGCATCGAGAAGCGCGGCGTGCAGCGCGACATGCATTTCCTCGGCAGTCAGGTGCAGGTCAGCTACGACCTGCCGATGAACGAGGTGGTGCTCGACTTCTTCGACCGCCTGAAGTCGGCCAGCCGCGGCTACGCTTCGCTGGACTACGGCTTCGACCGCTTCCAGGCCGCCAACCTGGTGCGTCTGGACGTGCTGATCAACGGCGAGCGGGTCGATGCCCTGGCGCTGATCGTCCACCGCGACAACGCGGCCTACAAGGGTCGCCAGCTGGTGGAGAAGATGAAGGAGCTGATCCCCCGGCAGATGTTCGACGTGGCGATCCAGGCGGCCATCGGCGGCCAGGTGGTGGCCCGTTCGACCGTCAAGGCGCTGCGCAAGAACGTGCTGGCCAAGTGCTACGGCGGCGACGTCAGCCGTAAGCGCAAGCTGCTGGAGAAGCAGAAGGCCGGCAAGAAGCGCATGAAACAGGTCGGCAGCGTGGAGATTCCCCAGGAAGCCTTCCTCGCCGTGCTCAAAGTGGATAGCTGAGGTCTGAACCGGTGAACTTTCCGTTGATGCTGGTCATCGCCGTTGCCGTGTGCGGTGCGCTGGCCCTGCTCGACCTGCTGTTTCTGGCGCCGCGCCGACGTGCGGCGATCGATACCTACCAGGCCGGCGTCGCCCAGGCCGATCCGCAGGTGCTGCAGCGCCTGGCTCGCGAGCCGGTGCTGGTGGAGTACGGCAAGTCGTTCTTCCCGGTGCTGGCGCTGGTGCTGGTGCTGCGCTCGTTCCTGGTCGAGCCGTTCCAGATCCCGTCCGGCTCGATGAAGCCGACCCTGGAAGTGGGCGACTTCATCCTGGTCAACAAGTTCGCCTACGGCCTGCGCCTGCCTGTGCTCGATACCAAGGTGGTGGACATCGGCGAGCCGCAGCGCGGCGATGTGATGGTGTTCCGCTACCCGAGCGATCCCAACGTCAACTACATCAAGCGGGTGGTCGGCCTGCCGGGCGACCACCTGCGCTACAGCAGCGACAAGCGCCTGTTCGTCAACGGCCAACCGGTCGCCGAGCGGCTGATCGGCGACGAGCCGGGCAGCCTGGGCAGCGCCCGCCTGTATCACGAGAAACTCGGCGCGGCCGAGCACCTGGTGCGCAAGGAAATGCGCCGCTACCGCATCGAGCCGGATCGCGAATGGACGGTACCGGCCGGCCACTACTTCATGGTCGGCGACAACCGCGACAACTCCAACGACAGCCGCTACTGGGACGACCCGAACATCCTCCCGGCGCTGCAGGGCATGGTTCCCGACCGCAACATCGTCGGCAAGGCCTTCGCCGTGTGGATGAGCTGGCCGGAGCCCAAGCTGTCCAACCTGCCGACCTTCTCGCGAGTCGGCCTGATCCATTGACCTCCGGCGCAGATCGCTCCGGCGAGGAACGCACATGACCGCAGCTTCGCAGAAGGGAATCTCGATGCTCGGCGCCCTGGTCCTGCTGCTGGTGCTGAGCTTCGCGGCCAGCACCGCCTTCAGGCTGGTGCCGCACTACCTGGACTTTCACGCCCTGCAGCGGGTGATCACCCGGGCACCGGAGGCCGTGCAGGGCGCGCCGGCAAGTCCCGCCGAGTTCTACGCGCACGTGACGCGCGGCATGCAGGTCAACGGCATCCGCGATCTCGACGCCCGCAGCATCCTGGCCGTGCGCCGGCAAGACAACCAGTTCCACGTCCACCTCAAATACGAGCGGCGCGCTGCGCTGATCGGCAACCTCGATGTGGTCGTCCATTTTGACCGCCAATACCGTGTCCGAGCCCCGTGACCAATTCCCTTGAACGACTCGAGCGCAAGCTCGGCTACACCTTCGACGACCGGAACCTGATGGTTCTGGCCCTGACCCACCGCAGCTTCGCCGGGCGCAACAACGAGCGCCTGGAGTTCCTCGGTGACGCCATCCTCAACTTCGTGGTCGGCGAGGCGCTGTTCCTGCGCTTCCCGCAGGCCCGCGAAGGCCAGCTGTCGCGCCTGCGCGCGCGGCTGGTCAAGGGCGAGACCCTGGCGCGCCTGGCGCGCGGCTTCGAGCTGGGCGACTTCCTGCGCCTGGGCTCCGGCGAGCTGAAGAGCGGCGGCTTCCGGCGCGAATCGATCCTCGCCGACGCCACCGAGGGCCTGATCGGCGCCATCTACCTGGACCGCGGCATGGAGGCCGCGCGCGAGCGGGTCCTGGCCTGGCTCGAACCCTATTTCGACGAGCTGACCCTGGTCGATACCAACAAGGACCCCAAGACCCGCCTGCAGGAGTTCCTGCAATCGCGCAGCTGCGAACTGCCGCGCTACGATGTGGTGGATATCCAGGGCGAGCCGCACTGCCGGACCTTCTTCGTCGAATGCGAAGTCGCCCTGCTCAATGAAAAGACCCGTGGTCAGGGTGCCAGCCGCCGTATCGCCGAACAGGTGGCGGCCGCGGCAGCACTGGTGGCCCTGGGCGTGGAGAATGGCAATGACTGAATCCCAGGCCAGCCGCTGCGGCTACGTGGCCATCGTCGGCCGGCCGAACGTCGGCAAGTCGACCCTGCTCAATCACATCCTCGGCCAGAAGCTGGCGATCACCTCGCGCAAGCCGCAGACCACCCGCCACACCCTGCTCGGGATCAAGACCGAAGGGGCGGTGCAGGCGATCTACGTCGACACTCCCGGCATGCACAAGGACAACGACAAGGCGCTCAACCGCTACATGAACCGCAGCGCCAGCGCGGCGCTCAAGGACGTCGACGTGGTGATCTTCGTCGTCGACCGCACGCGCTGGACCGACGAGGACCAGATGGTCCTGGAGCGGGTCAAGTTCGTGAAGTGCCCGGTGCTGCTGGTGGTCAACAAGATCGACCGCCTCGACGACAAGGGCGAGCTGCTGCCGCATTTCCAGTGGCTCACCGCGCAGCTGCCCGAGGCGGAGATCGTGCCGGTTTCCGCCCAGCACGGGCAGAACCTCGACACCCTGGAAAAGCTGGTCGGCGAGCGCCTGCCCGAGGGCGAGCACTTCTTCGAGGAAGACCAGCTCACCGACCGCAGCTCGCGCTTCCTCGCCGCCGAACTGGTGCGCGAGAAGGTGATGCGCCAGCTCGGCGCCGAGGTGCCCTATCAGGTCACCGTGGAGATCGAGCAGTTCAAGCAGCAGGGACGCATCCTGCACATCCACGCGCTGATCCTGGTCGAGCGCGACGGGCAGAAGAAGATCATCATCGGCGACAAGGGCGAGCGCATCAAACGCATCGGCCAGGACGCCCGCCGCGACATGGAAGAACTGTTCGGCAGCAAGGTCATGCTCAACCTGTGGGTCAAGGTGAAGAGCGGCTGGTCCGACGACGAGCGCGCGCTGCGCTCGCTGGGCTACGGCGACCTCTGACGCACGACCGCGCACGTTGTGGCAGGGTGCGCCAGGCGCGCCCTGCCGTGGTCCTGGCTCTTGCCGGTGCGCATGGCGCACCCTACGGTCTACATGCTCGCCGCCCCCCGTCCCGCCTACGTCCTGCACAGCCGCGCCTACAAGGAAAGCAGCGCGCTGGTCGACTTCCTCACGCCCGAGGGTCGCCTGCGCGCCGTGCTGCGCGCCGCGCGCGGCAAGCGCGGCAGCCTGGCGCGGCCGTTCCAGAGCCTGGAGCTGGCGCTGCGCGGCGCCGGCGAGCTGAAGACGGTGGCGCATCTGGAGGCCCAGGGCATTCCCCATCTGCTCGGCGGCACCGCGCTGTTCAGCGCGTTGTACCTCAACGAGCTGCTGGTGCGCCTGCTGCCGGCCGAAGACCCGCACCCGGCGCTGTTCGAGCACTATGCCGCGACGCTCGCCGCGCTGTCCGCCGGCAGGCCGCTGGAGCCCTTGCTGCGCGCCTTCGAATGGCGGCTGCTGGACGATCTGGGCTATGGTTTCGCCCTCGACCGCGACCGCGACGGCCGGCCGATCCACCCCGAATCCCTCTATCAATGGCTGCCCGAAGCCGGTTTCCACGGCGTCGAACTCTGGCAGCCGGGGCTGTTTCAGGGCCGCGAGCTGCTGGCCCTGGCCGAGGCCGACTGGTCCAGTCCCGGCGCCCTGGGCGCCGCCAAGCGGCTGATGCGCCAGGCGCTGGCGCCGCACCTGGGCGGCCGGCCGCTGGTCAGCCGCGAGCTGTTCATCCACCGCAAGGAGTCCTTCCGTGACTGAAGCCAACCGCATCCTGCTGGGTGTCAACATCGACCACATCGCCACCCTGCGTCAGGCGCGCGGTACCCGCTACCCGGACCCGGTGAAGGCCGCGCTGGACGCCGAGGAGGCCGGCGCCGACGGCATCACCGTGCACCTGCGCGAGGACCGCCGGCACATCCAGGACCGCGACGTGCGCCTGCTCGCCGAGGTGCTGCAGACGCGGATGAACTTCGAGATGGGCGTCACCGAGGAAATGCTCGCCTTCGCCGAGCGGATCCGCCCGGCGCACGCCTGCTTCGTCCCCGAGACCCGTCAGGAGCTGACCACCGAGGGCGGTCTCGACGTGCTCGGCCAGGAAGCGCGGATCCAGGCGGCGGTCGGGCGCCTGGCGGCGCAGGGCTGCGAGGTGTCGCTGTTCATCGATGCCGACCCGCGGCAGATCGAGGCCGCGGCGCGCATCGGCGCGCCGGCCATCGAGCTGCACACCGGCCGCTACGCCGATGCCCAGACCCCGGCGCAGATGGCCGTCGAGCTGGCGCGGATCCGCGACGGCGTGGCCTGCGGTCTTGCCCACGGCCTGATCGTCAACGCCGGCCACGGCCTGCACTACCACAACGCCGAGGCGGTGGCGGCGATCCCCGGGATCAACGAGCTGAACATCGGCCATGCCATCGTCGCCCACGCGCTGTTCGTCGGCTTCAAGGCCGCAGTGGCGGAGATGAAGCAGCTGATCGTCGCCGCGGCGGCGCGCGGCTGAGATAATCGCCGGCCCAATCGACATCCGGTACGCCCCTTGCGCGGGCGACCGCTGGAGCAACCGATGAGCGACAAGATCGTGGTGGCGGCGCTGTACAAGTTCGTCACCCTGCAAGACTACGCCGCGCTGCGCGAGCCGCTGCTGGCCACCATGCTGGCGCACGGCGTCAAGGGCACCCTGCTGCTGGCCGAGGAGGGCATCAACGGCACGGTGTCCGCTTCGCGCGCGGGGATCGACGCGCTGCTGGCCTGGCTGCGCAGCGACCCGCGCCTCGCCGACCTCGACCACAAGGAGTCGTACTGCGACGCGCAGCCGTTCTACCGCAGCAAGGTCAAGCTCAAGCAGGAAATCGTCACCCTCGGCGTGCCCGGCGTCGACCCCAACCAGGCGGTCGGCACCTACGTCGAGCCGCAGGACTGGAATGCGCTGATCGACGATCCCGAGGTGCTGCTGATCGACACGCGCAACGACTACGAGGTGGCCATCGGCAGCTTCCAAGGCGCCATCGACCCGCGCACCCGCTCGTTCCGCGAGTTTCCCGCGTACGTCCGCGAGCATTTCGACCCGGCCCGGCACAAGAAGGTGGCGATGTTCTGCACCGGCGGCATCCGCTGCGAGAAGGCCTCCAGCTACATGCTCGGCGAGGGCTTCGCCGAGGTCTACCACCTCAAGGGCGGCATCCTCAAGTACCTGGAGGAGGTGCCGCCGGAGCAGAGCCGCTGGCGCGGCGACTGCTTCGTGTTCGACAACCGGGTGACCGTGCGCCACGACCTGTCGCGCGGCGACTATGCGCTGTGCCATGCCTGCCGCCGCCCGCTGTCGGCCGCCGAGCGCGCCGCGCCGGAGTACGAGCCGGGCATCAGCTGCCCGCACTGCCGGGATTCGCTGGCGGAGAAGACCCGCGCCGGCGCCCGCGAGCGGCAGAAGCAGATCGAACTGGCGCGCGCGCGCAACCAGCCCTTGCCGCTCGGCCGCGATCCGCGTCTGGCCGACTGACCCCGGCGGGCCGCCGCGCTCGCTCCGCTTCCGGCGCATGGCGTCGCCACGGCCGCAGGATGGCCAAACAGGAGTCCGCATGAACGCCCGTCTGCTCTACGTGATGGACCCGATGTGTTCCTGGTGCTGGGGCTTCGCCCCGGTGCTCGATGCCCTGGCCGGGCGCGCGGCGGAGCAGGGCGTGGCCCTGCATCTGGTCGCCGGCGGCCTGCGCCCCGGTACCGTGCAGGCGCTGGACGGCACGACGCGCGAGCATATCCTGCGCCACTGGCAGGCGGTGACCGCGCGCACCGGCCAGCCGTTCCGCTTCGAGGCGGCGCTGCCGGAGGGCTTCGTCTACGACACCGAGCCGGCCAGCCGCGCGCTGGTCGCGGCGCGCAGCCTGGCGCCGGAGCGGGTCTGGCCGCTGGTGCGGGCGATCCAGCAGGCCTTCTACGTCGAGGGACGCGACGTGACCCGCGCGGCGACCCTGGCCGCGCTGGCCGAGCAGGCCGGCCTGCCGCGCCAGGCCTTCGCCGTGGCTTTCGACAGCGCCGAGCAGCGCCTGGCGACGGCGGCGGACTTCCGCTGGGCCGGCGACCTGGGCATCGCCGGATTTCCCACCCTGCTGGCCGAGCGCAAGGGGCAGCTGGCCTTGCTGACCAACGGCTACCAGCCGCTGGAGCGTCTGGCGCCGCTGCTCGACCGCTGGCTGGAGCGGCGCGCCCATGACTGAGCTGCGCGACCGCCTGGGCTGGGTGGAGATCCGCCGGCTGGCCCTCGGCCATCGCCGCGAGCTGCTGCTGGCCAATGCCCTGGCGGTGCTGGCCACCCTGTGCAGCGTGCCGATTCCGCTGCTGCTGCCGCTCTTGGTCGACGAGGTGCTGCTCGGCCACGGCACGGCGGCGCTGCAGGTGATGGACCGGTTCCTGCCGACTGCCTGGCAGCAGGCGGCCGGCTACATCGGCCTGATGCTGCTGCTGACCCTGGTGCTGCGCGGCGCCGCGCTGGCGCTCAACGTGCTGCAGGCGCGGCTGTTCGCCGGGCTGTCCAAGGATGTGGTCTACCGCCTGCGCCTGCGCCTGATCGAGCGTCTCAAGCGGATTTCCCTGGCCGAATACGAAAGCCTCGGCAGCGGCACGGTGACCGCCCACCTGGTCACCGACCTGGACACCCTCGACAAGTTCGTCGGCGAAACCCTCAGCCGCCTGCTGGTGGCGGTGCTGAGCCTGGCCGGCACCTCGGCGATCCTGCTGTGGATGCACTGGCAGCTGGCGCTGCTGATCCTGCTGTTCAATCCGCTGGTGATCTACGCCACGGTGCAGCTGGGCAAGCGCGTCAAGCACCTGAAGAAACTGGAGAACGACAGCACCGCGCGCTTCACCCAGGCGCTCGCCGAGACCCTCGACGCCATCCAGGAAATCCGCGCCGGCAACCGCCAGGGCTTCTTCCTCGGCCGCCTCGGCGCGCGGGCCGGCGAGGTGCGCGATTATGCGGTTGCCTCGCTGTGGAAGAGCGATGCGGCCAACCGCGCCAGCGGCCTGCTGTTCCAGTTCGGCATCGATGTGTTCCGCGCCGCGGCGATGCTCACCGTGCTGTTCTCCGACCTGTCCATCGGCCAGATGCTCGCGGTGTTCAGCTACCTGTGGTTCATGATCGGCCCGGTCGAGCAGCTGCTCGGCCTGCAGTACGCCTACTACGCCGCCGGCGGCGCGCTGAGCCGGATCAACGAGCTGCTCGCCCGCGCCGACGAGCCGCAGCCGCCCGGTGGCGCCGATCCCTTCGCCGGACAGGCCACGGTGGGCATCGAGGTGCAGGGCTTGCGCTTCGCCTACCGCGACGAGCCGGTGCTCGACGGCCTCGACCTGGCCATCGCCCCCGGCGAGAAGGTGGCCATCGTCGGCGCCTCCGGCGGCGGCAAGAGCACCCTGGTGCAGCTGCTGCTCGGTCTCTACAGCCCGCAGGCCGGCACCATCCGCTTCGGCGCTGCGACCCTGGAGGAAATCGGCCTGGCACGGGTGCGCGACAACGTCGCGGTGGTGCTGCAGCATCCGGCGCTGTTCAACGACACGGTGCGCGCCAACCTGACCATGGGCCGCGCGCGCGACGATGCCGCCTGCTGGCAGGCGCTGGAGGTGGCGCAGCTGGCGGACACCGTGCGCGACCTGCCGCAGGGCCTGGACAGCGTGGTCGGCCGCGCCGGGGTGCGTCTCTCCGGCGGCCAGCGCCAGCGCCTGGCGATCGCCCGGATGATCCTCGCCGAGCCCAAGGTGGTGATCCTCGACGAGGCCACCTCGGCGCTCGACGCCGCTACCGAATACGCCCTGCACCAGGCGCTGGCCGGCTTTCTGCGCGGACGCACCACGCTGATCATCGCCCACCGCCTGAGCGCGGTGAAGCAGGCCGACCGCGTGCTGGTGTTCGACGGCGGGCGGATCGCCGAACAGGGCGAGCACCGCCAACTGATCGCCGAGGGCGGCCTGTACGCACGGCTGTACGGCAACCTGCAGCACTGAGCGCGGCGGCGATTGTCGACAATCGCCGTCTGTGCCCGCGCCGTCGCCGTCTTGCTGTAGTGCCGTGGCGCGTGCCCTACCTGTGGCGCACCGCCGTGCGCTTGCGGCCCGGCAAAGGCCCCGCCGGCGCTTGCCGGGGCTATTTTGCCGGCGCCGTGCGCGCGCCACTGGCGCTGGGCTGCGCACGCCGTTAGCATGGCGCCGCCTTCGCCAACCCCCCGCCTGAGGGGGCCTCAGGGGGGCGTGTAGTACCTTTGTCGGACGGGCTACACCGCGCGGGTGTAGACGATCCACGGTAGAATGCGACCCATGTGTCTCAGGAGCATGAATGATGCAAACTGGTAGTGAACAGCCGGATCTGGTATTCGTCGGGGCAGGCGTCATGAGCGCGACCCTGGCGGTACTGCTCAAAGAGCTCGACCCGAGCCTGAAGATCGAAGTCCTGGAACAGCTGGACTCGGGGGCTGCGGAAAGCTCCTTCCCGTGGAACAACGCCGGCACCGGCCACGCCGCCTGGTGCGAGCTGAACTACACGCCGCAGGCCGCCGACGGTTCGGTCAACATCGCCAAGGCAGTGCAGATCAACGCGATGTTCGAGGTGTCCCGGCAGTTCTGGGCCTACCTGGTCGAACAGGGCTACTTCCAGTCTCCGCGCGACTTCATCAACCCGGTACCGCACATGAGCTTCGTGCGCGGCGAGAAGGGCGTCAGCTTCCTGCGCAAGCGCTTCGAGCTGATGAAGGCCCATCACTGCTTCGCCGACGACATGGAGTACACCGAGGATCGCAACCTGATCGGCGACTGGGCACCGCTGCTGATGCAGGGCCGCACCGGCGACGAGCCGATGGCCGCGACCCGCTCCCTGGGCGGCACCGACGTCAACTTCGGCGCCCTGACCCAGAAGCTGCTCGCCCACCTGGAGGAGAGCGGCAACGCCACCGTGCGTTACGGCCAGAAGGTCACCGACGTCAACCGCGAGGCCGACGGCCGCTGGCGCCTGAGCGTCGAGGACAAGAACGGCGGCGGTCGCCGCGAACTGACCGCGCGCTTCGTGTTCCTCGGCGCCGGCGGCGCCGCGCTGACCCTGCTGCAGAAGTCCGGCATCGAGGAAGGCAAGGGCTACGGCGGCTTCCCGGTCAGCGGCCAGTGGCTGCGCTGCGACAACCCCGAGCTGGTCAAGCAGCACCAGGCCAAGGTCTACAGCCAGGCCGAGATCGGCGCGCCGCCGATGTCCGTGCCGCACCTGGACACCCGCGTGGTCGACGGCAAGAAGTCCCTGCTGTTCGGACCCTACGCCGGCTTCACCACCAAGTTCCTCAAGCGCGGCTCCTTCCTCGACCTGCCGCTGTCGATCCGTCCCAACAACATCGGCCCGATGCTGGCGGTGGCGCGCGACAACATGGACCTGACCAAGTACCTGATCAAGGAAGTCATGCAGTCCGAGGATCAGCGCCTGGAAGCCCTGCGCAAGTTCTTCCCGGAGGCCAAGAAGGAAGACTGGCGCCTGGAGATCGCCGGCCAGCGCGTGCAGATCATCAAGAAGGATGCCAAGAAGGGCGGCGTGCTGCAGTTCGGCACCGAGATCGTCGCCGCCGGCGACGGCTCCATCGCCGCGCTGCTGGGCGCCTCGCCGGGTGCCTCGGTGTCCGTGTCGGTGATGCTCGAAGTCATCGAGCGCTGCTTCCCCGAGCGCTACAAGAGCGCCGAGTGGCAGGAGCGTCTGGGCAAGATCTTCGAAGGCGACGAGAAGGCGCTGGCCGAGAACGGCGAGCTGCTGCATCGCGTGCGGGCGCGCACCAGCGCCGCGCTGGGCCTGACCCAGCCCTGAGCCGTTGCCGCCCGGCGAGCCTGAGACCGCCGGGCGACAACCGCGCCGGGCCTCGACGCCGCGTCAGTCCGACCCTCGCCGGGTCGCGACCGACGCGGCGTTGTCGTGTCCGGGCGACGGGTTGGTCCCGCCGGTCTGTGGGTGTCCGGTCTGGCCCAGTGGCGCGGCCCACTGCGCCAGGGGCAGGTCGCCGTCGGGCTGGCGCAGGCGCTGCCAGAGCTGCGCCAGCTCGGCGCGCCCGCCGCGCTCGACCGGCCAGCGCCGGCTGTCCGGCAGCAGGCGCCACTGTCCGTCGTGCCGCTCGGCGAGCACGAAGCGGAACGGGTGGAAGCCGGTCATCCCCAGGCGCAGGTCGGTGACCACCAGTTGCCCGTCGATGGCGTCGTAGCGCAGAACCCCGCCGCTGAACCAGTGCAGTCGCGCATGCTGCGGCGAATCGGCCAGCGCCTCGGCCAGCGTGCTGCCGCGCGGCAGGGCCTGCAGTTGCGGTGGCCGGCGGTCGAACAGGCCGGTCACCGCCTCGTGATAGCGCTCGCCGTCCACCGCCACCACCCGCCAGAGCAGCGTGTTGAACGGCGTCGGCGCCACGAACAGCGTCTCGGCGCGGATGCCCTGGCGTGCCAGCTCGGCCGCCACGCGGCGTTCGGCGACCTGCTGGGCGGCGAGGCTGAAGCCGAGGTACAGGGTCGAGACGCCGAGGGCCAGGGCGCTGGCGCCCACCAGGCGGCGTCCTGCGAACAGCCCGACGAGCACCGCCAGCAGCAGGGGCACGCTATACAGCGGATCGATGATGAACAGGCTCGACCAGGCCACCGGCGGCGTGGTCAGCGGCCAGAGCAGCTGGGTGCCGTAGCTGGTGAAGGCGTCCAGCAGCACGTGGGTGCCGAGCACCAGGGCGAGGGTCGCCAGCAGGCGGCCCGCCGAGTAGCCGGGGTGCGGGCGCCAGCGGCGGATCAGCCAGGTCAGCGCCAGGCTGAGCACGCCGAGCACCAGCAGCGAATGGCTGAAACCGCGGTGATAGGTCATCTCGGCCACGGGGTCGCCGTAGTCGATCAGCACGTCGAGGTCGGGCAGGGTGCCGAGTGCGGCGCCGTAGAGCAGCGCCTTGCGGCCCTGCCAGCGACCGAGCAGGGCGCCTTGCACGCTGGCGCCGAGCAGCGCCTGGGTGAGCGAATCCACGCAGCTCTCCGATGGGTGGCTGTCGCGGCGATTCTAGAGCCGATGACGGCTCGCGCGGAGCAGACAATTGCTGCCGGAAATTTCCGTCCGGCAGCCGCAGCAGGCCCGCCGCGGAATGCCCCTTTTTTGTGCATTTGCCGGCGATTCCGGTTAAATTGCCCGCACTGCCCGCGCGCGGGCGTCCCTTTCGCGAGAGCCTGGCCGGATCGCCGCCATGACCCCCGTACACCTAGGAATCCTCTACTGGCCGGACGTGCGTCCGCTCAGCCTGACCCTGATCGATGAAGTCCTGCACCTGGCCGCGCGCCTGCAGCCGGAGGCGCAGTACCGGGTCAGCTACCTGCAGGCCGAAGCGCTGGCGGATACCGCCTGGCCGCTGCCCGGCCGGCCCTGGCAGGACGGCCTGGCCGACTGCCAGCGCCTGCTGCTGCTCGCCGAGGAGCCGGCGCGCAGCCTGCCCGAGGGGCTGGGCGAGGCGCTGCTCGCCAAGGCCCGCGACGGCGCCCTGCTCGCCGCGCTGGGCGCCGGCATCTATCCGCTGGCCCAGCTCGGCCTGCTCGACGGCCACCGGGTGGCCCTGCACTGGCGCTGGCAGGACGATTTCACCGAGCGTTTCCCGCAGGTCGCCGCCACCCAGCACCTGTTCGTCTGGGACTCCCAGCGGCTGACCGCCTGTGGCGGCATGGCGCTGCTCGACATGCTGCTGGCCATGCTCACCCAGGACCACGGCGCCGAACTGGCCGGGGCGATCGCCGAGGAGCTGGTGCTCGAACGCATCCGCGAGTCCGGCGAAAGCCAGCGGGTGCCGCTGCGCAACCGCCTCGGCGCCAGCCATCCCAAGCTGACCCAGGCAGTGCTGCTGATGGAGACCCACATCGAGGAGCCGCTGACCACCGACGAGATCGCCCAGCAGGTGTCGGTGTCGCGGCGTCAGCTGGAGCGCATCTTCAAGCAGTTCCTCAACCGGGTGCCCAGCCAGTACTACTTGGAACTGCGCCTGAACCGTGCCCGGCAGATGCTCCAGCAGACCAGCAAGTCGATCATCCAGATCGGCCTGTCCTGCGGCTTTTCCTCCGGTCCGCACTTTTCCAGCGCCTACCGCAACTTCTTCGGCGTGACCCCGCGCGACGACCGCAACCAGCGCCGCGGCGCGGTAGCCGGCGAGGCCGCCGCCGGGCTGGCCGAGCGCGGCTGAGCGTCGCGCGCGCCGCCCGGCGATTTGTCCGCGGCGGACTTCCGGCGACCGGCGGCGCGCCTTACACTGCGCGTTCGCCCGGCACAGGCCGGGCCGGCACGGCGCGTAACCGTACGCAGATGTCGCATTCGCGGATTGCCGTCGCCGCCATTGTTCCTAGAATCCCCGTAAGTCACGCGCCACGAGCCGTCAAGGCAGGAGAAATAGATGTCCGTTCAGCACGCCCCGGTGCAACGCGCCGATTTTGACCAGGTCATGGTTCCCGTATTCGCCCCCGCCGCCTTCATTCCGGTGCGTGGCGAGGGCAGCCGAGTCTGGGATCAGAGCGGCCGCGAGCTGGTGGACTTCACCGGCGGCATCGCCGTCAACGTGCTGGGCCACGCCCATCCGGCGCTGGTCGAGGCGCTCACCGAGCAGGCGCAGAAGCTCTGGCACGTCTCCAACGTGTTCACCAACGAGCCGGCCCTGCGCCTGGCCAAGCTGCTGATCGCCGCCACCTTCGCCGACCGGGTGTTCTTCGCCAACTCCGGCGCCGAGGCCAACGAGGCGGCCTTCAAGCTGGCGCGTCGCTATGGCCACGAGGTCGCCGGCCCCGAGAAGTGCGAGATCATCTCGGCACTCAACAGCTTCCACGGGCGCACCCTGTTCACCGTCAGCGTCGCCGGCCAGCCCAAGTACTCCGAAGGCTTCGGGCCGAAGATCGAAGGTATCAGCCATGTGCCGTTCAACGATCTGGAGGCGCTGCGCGCGCAGATATCCGACAAGACCTGCGCGGTGGTGCTGGAGCCGATCCAGGGCGAGGGCGGGGTGATGCCGGCCGATCAGGCCTACCTGGAAGGCGTGCGCCAGCTGTGCGATCAGCACGGCGCGCTGCTGATCTTCGACGAGGTGCAGACCGGCGTCGGCCGCACCGGCGAGCTGTTCGCCTACATGCACTACGGCGTGACCCCGGACATCCTCACCAGCGCCAAGAGCCTGGGCGGCGGTTTCCCGGTCGGCGCGATGCTGACCAGTGAGCGCGTCGCCAAGCACTTCGGCGTCGGCGTGCACGGCACCACCTACGGCGGCAACCCGCTGGCCTGCGCGGTGGGCGAGGCGGTGATCAGCATCGTCAACACCCCCGAGGTGCTCGGCGGTGTTGCCCGGCGCAGCGAGCGCTTCAAGGCCGCGCTGCTGCGCCTGGGCGCGCAGTACGGCGTGTTCGAGCAGGTGCGCGGCATGGGTCTGCTGCTCGGCGCGGTGCTCGGCGAGGCCTGGAAGGGCCGTGCCGGCGAGGTGATGAAGGCCGCCCAGGAAGAGGACCTGATGATTCTCCAGGCCGGCCCCGACGTGGTGCGCTTCGCCCCCAGCCTGGTGATCGCTGAGGCCGACATCGACGAGGGGCTGGCGCGTCTGGAGCGCGCCCTGGCCCGCCTGACCGGCGCCTGAGTCGCGCCACCGTCCGAACAAGGAGAGACACCGATGCTGATCCTGCGACCTGCCCGCATGGGCGACCTGCCCGAGGTACAACGTCTGGCGGCGGACAGCCCGATCGGTGTCACCTCCCTGCCCGACGACCGCGAGCGGCTGGCCGAGAAGATTCGCGCCTCGGAGGCGTCGTTCGCCGCCGAGGTCGGCTACAACGGCGAGGAAAGCTACTTCTTCGTGCTGGAGGACCTGGCCCGCGGCCAGCTGGTCGGCTGCTCCGGGATGGTCGCCACCGCCGGCTTTTCCGAGCCGTTCTACAGCTTTCGCAACGAGACCTTCGTGCACGCCTCGCGCGAGCTGAAGATCCACAACAAGATCCATGTGCTGTCGCTGTGCCACGACCTGACCGGCAACAGCCTGCTGACCAGCTTCTACATGCAGCCCGAACTGGTCGGCACGCCCTGGGCCGAACTCAACTCGCGCGGCCGCCTGCTGTTCGTCGCCAGCCACCCCGAGCGCTTCGCCGAGTCGATGGTGGTCGAGGTGGTCGGCTACAGCGACGAGCACGGCGACTCGCCGTTCTGGGATGCCATCGGCCGCAACTTTCTCGACATCAACTACGCCGAGGCCGAGCGCCTGGGCGGCCTGAAGAGTCGCACCATGCTCGCCGAGCTGATGCCCAGCTACCCGATCTACGTGCCGCTGCTGCCCGACAGCGCCCAGGAGTCGATGGGCCAGGTCCACCCGCGGGCGCAGATTTCCTTCGACATCCTGATGCGCGAGGGTTTCGAGAGCGATCACTACATCGACATCTTCGACGGCGGCCCGACCGTGCATGCGCGCACCTCGGGCATCCGCTCGATCGCCCAGAGCCGCCTGGTGCCGGTGCGCCTCGGCGCGCCGGCGAGCGCCGGGCGCGCCTACCTGGTGGCCAACAACCAGACCCAGGACTTCCGCGCGCTGATCGCCGAGCTGGACTGGGAGCCCGGCCAGCCGCTGACCCTCACCCCGGCGGTGGCCGAGGCCCTGGGCGTCGGCGAGGGCGGCAGCGTGCGTGTGGTGGCGGTTTGACCCGGCCGGGGCGTTGCCCGCGGCCACAGCTTGAATGGAGTCGGATTCCATGATCGTTCGTCCCGTACGCAGCAGCGACCTGCCCGCCCTGATCGCCATGGCGCGCAGCACCGGTGCCGGCCTGACCTCCCTGCCGGCCAACGAGGAGCGCCTGGCGCAGCGGGTCGGCTGGGCGGAGAAATCCTTCCACGGCGAGGCCGAGCGCGCCGACGCCGACTACTTCTTCGTGCTGGAGAGCGACGCCGGCGAGGTGATCGGCAGCAGTGCGATCAACGGCGCGGTGGGCCTGCGCGAGCCCTGGTACAACTTCCGCGTCGGCCTCACGGTGAGCGCCTCGCGTGCGCTGGGCATCCACCGGCAGAACCCCACGCTGTTCCTCGCCAACGACCTGACCGGGCAGACCGAGGTGTGCTCGTTGTTCCTCGATGCCCGCTACCGGCACAGCGGCCTGAGCGGGCGCCTGCTGTCCAAGGCGCGCTTCCTGTTCATCGCCGAGTTCCCCGAACTGTTCGGCGACAAGGTGATCGCCGAGATGCGCGGCATCTCCGACGACAACGCCCGCGCGCCGTTCTGGGACAGCCTCGGCCGGCACTTCTTCCGCATGGAGTTCTCCCAGGCCGACTACCTCACCGGGGTCGGCAACAAGGCGTTCATCGCCGAGCTGATGCCCAAGTTCCCGCTCTACACCTGCTTCCTCAGCGAGGAGGCGCGCGCGGTGATCGGCCGCGTGCACCGCGATACCGAGCCGGCGCTGACCATGCTGCGCGCCGAGGGTTTCGCCTATCAGGGCTACATCGACATCTTCGACGGCGGCCCGGCGCTGGAATGCGAGACCCGCAACATCCGCGCGGTGCGCGACAGCCAGACCCTGGTGCTGGCGATCGGCACGCCGGGCGACGAGGCGCCGCAGTTCCTGATCCACAACCGCAAGCGCGAAGAGTGCCGGATCACCGTCGGCCGCGCGCGCCCGGCGGCCGGCACCCTGGTGGTGGATGCCGCCACCGCCAAGCGCCTGTGCCTGGCCGCCGGCGCCCAGGTGCGCGCGGTGCCGCTGTCCGCGCAGGTCGGCTGGCGATGAGCCTGTACCTCGGCGGCCAGTGGCAGGCCGGGGAGGGCGAGGCGCTGATTTCCCTCGATCCCTGGACCCAGCAACCGCTGTGGAAGGGTCGTGCGGCCAGCGCCGCGCAGGTCGAGGCCGCGATACGGGCCGCCCGGGCTGCCTTCCCGGCCTGGGCCGCCCGTCCGCTGGCCGAGCGCAGCGCGATACTGGAGCGTTTCGCTGCGCTGCTGCAGGCGCGCAGCGACGCCCTGGCGCGGGCTATCGGCGAGGAAACCGGCAAGCCGCTGTGGGAAGCCGCCGGCGAGGTGACCAGCATGGTCGCCAAGGTGGCGATCTCGCTGCGCGCCCAGGCCGAGCGCGCCGGCGAGCGCCGTGCCGCGCTGGGCGATGCGCAGAGCGTGCTGCGCCATCGCCCGCATGGGGTGCTGGCGGTGTTCGGCCCCTACAATTTTCCCGGTCATCTGCCCAACGGGCACATCGTCCCGGCGCTGCTGGCCGGCAATTGCGTGCTGTTCAAGCCCAGCGAGCAGACCCCCGCGGTCGCCGAGCTGACCCTGCGCTGCTGGATCGACGCCGGTCTGCCGGCCGGGGTGCTCGGTCTGCTGCAGGGCGGGCGCGCCACTGGCACGGCGCTGGCCGCCCATCCCGGCCTCGACGGCTTGCTGTTCACCGGCTCCAGCGCCACGGGCCAGATCCTGCATCGCCAGTTCGCCGCGCAGCCGCACAAGCTCCTCGCCCTGGAGATGGGCGGCAACAACCCGCTGCTGGTCGAGGAGGTCGCCGACCTCGACGCCGCGGTGCTGCTGATCGTGCAGAGCGCCTTCCTGTCCGCCGGCCAGCGCTGCACCTGCGCGCGGCGCCTGCTGGTGCCCGAAGGCGCCTGGGGCGAGCGCCTGCTGGCGCGACTGGTAGACGTCTGCCGCAACCTGCGCTTGGGGCGGTTCGACGCCGATCCGGCGCCGTTCATGGGCACGCTGATTTCCGCCGCCGCCGCCGAGGCCCTGCTGCAGGCCGAGCGCCGTCTGCGCGAGGCCGGCGCCCGCGTGCTGCTGGCGCTTCAGCGCCGCGAGGAAAGCCCGGCGCTGCTCGCGCCGGGGCTGATTGAGGTCGGCGACCTGGCCGTGCGTCCCGACGAGGAGTATTTCGGTCCGCTGTTGCAGGTGATCCGCTACCGCGACTTCGACGCCGCGTTGGCCGAGGCCAACGCCACCCGCTTCGGCCTGGCCGCCGGGCTGATCTCCGATTCGCGCGCGCGCTACGAGCAGTTCCTGCTGCACAGCCGCGCCGGCATCGTCAACTGGAACCGCCCGCTGACCGGCGCCGCCAGCAGTGCGCCGTTCGGCGGCATCGGCGCCTCCGGCAACCACCGGCCGAGCGCCTGGTACGCCGCCGACTACTGCGCCTATCCGGTCGCCTCGCTGGAGGCCGAGCATCCGCTGCTGCCCGCCAGCCTGCCGCCGGGGCTGGCGCTGTGAGCGCGGTCGAGGTCAATTTCGACGGCCTGGTCGGGCCGACCCACAACTATGCCGGCCTGTCGCCGGGCAACCTCGCCTCGCAGCACAACCGTAGTCGGGTGGCCAATCCGCGCGCAGCGGCCTTGCAGGGGCTGGCCAAGATGCGCCGGCTGCTGGAGCTGGGCTTCGTCCAGGGCGTGCTGCCGCCGCTGGCGCGCCCGGACCTCGGTGCGCTGCGCCGTCTGGGCTTTGCCGGCAGCGACGCGCAGGTACTGGCCGAGGCGGCCCGCCAGGCGCCGCAGCTGCTGGCCGCCTGTGCCTCGGCATCGAGCATGTGGGCGGCCAACGCCGCGACCGTCTGCCCGAGCGCCGACAGCGGCGACGGCCGGGTACATTTCACCCCGGCCAACCTGTGCAGCATGCTGCACCGCAGCCTGGAGGCGCCGGCCACCGCGGCCCTGCTGCAGCGGCTGTTCGCCGATCCGCAGCACTTCGTCCACCATGCACCGCTGCCGGCCCATCCGGCGCTGGGCGACGAGGGCGCGGCCAACCACATCCGCCTGACACCGCGTCCCGGCGCGCCCGGCGTGCAGCTGTTCGTCCACGGCCGCGACGGCGCCGAGGCGCCGGCGACGCGCTTTCCGGCCCGCCAGAGCCTGCAGGCCAGCCGCGCGGTGGCGCGTCTGCACGGTCTGGACGAGGCGGCGCTGGTGTTCGCCCGCCAGCACCCGGCGGCCATCGATGCCGGGGTGTTCCACAACGATGTGATCGCCGTCGGCCACGGCGAGGTGCTGCTCCATCACGAGGACGCCTGGCTCGACGGCGAGCGTGTGCTGGAGGCCCTGCGCAGCGCGCTGGCGCGGCGCGGCGGCCGGCTGCGGGCGCTCTGCGTGCCGCGCCGGCAGGTGCCGCTGCAGGCGGCGGTGGACAGCTACCTGTTCAACAGCCAGCTGCTCGGCCGCAGCGATGGCTCGCTGCTGCTCCTGGTGCCGGAGGAGTGCCGCCAGCAGCCGGCGGTCTGGGCCTACTTGCAGGAGCTGCTGGCCGCCGACACGCCGATCCGCGCCCTGGAGGTGGTCGACCTGCGCCAGAGCATGCGCAACGGCGGCGGTCCTGCCTGCCTGCGCCTGCGCGTCGAACTCAGCATGGCCGAGCGGGCCGCGCTGCACCCCGAGGTGCTGCTCGATGCCGAGCGCTGCACGCAGCTGGAGCAGTGGGTGCGGCGGCATTACCGCGACCGCCTGCTGCCCGCCGATCTGGCCGATCCGCAATTGCTGCTGGAATCGCGCACGGCGCTGGACGAACTCACGCAAATCCTTAAGCTGGGCGCGATCTATTCCTTCCAGCATGCCTGAGAGCCCCGTCATGACCGAAAGCCTGCCCCTGATCCTCGAAGACGCCCACGGCGAACGCCGCGAAACCCATACCGCCCGTCTGGCCATCCGCCTCGAAGGCCGCGAGCTGTGGCTGGAAGCCGACGACCGGGGCGGGGTGGTGGTCTATGCCGAGTCGGTCGAAGGCGAAACCGACATCCCGCTGCTGGTGGTGCGCCCGCAGGCGGTCAACCAACTGAGCCTGGCGGTCGAGCTGGAGAAGGCCGAAGCCCACGAGCACGGCCCGGACTGCGGCTGCGATCACCACCACTGAGCCGGCTATGCTCAACCCAGGACCCCGCAGGAGCGCATCCCATGCTGGCCTTGGGCCGACTGCTTGAACTGACCCTGGCGGCGCGCGAGCCTTCGGAAAAGATCCAGCTGTGCGCCGACGGCACTCGCCTGCAATGGCGCGACGAGGGCGTGCTGCTGGTCACTCCGCCGGCGGCGCGCGACAACGGCTGCGACCTGCTGCTCTCGGCCGGCATCCACGGCAACGAGACCGCTCCGGTCGAGCTGCTGGAGCGCCTGCTCCACGGCATCGCTGCCGCCCGCCTGCGGCCGGCCCTGCGCCTGCTGCTGGTGCTCGGAAACCCGGCCGCGCTGCGCAGCGGCGAGCGCTACATCGGCTACGATCTCAACCGCCTGTTCAACGGCGGCCACGAGCTGGCCAGCGGCCCCGAGGCGGCGCGCGCGGTGCTGCTGGAGCAGCAACTGGCGGCGTTCTTCACCGATCCCGCGCGGCGGCGCCTGCACCTGGATCTGCACACCGCGATCCGCGGCTCGCGCATCGAGCAGTTCGCCCTGCGTCCGGCCGCCGCCGCGGCGCCGTCTCCGGCCAGCCTGGCCGCCCTGCAGGCAGCCGGCATCCAGGCGCTGCTGCTGCATAACGGCGTGTCGGCGACCTTCAGCGGGCTGTCCAGCCGGCGCTTCGGCGCCGAGGCCTTCACCCTGGAACTCGGCCGGGCGCGGCCGTTCGGCGAGAACGCCGCGCTCGACCTGAGCCGTCTGGAGGCGGTGCTCGGCGCGCTGATCGAAGGCCGCCCGCTGCCGCCGGGCGATCCGGCGCGTCTGCAGCTGTTCGCCATCGCCCGCGAGGTGATCCGCCACACGCCTGCCTTCCGCCTGCACCTGGACGAGGCGGTGGAGAACTTCACCGCCCTGGCGCCGGGCAGCCTGCTGGCCGAGGACGAGGGTCGGCAGTGGATCGTCGAGGAAGCCCAGGCGCGCATCGTCTTCCCCAACCCCCGGGTGGCCCTCGGCCAGCGCGCCGGGCTGATCGTGGTGCCGGCGCCGCAGTCCTGAACGGCCTGCGCCTATCGCGACGATAGAACGCTGCCGATGCAACGCGCGCGCGGTTGTTTATATAATGCCCGCCTTTGCCGGCCGCGCCGTGTCCGCAGTTTCCCGAGAAAATTCCATGAAAAGCGCAGAAATCCGTGAAGCCTTCCTCCGCTTCTTCGAAGAGAAGGGGCACACCCGTGTCGCCTCCAGTTCGCTGATCCCGGCGAACGATCCGACCCTGCTGTTCACCAACGCCGGCATGAACCAGTTCAAGGACTGCTTCCTCGGCCTGGAGAAGCGCGCCTACACCCGCGCCACCACCAGCCAGAAGTGCGTGCGCGCCGGCGGCAAGCACAACGACCTGGAAAACGTCGGCTACACCGCGCGTCACCACACCTTCTTCGAGATGCTGGGCAACTTCAGCTTCGGCGACTATTTCAAGCGCGACGCCATCACCTACGCCTGGGAGTTCCTCACCTCGCCCAAGTGGCTGAACCTGCCCAAGGAAAAGCTCTGGGTCACCGTCTATGCCAGCGACGACGAGGCCTACGCCATCTGGACCGAAGAGGTCGGCGTACCCGCCGAGCGCATGGTGCGCATCGGCGACAACAAGGGCGCGCCCTACGCCTCGGACAACTTCTGGGCGATGGGCGACACCGGCCCCTGCGGCCCGTGCACCGAGATCTTCTTCGACCACGGCGAGCACATCTGGGGCGGCCCGCCCGGCTCCCCGGAAGAGGACGGCGACCGCTACATCGAGATCTGGAACAACGTGTTCATGCAGTTCAACCGCACCGCCGACGGCGTGCTGCACCCGCTGCCGGCGCCGAGCGTGGACACCGGCATGGGCCTGGAGCGGATCAGCGCGGTGCTGCAGCACGTCCACTCCAACTACGAGATCGACCTGTTCCAGAACCTCCTGCAGGCCTCGGCCGATGCCATCGGCTGCGCCAACGACGGTGCGCCGTCGCTCAAGGTGGTGGCCGACCACATCCGCTCCTGTGGCTTCCTGATCGCCGACGGCGTGACTCCCTCTAACGAGGGCCGTGGCTACGTGCTGCGCCGCATCGTCCGCCGCGCCTGCCGCCACGGCAACAAGCTGGGTGCCAAAGGCGCCTTCTTCCACAAGATCGTCGCCGCGCTGGCCGCCGAGATGGGTGAGGCTTATCCGGAGCTGCGCCAGCAGCAGGCGCAGATCGAGCGCGTGCTGAAGACCGAGGAGGAGCAGTTCGCCAAGACCCTGGAGCAGGGCCTGAAGATCCTCGAGCAGGATCTGGCTTCGCTTGCGGGCAGCGTGATTCCCGGCGATGTGGTGTTCAAGCTCTACGACACCTACGGCTTCCCGGTCGACCTGACCGCCGACATCGCCCGCGAGCGCGAGCTGAGCATCGACGAGGACGGTTTCGAGCGCGAGATGCAGGCCCAACGCGAGCGCGCCCGCTCGGCCAGCGCCTTCGGCATGGACTACAACAGCCTGGTCAAGGTCGAGGCCGACACCCTGTTCGGTGGTTATGACAGCACCTTCGGCCAGGGCCAGGTGCTCGCCCTGTTCAAGGACGGCGCAGCGGTCGAACAGCTCGCGGCCGGTGAGGCCGGCGTGGTGGTGCTCGATCGCACCCCGTTCTACGCCGAGTCCGGCGGTCAGGTCGGCGACTGCGGCTACCTGAGCGATGCCGAGGGGGCGCGCTTCGACGTGCGCGACACCACCAAGGCCGGCGGCGCCCACCTGCACCACGGCGTGGTCGCCGAGGGCAGCCTGCGGGTCGGCCAGGCCCTGGAGGCCCAGGTCGACGCCTCGGTGCGCGGCGCCACCGCGCTCAACCACTCGGCCACCCACCTGCTGCACGCCGCGCTGCGCCAGGTGCTCGGCGAGCACGTGCAGCAGAAGGGCTCGCTGGTCGACAGCCAGCGCCTGCGCTTCGACTTCAGCCACTTCGAGGCGATCAAGCCCGAGCAGATCAAGGCGCTGGAAGCCCTGGTCAACGCCCAGATCCGCAACAACAGCGCGGTCGAGATCGAGGAAACCGACATCGACACCGCCAAGGCCAAGGGCGCCATGGCGCTGTTCGGCGAGAAGTACGGCGACAGCGTGCGCGTGCTGAGCATGGGCGACGGCTTCTCCGTCGAGCTGTGCGGCGGCATCCACGCCAAGCGCACCGGCGACATCGGCTTGCTGAAGATCGTCAGCGAGGGCGGCGTGGCCGCCGGCGTGCGGCGTATCGAGGCGGTCACCGGCGCCGGCGCGCTGGACTACCTGAACGGTGCCGAGGAGCAGCTCAAGGAGGCCGCCGCGCTGGTCAAGGGCTCGCGCGACACCCTGCTGGACAAGCTCTCCGGCGTGCTGGAGCGCAACCGCCAGCTGGAGAAGGAGCTGGAGCAGCTCAAGGCCAAGGCCGCCAGCGCGGCCGGCGACGACCTGGCCGGCGCGGCCGTCGAGGTGGCGGGCGTCAAGGTGCTTTCCGCCCGTCTCGACGGCCTGGACGGCAAGGCGTTGCTGGCGCTGGTCGATCAGCTGAAGAACAAGCTGGGCAGCGCGGTGATCCTGCTCGGCGGCGAGTTCGACGGCAAGGTGGTGCTGGTCGCCGGTGTCACCCAGGACCTGACCGGCAAGCTCAAGGCCGGCGAGCTGATGAAGCGGGCGGCGGCGGCGGTCGGCGGCAAGGGCGGCGGTCGCCCGGACATGGCCCAGGGCGGCGGCGTGGATGCCGGCAAGCTGGGCGAGGCGCTGGCGCTGGTCGAGCCGTTCGTGGCAGCCGCCGGCTGAGACGCGGTAGAGGATGTGAGCCCGCCCGGCGCCCGGCGGGCTCTTGGCAGGCGCTGACCTGACATGTTTAATGGGCGACTTTTTTGCGGTTAGGCGGCATCGAAATGGCATTGATCGTACAGAAATTCGGGGGCACCTCGGTCGGTAGCGTCGAGCGTATCGAGCAGGTGGCCGAGAAGGTGAAGGCGTTCCGCGCGGCGGGACATGACATCGTGGTGGTGGTGTCGGCGATGAGCGGCGAGACCAACCGTCTGATCGGTCTGGCCAAGCAGATCATGCCGCAGCCGGAGCCGCGCGAACTGGACATGATCGTCTCCACCGGCGAGCAGGTGACCATCGGCCTGCTGAGCATGGCGCTGCTCAAGCGCGGCGTGCCGGCGGTGTCCTTCACCGGCAACCAGGTGCGCATCCTCACCGACAGTTCGCACACCAAGGCGCGTATCCTGCAGATCGACGAAGAGCGCATCCGCGACGAGCTCCAGGCCGGTCGCGTGGTGGTGGTCGCCGGCTTCCAGGGCGTCGACGAGAAGGGCAACATCACCACCCTCGGTCGCGGCGGTTCCGACACCACCGGCGTGGCCCTGGCCGCGGCGCTGAAGGCCGACGAGTGCCAGATCTACACCGACGTGGACGGGGTCTACACCACCGATCCGCGCGTCGTGCCCCGCGCCCGTCGCCTGGAGAAGATCACCTTCGAGGAGATGCTGGAAATGGCCAGCCTCGGCTCCAAGGTGCTGCAGATCCGCGCGGTGGAGTTCGCCGGCAAGTACAACGTCCCGCTGCGCGTGCTGCACAGCTTCCAGGAGGGTCCGGGCACCCTCATTACCATCGATGAAGAGGAATCCATGGAACAGCCGATCATCTCCGGCATCGCCTTCAACCGCGACGAAGCCAAGCTGACCATTCGTGGCGTACCGGATACCCCCGGCGTGGCCTTCAAGATCCTCGGCCCGGTCAGTGCGGCCAACATCGAAGTGGACATGATCGTGCAGAACGTCTCGCACGATAACACCACCGACTTCACCTTCACGGTCAACAACAACGACTACGAGAAGGCCCTCGGCGTACTGCGCCAGACCGCCGAGAGCATCGGCGCCCGCGAGGTCGGCGGCACCACCGACATCGCCAAGGTGTCCATCGTCGGCGTCGGCATGCGCTCCCACGCCGGGGTGGCCAGCCGCATGTTCGAGGCGCTGGCCAAGGAAAACATCAACATCCAGATGATCTCCACCTCGGAGATCAAGGTCAGCGTGGTCATCGAGGAGAAGTACCTCGAACTGGCCGTGCGTGCCCTGCACAGCGCATTCGAGCTGGACGCGCCCGCCCGACAGGGTGAGTGACCGGTTCTGAGCAAAAGGCGCGGATTTCCGCGCCTTTTGTCGTTTTTGACTGTGCGGACGAACTCATCTTCGTCCGTACTGGTCAATACTTGGGCGACGGTCGGGGCGTGCGTATGCGCATGCGCCGGGCTTCTAGCCATTTTTCTTGCAGACAACAGTTGTCCTGAAACAGACGAAAAGGAGAAAAGGAATGCTTATTCTGACTCGCCGGGTTGGTGAGACCCTGATGGTCGGTGACGACGTCACCGTGACCGTGCTGGGCGTGAAGGGGAACCAGGTGCGCATTGGGGTCAATGCGCCGAAGGAAGTCGCCGTTCACCGCGAGGAAATCTACCAGCGCATCCAGAAAGAGAAGGGCGAAGAACCAAGCCATTGATTTTTTTTCGCTTTTTAGCGAATCAAGGCTTTGCAAGCGGGGTTTACTTGGGTATAGTACGCCCCGTGTTGCGGAGAGGTGGCCGAGTGGCCGAAGGCGCTCCCCTGCTAAGGGAGTACACCTCAAAAGGGTGTCGGGGGTTCGAATCCCCCCTTCTCCGCCATATTCATTTCCCGGTCGGGCTTGCCCGGTGGGATGACAGCCTGGCAAGACGGGCAACCCTGCGCACTCGTAGCTCAGCTGGATAGAGTACCCGGCTACGAACCGGGCGGTCGGAGGTTCGAATCCTCCCGAGTGCGCCATATCCGAAACGCCAGTCTAGGCTGCGTTTCCATCCAGCGGTGAGCTGGCTAAACATCACGCACCGCACTCATAGCTCAGCTGGATAGAGTACCCGGCTACGAACCGGGCGGTCGGAGGTTCGAATCCTCCTGAGTGCGCCATATTGGAAGTCCTCGTCACGGTGAGGGCTTCAGATCCAGAAGTGATCTGGCTAAACATCACATACGCACTCGTAGCTCAGCTGGATAGAGTACCCGGCTACGAACCGGGCGGTCGGAGGTTCGAATCCTCCCGAGTGCGCCATACAGAAAAGGCCTGCAGAAATGCAGGCCTTTTTTTGTTCTCCTTTCGCTGCTGTGCGGGTCGCTCCCCGGTCGCTCGCGTGCAGGAAAGTCTCGAAATCGTCGCCCGACGGGAGGGCGGTGGGTGCTAAAATCGCGCCCATCTGCCCCCAGCGGGTTGTCTGGACATCCAGCCATGGACTTACCCAGTTATACCGAACCTCGATTGTTCGTCCGCATCTTGAAAGATTGACCGCCTCCGGTGCGCTGCCTGCCGCTGGGGGACAGGGAGTGCGCAATGACCGAAGCCGAACTCAAAAAGCCGCAGGAAAGCCTGCAGGACCGCCTGGCGCAGGTGGTCGAGCTGCTGCACCGCCACAAGCTGGTGGAAAGCCTGGCACACCGCCAGGAAGGCGAGCACCAGGAGCGGGTGGAAAACCTGGTGCAGCGCCAGAACCTGGTCGAGCTGCAGCGCAAGCTCGACGATCTGCACCCCGCCGACATCGCCCATATCCTCGAAGCCCTGCCGCTCGATGAACGCCTGACCGTCTGGCAACTGGTCAAGGCCGAGCGCGACGGCGACATCCTCCTCGAAGTCTCCGACGCGGTGCGCGAGACGCTGATCGCCGACATGGACGATCACGAGATCCTCGCCGCGACTCGCGATCTGGATGCCGACGAGCTGGCCGACCTGGCCCCCGAGCTGCCGCGCGACGTGGTCCATGAACTGATGGAGTCGCTGGATGCCCAGCAGCGCGAACGGGTGCGTTCGGCGCTGTCCTACGAGGAGGACCAGGTCGGTGCGCTGATGGACTTCGAGATGGTCACCATCCGCGACGACGTGACCCTGGAAGTGGTGCTGCGCTACCTGCGTCGCCTCAAGGAGCTGCCCGGGCACACCGACAAGCTGTTCGTGGTCGATCACGACGGTGTGCTGACCGGTGTGCTGCCGATCAAGCGCCTGCTGGTCAACGACCCGGAGAAAAGGGTCGCCGAGGTGATGGCCAGCGACCCTGTGACCTTCCACCCGGACGAGGACGCCCACCATGCGGCGCAGGCCTTCGAGCGCTACGACCTGATTTCCGCCCCGGTGGTGGATCGCAACGACAAGCTGATCGGCCGTCTGACCATCGACGAAATGGTCGACCTGATCCGCGAGGAAAGCGAAAACGAAGTGCTGAACATGGCCGGCCTGCGCGAGGAGGAGGACATCTTCGCCTCGGTGTGGAAGTCGCTGCGCAACCGCTGGGCCTGGCTGGCGGTCAATCTGGTGACCGCCTTCCTCGCCTCGCGGGTGATCGGCGTGTTCGAGGGCTCCATCGAGAAGCTGGTGGCGCTGGCGGCGTTGATGCCGATCGTCGCCGGGATCGGCGGCAACTCCGGCAACCAGACGATCACCATGATCGTGCGCGCCATGGCGCTGGATCAGGTGAGTACCGGCAACACCATGCGTCTGCTGCGCAAGGAGCTGGGCGTAGGCCTGATCAACGGCCTGGTCTGGGGCGGGGTGATCGGCGCGGTCGCCTGGTATCTGTACGGCGACTGGGCGCTGGGGGCGGTGATGACCGGGGCGATGACCCTCAACCTGCTGCTTGCTGCGCTGATGGGGGTGCTGATTCCCATGACCCTGGTGCGTCTGGGGCGCGACCCGGCGATGGGTGCCAGCGTGATGATCACCGCGATGACCGACAGTGGCGGCTTCTTCATTTTTCTCGGCCTGGCCACGCTGTTCCTGATGTGACGATCGGCTTTCCCGCAAAACCCGCCTTCGAGCGGGTTTTGCGCTTTCCGGGCTGGCCATTTCGACACTGTGCGCTTGCCGCGAAGTGCATGGGTTGCCCGGTCGATGGGCGTGGCCGCCATGCAGGTGGCGTATGCGCGTAAAAAAGCCGCCCGATGTCTCGTGCGGCTGGTGAGTCGCTGCGGGCAGCAGCCGGAGCGGCCCGCCGCGCTCAGTCGTTGCTGCTGGCGCCGAGCAGGGCGATCAGCGCGCTCTGCTGGGCCTGCGGCAGGCGCCGGAAACGCTGCAGCAGCTGCTGTTCGTGCAGGTGCAGCGCGCCGCCGTTGGCGGGAGCGCCGTCGCTGCCGGCGGGCAGATGCCCTTCTGCCGAGAGGGTCTGTTCCAGGCGGGCGACGATTTCGGAGTTCATGCTGCGGTGCGCGCAGCGGGCCACTTCGGCGATGCGCGTGCGCATGCCGTCCGGCAGGCGCACGACGAACTTGTCGGCATGGCGGCTGGCGTGGGCGGTCGAGGTCTGTTTCATGGGCATGGTTCGCTAGGCGGTTATTCGGTGGGTGTGCAGCTTGCCTGCAGGGGAGACTGCGTTATGACCGCATTTGTCCCCGTCCGTTCGGCCAGTGCCGCTCCGATCGCCTGAGCATCCCTGCGCGCACTGCCTCCTGGCCTTCAATCTGCGCCGGCATTCTGCCGGCCGGGAGACGATTCTGGCCAGTTGCCGCGCCGCGAATTGCGATGCCGCCAGCAAGTGCGCAGGCCCGGAGTAGAGGCATGACAAGCGCAGGCCGGTCGTTTAACATCGCGCCCCGTATGCGCCTGTAGCTCAGCTGGATAGAGCAACCGCCTCCTAAGCGGTAGGTCGGGGGTTCGAATCCCCCCTCGCGCACCAGATTCGTAGCGCCCGGACAGCCATGTTGTTCCGCGCGCCAGGCAGAAGGGTTGCACGCCCGCGTGTAGCCCTTTTTTGCTTTTGGGGCCGTGTATGGACCGAACCGTCCGATCCATGACGTGTATCATCGTCGAACTCTTGACGGCGATTCCTTTCCGTAAAGAATGAACCCGCTGTGGCCGTCCCCTTCGGTCGTCATAACAAGAATCCTTGAACCGAGATATTACCGATGAGCCGGATGTTGAGCTTGCGCGGTCTGTTGCTGAGTGCCTTCCTCTGCTTCGGCTTGCTGATTTCGGTGTATCAGGCGATTTCCCTGTACCGCACTTCGCTGCAGGAAACCCTCGCCGAACTGGAGTCCACCACCCACTTCATCGGCCGCTTCATCGTCGCCGGACTGGAACTCAACGGCTCCGATTCGCCCGCGGTGCTGGGTCATCTGCTCGCCGAGCAGCTCAGCCATCCCGCGCTGGTCTACGCCGGCATCGCCGATACCGGCGGGCAGATGCGTTCCTTCAGCCTGCCGCAGGGCGCCGAGCGCATGCCGCTGTCGGCGCCGGTGCTGGAGGAGTTGCTGCACCGGCGCGTCGATGCCGACAGCTACCTGCAGTGGTTCCGCGACGACGATCTGCTGCTGGGCGTCTATCCGCTGGCGCTGGGCGACACGCAGAGCCGCGTGGTGCTGGCGATGCGCACCGATACCTTCAAGAACAAGGTGCTGCAGCGTACCGCCCAGCAACTGCTGTTGCTGCTGCTGCCCTTGCTGGGCATGGGTCTGCTGCTGGCCTGGCTGCTCAAGATCCTCCTTACCGACCGTATCGAGAGCCTGCTGCAGCATGTGCGGCGTCTGAGCACCGGCAGCATCGAGAGCCTGCCCAGCCTGGGCAGCGACGAGGTGGGACAGCTGGCTGCCGAGTTCAGCGCCCTGATGCAACGGGTGATCACCGCGCGTGACTACAACGAGTACCTGCTCAACTGCATGCCCAGCCCGGTCTGGCGCGTCGATCCCGAGCAGCAGTGCGTGTACGTCAACGGCGCCTGGATCGAGTTCACCTGTCGCAGCCGCGCCGAGAGTCTGCGCGAGGGCTGGTGGCAGGCGCTGCAGCACGAGGATCGCGCTGTCCTGTCTGACCTGCTGGTGCCCGGCGACTCGGGTGCCGGGAACAGCTTCTCGCAGCGGCTGCGCCTGCTGCATGCCGAGGGCCGGCATCACTGGGTGGATGTCCACGGCGAGCCGCTGATGGGCCGCGACGGCAAGTTCCGCGGCTATATCCTCAGCTGCTTCGATATCCAGGCCGAGCTGGACGCCGGGGTCGAGCTGGCGGCCAACGAGGCGCGCTTCCGCGGTCTGGTCGAGCAGTCGCTGGTCGGCGTCTATGTGCTGCGTCAGGGGCGCTTCGAGTACGTCAACCCGCGCATGGCCGAGTGGTTCGGCTTCAGTGCCGCGGAGCTGCGCGGCCTGCCGCTGCTGGACCTGGTCTGCAGCGAGGACCACGCGCTGGTCGCCGAGATGCTCCAGCGCCGCGAGCGTGGCGAGCTGATGTCGGCGCACTACGAGTTCCACGCCCGGCGCCGCGACGGTCGCGAGTTCATCGTCGAGGCCTACGGTACGCGCATCGAGATGGACGGCGAGCCGGCGATCATCGGCACCCTGCTCGACGTCACCCAGCGCCATCGCGATCGCGAGACCCTGCAGGCGGTGGTGGATGCGGTGGTCGCCAGCCCGATGGTGCTGTTCCGCCGCGGGGCGGACAGCGGCTGGCCGATCCTCTACGTCTCGGACAACATCGAGCGCTGGGGCCATGCGGCCGAGTCGCTGCGCGACGGGCGGCGTTGGTTCTCCACCCTGATCCATCCCGACGACCTGGCGCAGGTGCGCGCCGAGGTCGCCGCGGCTCTTGACGAGGGACGCCAGGAGTTCGTGCTCGAATACCGGATCCGCACCGGCATCGGCAGCCATATCTGGGTCGAGGACTACACCAGCGTGCGCCGCGATGCGGCCGGCGATCTGCTGTTCCTCGAAGGCCTGCTGCTGGACATCTCGGCGCGGCGCAGCAGCGAGGAAAAGCTGCGCCACGCCGCGGCGGTGTTCACCAGCGCCCGCGAAGGTGTGGTGATCACCGACACCTCGCCGCAGATCATCGCGGTCAACCGCGCCTTCACCGACATCACCGGCTACGAGGAGCACGAGGTGCTCGGCCGCAACCCCAACATGGTCAGCTCGGGACGCCAGAGCAAGGCGTTCTACGAGGAGATGTGGGCGGCGCTGCTTAGCGAGGGGCACTGGCAGGGCGAGGTATGGAACCGCCGCAAGAGCGGCGAGGTGTTCCCGCAATGGCACAGCATCAGCGCGGTGCGCGACGACAAGGGGCGGGTGACCAACTTCGTCGCGGTGTTCAGCGACATCTCCCAGCTCAAGGAGTCCGAGGCGCAGCTGGAGCGGCTGGCCCATTACGACCCGCTGACCGGGCTGCCCAACCGCATCCTGGTGCAATCGCACCTCAACGGGGCGATCGAGCGCGCCCGCCGCCAGGGCCTGCAGGTGGCGGTGCTGTTCATCGACCTGGACGGCTTCAAGCGGGTCAACGACAGTCTGGGCCATTCGGTGGGCGACGAGCTGCTGCTGCAGATCGCCAAGCGCCTGCGCGTGCGCATCCGCGGCGAGGACATGCTGGCGCGCTTGGGCGGCGACGAGTTCCTGCTGGTGCTGGAGGGCATCCAGCATGCCGACGATGCCGCGCAGGTGGCGCAGGATCTGATCGACCTCCTGCAGCAGCCGTTCCAGTTCGACAGCCACGAGCTGTTCGTCGGCGCCAGCATCGGCATCAGCCTGTTCCCCAACGACGGCCAGGAGGTGGCCGAGCTGATTCGCTGCGCCGACGTGGCCATGTACCTGTCCAAGGAAAGCGGGCGCAACACCTACAACTTCCACACCGAGGAGCTGACCCGCGCCGCGGAGAACCGTCAGGCGCTGGAGAGCCGTCTGCACCGGGCGATCGGCACCAACGAGTTCGAGCTGCACTACCAGCCGCAGCTCAGCGTGTTCAGCGGCCATTGCGTCGGCCTCGAAGCCCTGGTGCGCTGGCGCCCGGAGAACGGCACGCCGGTATCCCCGGCGGTGTTCATTCCGCTGCTGGAGGAGACCGGGCTGATCGTCGCGCTCGGCGAATGGGTGCTGCGCGAAGCCTGCCGCCAGGCGGTGCAGTGGGAGGCCGAGGGGCTGCTGCCGGGACCGATCAGCGTCAACCTGTCGCCGCGTCAGTTCCTCCACCAGGATGTGGTGGACATGGTGCAGCGTGCGCTGGCCGACACCGGCCTGCCGGGCGAACTGCTGGAGCTGGAGATCACCGAGGGCGCGCTGATGTCGCAGAGCGTGGCCACCCAGGAGCGTCTGAGCGAGCTGAAGGCGCTCGGCGTGCTGCTGGCGGTGGACGACTTCGGCACCGGCTATTCGTCGCTGGCCTACCTCAGCCGTTTCCCGATCGACAAGCTGAAGATCGACAAGAGCTTCATCGACGGCCTGGCCCAGGACGAGCGCGCCGACAAGATCGCCTCGACCATCATCGCCATGGGGCGCAGCCTGAACCTGCGGGTGGTCGCCGAGGGGGTGGAGACGGCGATCCAGCTGGAGCGCCTGCGCGAGCTGGATTGCGATGCGGTGCAGGGTTACTTCTACAGTCGGCCGCTGCCGGTGCCGGCGGCCGCGGCCTGGCTGGAAGCGCTGCGGGTCGGCGCGCCGGTCTGAAGCCGGCGACGCTTCAGGCCGGCAGCAGGCGGCGCAGCCAGCCGATCACGTCGGCGGCGCCGGCTTGGCGCAGGCCGGCACCAAGGGCATCGGACGCCTCGTGCTGGCGTGGCAGCAGCAGGAACTCCGCCGCGCCGGGCTCGCGCAGCAGGCTCAGGCGTGCATAGGGCATGCCCGCCAGCAACAGGCGCATGAAGCGCGCATCGCTCCAGGTCTCCACCGGCATGGCCAGCACGTGATGGCTGCGGTCGAGCTTGTCCAGGCCGCAGCGGCTCAGGCGGTATTCGCTGAGGCGGGCTCGAAAGTGCATGGTCAGGCCGCGGCGGCGCGCATAGGCCACCGCGCAGGCCAGCGCCGCAGGGTCGCGCTCGCCGTCGTGGAAGTAGCGTTCGCCGCGCCAGCTGGCCTGGCGCAGGTGCAGGGCGTCGGTCGGCTGTGGCGGCAGGGCCTGCTGCAGGGCGCGGGTGAAGTCCTTGTAGCTGATCAGGCGGATGCCGCGGCAGACCGGGGTCGCCGCGTAGTCTTCCAGGCGCCGGCAGGTCTGAGCGTCGAGCGGCGGGCGGGTGCCGAGGCCGTCGATCCAGCGCAGGTCGAATTCGCTCAGTTCGCGCTCTTCGAGGCGCACCAGGGCACACAGGGCGGCGTGGGCGCAGGCCTTGTCTTCCTGCACCGGTCCCGACAGGGCGCCGCGCGGCAGGTCGGCCAGGCGTTGCAGGGGCGCGCCGTCCGGCCACCAGACGCTGTCGGGCATCGCCGGCAGCGGCGCGAAGGGCAGTTGCAGGCGTGCGGCCTGCTCGGTCAGCCAGTCATGTCCACGCGGAGCCAGGCCCAGGCGACGGGCCATGCTGCTCAGGCGGGTGCTCAGCGAGGGGGGGAGGGGCATGCTCATGCCTGGATGCTTCCTGCAAACAGAGGGAGGATGAGCCAGTATGGCGGGCGCTCTTCCGAACGCCGGCGCCAAGCCTAACCGACTTCGGGCCGGGAAAGAATGGCCAATGCGGCGCCGAGGATGAGCGGCAGGGCGCGGCGGCGCTTCGCCGGCCGACCTGCGAGGGGCTATAATCCGCCTCCCGCAAACTCGTGGATGACTCCCGCCCATGTACGCTCTGGCTCGCGAGCTGATGTTCAAGCTGTCCCCGGAAACCTCCCACGAACTGGCCATCGATCTGATCGGTGCCGGCGGTCGTTTGGGGCTCAATCGGCTGTTGTGCAAGACCCCGCGCCTGCCGGTCACGGTGATGGGGCTGGAGTTCCCCAATCCGGTCGGCCTGGCCGCTGGCCTGGACAAGAACGGTGACGCCATCGACGGTTTCGCCCAGCTCGGTTTCGGCTTCATCGAGATCGGCACTGTGACGCCGCGTCCGCAACCGGGCAATCCCAAGCCGCGGCTGTTCCGCCTGCCGCAGGCCGAGGCGATCATCAACCGCATGGGCTTCAACAACCACGGCGTCGACCATCTGCTGGAGCGGGTCAAGGCGGCGAAATACCGCGGCGTGCTGGGCATCAACATCGGCAAGAACTTCGACACCCCGGTCGAGCGCGCGGTGGACGATTACCTGATCTGCCTGGACAAGGTGTACGCCCACGCCAGCTACGTCACCGTCAACGTCAGCTCGCCCAACACTCCCGGGCTGCGCAGCCTGCAGTTCGGCGACTCGCTCAAGCAGTTGCTCGAAGCCCTGCGCGTGCGTCAGGAAGACCTCACCGAGCGGCATGGTCGCCGCGTGCCGCTGGCGATCAAGATCGCCCCGGACATGAGCGACGAGGAAACCGTGCTGGTGGCCCGCGCGCTGCTGGAGACCGGGATGGATGCGGTGATTGCCACCAATACCACCCTGGGTCGCGAGGGGGTCGAGGGTCTGGCCTATGGCGACGAGGCCGGCGGCCTGTCCGGTGCGCCGGTGCGCGAGAAGAGCACCCACACGGTGCGCGTGCTGGCCGGCGAGTTGGGCGGGCGCCTGCCGATCATCGCCGCCGGCGGCATCACCTCGGGCGTGCATGCGGCGGAGAAGATCGCCGCCGGCGCGAGCCTGGTGCAGATCTACTCCGGCTTCATCTACAAGGGGCCGGCGCTGATCCGCGAGGCGGTGGATGCCATCGCCGCGTCCGGCTCGCTCGGCTGAACGGCGCACAAACGGTCAGGGCTCCCGAAGGAGCCCTGGTTCGTGGGGAGTGGATCGTCGGATGTCGTGCGAGGTGCGGATGACCTCAGCCGACGGCGTGCAGCGCGTTCAGGCGGTGGATGCCTGCGGTGCCGGTCATGCCGGCCCAGTTGTCGCCGCGCCCTTCACGCCAGCCATTGAGCCAGGCCTGGCGCGTCGCCGGGAGGGTAAAGGGGCAGAGTTCGCGGGACTTGCCGCTGACCCCGTATTGATAACCGCGCAAAAAGGCTCTTTCCAACGGATCACGCTTAAGTCTTCTCATCGGGTGTTTCCCTCGTTCGTTGACTGTTCTGCCCGTTGGCCTCAGTTGAGAGGCCGGGTGTTCGTTGCCGGCGTGACGAACACCTGCCGCAGGATTGCACGCTGCGGCCTGTTTAGACTTCTAACCAATGCCGACGACCCTGTGAATGATCGTTTTGTCATAAGGGATTAACAAATTTAGTGTCTGGCGTATAACGCAACGGCGTCCGCATCCGCAGAAGCGTCTGCCGACGGGGTTTGCGCCGACTGTCGTCACTTTCATGGCGCCGTCGGAATGACGTGCCGGCCCGACGAAGGGTTGCGCAAGATTCGCCGCCATGCACCTTGCGGGGCTGTGCCCCTGGAATACCCCATGTCCGATCTGTATCCGCTCGTTCTCACCAGTCCCAAGGGACTGGAAACCCTGCTGCTCGAAGAGGCCGCCAGCCTGGGGTTGACCGATGGCCGCTCGCAGGTGGCCGCCGTCCAGGGGCTGGGCAGCATGGAAACCGCCTACCGCCTGTGCCTGTGGTCGCGCCTGGCCAACCGGGTGCTGCTGGTGCTCGGCCGCTTCCCGGTGGACAGTGCCGAGGCGCTGTACCAGGCGGTGCGCGGCATCGACTGGAGCGAGCACCTGCTGCCGACCGGCAGCCTGGCCATCGAGTTCTCCGGGCGCGGCGCCGGCATCGACAACACCCACTTCGGCGCCCTGAAGGTCAAGGATGCCATCGTCGACAGCCTGCGCACCGCCAGTGGCGAGCGCCCGTCGGTAGACAAGTACGAGCCCGACCTGCGCGTGCATGCGCGTCTGGAGCGCGGCGAGCTGGTGCTGTCCATCGACCTGTCCGGCTTCAGCCTGCACCAGCGTGGCTACCGCCTGCAGCAGGGCGCCGCGCCGCTCAAGGAAAACCTCGCCGCTGCCATCCTGATCCGCTCCGGCTGGCCGAGGATCGCCGCCGAAGGCGGCGCGCTGGCCGACCCGATGTGCGGCGTCGGCACCTTCCTGGTCGAGGCGGGGATGATCGCCGCCGACATCGCGCCGAACCTCAAGCGCGAGAAGTGGGGCTTCTCCAACTGGCTCGGCCATGTGCCGGCACTGTGGAGCAAGCTGCACGCCGAGGCCGAGGCCCGCGCCGCTGCAGGTCTGGCCCGTCCGCCGCTGTGGATTCGCGGCTACGAGGCCGACCCGCGGCTGATCCAGCCGGGGCGCAACAACATCGAGCGCGCCGGGCTCGGCGACTGGGTGAAGATCTACCAGGGCGAGCTGGCCACCTTCGAGCCGCGCCCGGACCAGAACCAGACCGGTCTGGTGGTGTGCAACCCGCCCTACGGCGAGCGTCTGGGCGACGAGGCCAGCCTGCTGTATCTCTACCAGAACCTCGGCGAGCGCCTGCGCCAGGCCTGCCTGAACTGGGAGGCGGCGGTGTTCACTGGCGCGCCGGAGCTGGGTAAGCGCATGGGCATCCGCAGCCACAAGCAGTACGCCTTCTGGAACGGCGCGCTACCCTGCAAGCTGCTGCTGTTCAAGGTGCTGCCGGAGCAGTTCGTCACCGGACGCAACGAATCGGCGCAGCCGGCGCCGCAGGCGCGGATGATCGGCGGCCAACTGGTCGAGCGTCCGCCGGCGGTGCGCAGCGAGCCGGCGCGGCTGTCCGAGGGCGGGCAGATGTTCGCCAACCGCCTGCAGAAGAATCTCAAGATCCTCGGCAAATGGGCGCGCAAGGCCGGCGTCGAGTGCTACCGGCTGTACGACGCCGACATGCCCGAATACGCCCTGGCGGTCGACCTGTACCGCGACTGGGTGCACGTGCAGGAATACGCGCCGCCGCGCTCGATCGACCCCGACAAGGCCCAGGCGCGCCTGCTCGACGCCCTGGCGGCGATTCCCCAGGCGCTGGATATGGATCCTGCGCGGGTGGTGATCAAGCGTCGCGAGCGCCAGGCCGGCAAGAAGCAGTACGAGCGCCAGGCCCAGCAGGGGCAGTTCATGGAAGTGGCCGAGGGCGGCGTCAAGCTGCTGGTCAACCTCACCGACTATCTGGATACCGGCCTGTTCCTCGACCACCGCCCGCTGCGCCTGCGCCTGCAGCAAGAGGCGGCCGGCAAGCGTTTCCTCAACCTGTTCTGCTACACCGCGACGGCCACCGTGCACGCGGCCAAGGGCGGCGCGCGCAGCACCACCAGCGTCGACCTGTCGAAGACCTATCTGGACTGGGCGCGGCGCAACCTGGCGCTCAACGGCTTCTCCGACAAGCACCGCCTGGAGCAGGGCGACGTGATGGAGTGGCTGGAGGCCGACCGCGGCGAATACGAGCTGATCTTCATCGATCCGCCGACCTTCTCCAACTCCAAGCGCATGGAAGGGGTATTCGACGTGCAGCGCGACCATGTGCACCTGCTCGATCTGGCCATGGCGCGCCTGGCCAAAGGCGGGGTGCTGTACTTCTCCAACAATTTCCGCAAGTTCCAGCTCGATCCGGCCCTGGAGCAGCGCTATGCGGTGGAGGAGATCAGCGCGCAGACCCTCGATCCGGACTTCGCCCGCAACCCGAAGATCCACCGCGCCTGGCGCCTGACTGCCCGTCAGGTGGCGTGATCCGGGCACGGCCTTAGGGTAGAAAGCTCGCGCAGCAACTTTCTACCCGTCTTTATGCCGCGCCCCGAGCAACGGGCAACCGTTGCGCGAGGCGAACTGCCGCGAGCCGCGGCGCCGACAGAGGAACAGACCGGCGGTCGTTTTCCACCCTGCCGGACTGCCGCACGGCCGCCCATGAAAAAACCGCCTGTCCGGTGCCCCGGGCAGGCGGTTTTTTTGCGGCGGACTTCAGCGGCCCAGGCCGGCGCTCAGGCTCGCCGGTTGCAGGTGCAGCTCCAGCAGCACCTGGTCGAGGATCGCCGAGGCACCCCAGGGGCGCGGGTGGTTGAGGATCGCCACCACCGCCCAGGTGTGGCCCTGGGCGTCGCGGCTGTAGCCGGCCAGGGCGCGCACGTTGTTCAGGGTGCCGGTCTTGAGGTGCGCGTTGCCGGCCAGCGGGGTGTTGCGCATGCGTTTGCGCAGCGTGCCGTCCATCGCCGCCAGCGGCATCGAGGAGATGAACTCGGCGGCATAGGGACTCTTCCAGGCCGCGTGCAGCATGGCGGCCATCTCGCGGGCGCTGATCCGCTCGCGGCGCGACAGGCCCGAGCCGTTCTCCATCACCAGGTTCGGCGCGCGGATGCCCTTGCGGGTCAGCCACTGGTCGATGGCGCGGTGCGCGGCGGCCGCGTCGTTGCCGTCGCCGGGCAGGCGGTGGCGCGCGCCGATGGACAGGAACAGCTGTCGGGCCATGGTGTTGTTGCTGTACTTGTTGATGTCGCGGATCACCTCCACCACGTCCGGCGACCAGGCCTGGGCCAGCAGGCGCGCGTTGGCCGGGGTGCTGCCGAGGCGGTCCTGGCCGGCGATGATCCCGCCCAGTTCGCTCCACAGCGCGCGCACGGTGCCGCCGGTGAAGGCCGGGTGGTCGAGCAGCGACAGGTAGCGCTGGCCGCTGCAGCCTTCGGGGATCTGTCCGGCGGCGATCACGTTGAGGCTGCCGTCGGGCTGCGGCTGGAAGTTGTAGGTCACCTGCGGCCAGCCGGGGCAGCTGGCCGGAGCGGTCACCTTGACCCGGTTGTCGATGTGGATGTAGGGAATCGGCGGCTCGGTCTGCACCGTCGCGCCGCGCCCCTCGCCGCGCACGATCAGGCGCAGGGTCTTGAGGTTGACCAGCAGGGCGTCGGGTTCGACCAGGTAGGGCTTGGTGCGGTCGCCGCCGTCGTCGTCGAACGGGGTCTGGCCGTCGGTGCGGAAGTGGCTGCGCTCCAGCACCAGGTCGCCCTGGATCTGCCGCACGCCGGCATGGCGCAGGTCGCGCAGCAGCAGCCAGAGACGCTCCATGGTCAGCTTGGGATCGCCGCCGCCCTTGAGGTAGAGGTTGCCCTGCAGCACGCCGTCGCGCAGCGGGCCGTCGCCGTAGAAGGCGGTCTTCCACTGGTGGGTCGGGCCGAGTAGCTCCAGCGCCGCGTAGGTGGTGACCAGCTTCATGGTCGAGGCCGGGTTCACCGGGCGGTCGGCGTTCAGGTAGCTGGGGGTGCCGGGGCCGGTGAGCGGAATCAGCGCCAGCGACAGCGCGTCGCTGCTCAGCTTGTTGGCCTTGAGCGCCTGCTCCACCCGTGGCGGCAGGTTGTTGGCGCCGGCCGGCAGCGCCAGGGGCAGCAGCAGGGCGGCCAGGCCGAGCTGGCGCAGCGGGCGGGCGATATTCTGTACCTTGCCGAGCAAGGCGTGGGTCGCGCGGAGCAACATGGGGAAGTCTCGCATTCGCGGTTCGTGAGAGTCGGCGCATTATGCCTGAAACGCTCTAGGCCGCAGCCTGCCGGTGCCGGGCGGCGGCGTTTTTCGCGCCGGATCCCGGGCATCCGCCGGCGCCGTCATGGGCCTGTCGGGCAGAAGCTGGTAGAGTGCCGCACGTTCAATCAGATCTGAGGATATTGGCATGGCTACCAACCGTTCGCGCCGCCTGCGCAAGAAGCTGTGTGTCGACGAGTTCCAGGAAGTCGGCTTCGAGCTGCTGCTCGACTACCGCGAGGACCTCGACGGCGAAGCCTTCGAGGCCTTCTTCGAGGCGTTCCTCGCCCAGGCCATCGAGGCCAACGGCCTGATCTTCGTCGGCTGCGACGAGTTCGGCATGGTCTGCCTGGCCAAGCGCGGCTCGGTGACCGCAGAGCAGCGCGCCGCCGTCGAGGCCTGGCTGAAGGGCCGCAGCGAGCTGGCCGGCGCCAAGGTCGGCGAGCTGGTGGACGCCTGGTACCCGGACCGCCCGGTCAACGCCGCCGGCTGATCGCACCGCCGGACCGGCGGTGCCCCGCGCTGCGCGGGGCCGTCACCACAACCCCCTGCCCGGGCCCGGCCCGCGCAGGGGGTTGTCGTTTCTGCGCCGGTCGGGCTAGACCGGGCTGGAGCGGCCGGTCATCTCGCGCGCCATCTCGGTGGCGTAGCTGTCGGTCATCCCGGCGATGAAGTCGATCACCCGCATGTAGGCCTGGTACAGCGGCCAGTGCGGGTCGGGGGCGTTGTTGCCGAGCAGGTCGAGGATGCGCCGGTGCTTGAACGACGGCGTGCGTCCGCCGTGCTGCTCCAGCGCCGCGCCGCAGAAGGCGTTGAGGAGGATTTCCAGGGTGGTGTAGGCGCCGATCTCGTGCAGGGTCTTGCGCTTGTCCTGGAAGATCTTCTCGCGCGCCAGCGCCTTGGCGCGCAGCACGCATTGCTTGGCCGGGCCGTGCATGTGCTCGACCAGGTCGCCGTCCAGGCGACCGGCGAGCAGGGCGTCGTGCTGGGCGACGAAGGCGCGCGCCGCGGCGTTGGTCAGGTGCTCGATGGCCTTGCCGCGCAGGATCGCCAGCTTGCGTCGCCGCGAGTCCCTGGGGCCGAGCTGGCGGTAGGTATCGGGCAGGTCGTCGCCGACCAGATCGAGCAGCAGCGCCTCGACTTCCGGGTAGTCGAGCAGGTCCATCTCCAGGCCGTCCTCCAGGTCGATCAGCCCGTAGCAGATGTCGTCGGCGGCCTCCATCAGATAGACCAGCGGGTGACGCGCCCAGCGCTCCTCGGCCAGTTGCGGCAGGCCGAGCTTGCGGGCGATCTGTTCGAGCAGCGCCAGCTCGCTCTGGTAGCAGCCGAACTTGTGCTTCTTGTAGCCCTGGGCGTCGGCGTGGCGGGCGGTCCAGGGGTACTTCAGGTAGCTGCCGAGGGTCGCGTAGGTCAGCCGGGTGCCGCCGTCGAACTGGTGGTATTCCAGCTGGGTGAGCACCCGGAAGCCCTGGGCGTTGCCCTCGAAGCTGAGGAAGTCGGCGCGCTCGGCGTCGCTCATCGCATCCAGCCAGCCCTGCGCCGCTGCCTGCTCGAACCAGTGGCGGATGGCGTCCTCGCCGGAGTGGCCGAACGGCGGGTTGCCGATGTCGTGGGCCAGGCAGGCGGACTGCACGATCACCCCCAGATCGCTCGGCTCGCTCCATACCGGCAGCACGTCGCGGAGCATCTCGCCGACGCGCATGCCCAGCGAGCGGCCGACGCAGGCGACTTCCAGGCTGTGGGTCAGGCGGGTGTGGATGTGGTCGTTGCTGGACACCGGATGCACCTGGGTCTTGCGTCCCAGGCGGCGGAAGGCGCCGGAGAAGATGATGCGGTCGTGGTCCTTGTGGAAGGCGCTGCGACCGAGTTCCTCGACGCTCTGCGAGGGTTTGCCGAAGCGTTCGCGGGTGAGCAGGGTATGCCAGTCCAAGGGATGTCCTCAGCGATGCGGATACCCGGCAGCTTGCGGGCTGGCCGGGCGGACTGCAAGCGCCGGGCTCACACCGCGGCGGCGTCGATGTCGAGCAGCAGCAGGCGGTTGCCGTTGGCGATGAACTGGCCGGCGGTCAGGCAGTACTGGTTGGTGGTGGCGTCGCGGTAGGTCGGCGACAGGGTCAGGCGGCGCTCGTCCAGCCCTTCGGCGAGCAACTGGTGGAAGTAGGGGCGCCAGGACCAGTTGTGCTGCAGGTAGCTGGGGTCGGCGCGCCAGGTGCCGGCCTGCCAGTCGAAGTTGGGGGTGAGCTGGGTGCCGCTGCGGTCGCACTGGTAGATGCGCAGCAGCCAGGGGTAGGCCTCGCCCAGTTCCAGGTGCTCGGGGGGGATCTGCTGCTCGGCCCAGGGGCGCAGCCGCGCCATCAGCTCGCCGAGTTGCTGGCGCAGGCGGATCATCCGCTGGCGTTCGCGCAGCTTGCCGCGCACGTAGCGGTCGCGCAGCGCGGCGAAGTGCTCGACGAAGGCGTCGGTGGCGAAGAAGCCGGGCTGTCCGGCGGCGAACAGGAAACCCTGCACGTAGCGGGCGCCGCATTCCAGGGCGAAGTTCAGCTCGTCGGGGGTTTCCACCCCCTCGGCGATGATCCAGCAGCCGGTCTTCTCGGCCATCTGCGCCAGCGCCTTGACCACCTCGCAGCTCGGCCCGCCGCGCGCGGCGTCCTTGAACAGGCGCATGTCCAGCTTGAGGATGTCCGGCTGCAGGGCCAACACCCGGTCGAGCTGCGAGTAGCCGGCGCCGAAGTCGTCGACGGCGATGCGCGCGCCGGCAGCGCGGTACTGTCTGACCGCTTCGAGCAGACGCTGGTTGGTGCCGCTCAGCTCGGTGATCTCGAACACCACCCGGCCGGGGTCGATGGCGTTGCGGGTCAGCTGCTTGAGGCTCGGCAGCGGCTGGCGGGGGCGCAGGCGGCTGATCCAGCGCGGCGAGATGTTGAGGCTGAGGAACCAGTCGTCGGGGGCGCGGTGCAGGCAGGCCAGGGCGCGCTCGCGCACCTCGCGGTCGAAGCGCCGCAGCCAGCTCTGGTTGGTCTTCGGGTCGGCGAACAGCGGGCCGGCCGAGCACAGCCGGCCGTCCTCACCCTTGATGCGCGCCAGTGCCTCGACGCCGGCGATCAGGCCGGTGGCGGTATCGACGAAAGGTTGGAAGACGGCAAATGGTTGGCCATCGATCACAACTGCCTCCAGCTGCTGTCCATAGGGTTATCGATGCATTAAAGCAAAAAGGCGGCCAACTTCGTGTGGATATATGACGGTGCAGTGTGGCGCGCCATCGCGGTGCCGGCGGCGGCGATCTTGCGGCACGAAACCTGCTAGGGATCGTGGCGTGTGCAACCGCCGATGCCCCATCCGGGGGCGCTCGGACGCCCATGGGGCAGCGGTTGCCTGAACCCAAGTCCTTGATCCATCAGGTCTGGGTGCCGTCGAGAGGGCAGGGCCATGTGCCGGGGCGAACCGCCGCGGTGCCTTCCGGCCCGCCCGGGTGGGAAAGGGCGTGCCAGTCTGTGGTGCGCCGCCCCATGAGCGTGGCTCGATTTGGTGCCGGCCTGTCACTCCTGGGAGCATCTTGCGCCGATGGACACTCTACATAGCGCCGTGGAAACCCTGGTTCACGGCTCCAATACCCTGTTCCTGCTGCTCGGGGCGGTCATGGTGCTGGCCATGCACGCCGGCTTCGCCTTCCTGGAGGTGGGCACGGTGCGGCAGAAGAACCAGGTCAACGCCCTGTCGAAGATCCTCGCCGACTTCGCCGTGTCCTGTCTGGCCTACTTCTTCGTCGGCTACTGGATCGCCTACGGGGTGAGCTTCCTCGCGCCGGCCGCAGCGCTGACCGCCGAGCACGGCTATGCGCTGGTGAAGTTCTTCTTCCTGCTGACCTTCGCCGCGGCGATCCCGGCGATCATCTCCGGCGGCATCGCCGAGCGGGCGCGCTTCGGCCCGCAGCTGTGCGCCACGGCGCTGATCGTGGCGCTGCTCTATCCGTTCTTCGAAGGCATCGTCTGGAACGGCAACTACGGCGTGCAGGCCTGGCTGGAGGCGCAGTTCGGCGCGCCCTTCCACGACTTCGCCGGCTCGGTGGTGGTGCATGCCTTCGGCGGCTGGCTGGCGCTGGCAGCGGTGCTGCTGCTCGGCCATCGCAACGGCCGCTACCGCGACGGCAAGCTGGTGGCCTTCGCACCGTCGAACATCCCGTTCCTGGCCCTGGGCTCGTGGATCCTGATCGTCGGCTGGTTCGGCTTCAACGTGATGAGCGCCCAGACCCTGGCCGGGGTCAGCGGCCTTGTGGCGGTCAACTCGCTGCTGGCGATGGTCGGCGGCACCCTGGCGGCGCTGCTGGTCGGGCGCAACGACCCCGGCTTCCTGCACAACGGGCCGCTGGCCGGGCTGGTGGCGATCTGCGCCGGTTCCGACCTGATGCACCCGGTGGGGGCGCTGATCACCGGCGCGGTGGCCGGCGCGCTCTTCGTCTGGGCATTCACCGCCACCCAGAACCGCTGGAAGATCGACGACGTGCTGGGCGTCTGGCCGCTGCACGGCCTGTGCGGCATCTGGGGCGGCGTGGCCTGCGGGGCCTTCGGCCAGGCGGCGCTCGGCGGCCTCGGCGGCGTCAGCCTGGCCAGCCAGGTGCTTGGCAGCCTGCTGGGCCTGGCGCTGGCGCTGCTCGGCGGGCTGCTGGTCTACGGCCTGCTCAAGCGCACCCTGGGCATCCGCCTGAGCCAGGAGGAGGAGTACTACGGCGCCGACCTGTCGATCCACAAGATCGGCGCGCTGAGCCACGACTGAATCGTATCGCGCGGCGACGCCGGATCTGCGGCGCCGCGCGATACGACGTTCACGCGCGGCCGCCGAGCAACCAGCCCTCGGCGCTCTCGACCGCCTCCAGCGGGCCGGCCAGCAGCAGGGTGTCGCCGGCCTGCAGGCGCAGGGCGTCGTTCAGCGGCAGCTCGTCGCCGTCGCGGCGGATCGCCTGGATCTCCACGCCGAGCGCCGGCAGGTTCAGCTCGCCCAGATCGCGGCGGCAGGCGTAGGCGCCGTCGTTGAGGTTGACCGCATGCAGCAGGGTGCGCGGCCGGCCCTGGCCGTCCAGCAGGTTGGCCTGGGCGCCATGGTAGAAGCCGTGCAGCAGGTGATAGCGGCTGCGGCGCACTTCGTTGACATGGGCCTGGATGCGCTGTTGCGGCAGGCCGAGCATGATCAGTGCGTGGGAGGCGAGCATCAGGCTCGACTCCAGCAGCTCGGGCACCACCTCGCTGGCCCCGGCCGCCTGCAGCTCGCTCAGCTGGGCATCGTCGCGGGTACGTACCAGGATCGGCACCGTGGCCGACAGCTTGCGCGCCTCCTGCACCGTGGCCATGGCCTGCTCGGTGTTGTCGCCGGCCACCACCAGCAGGCTGGCGCGCTCCAGGCCGAGGGCGGCGAGCAGCTCGCCGCGCCGCGAGTCGCCGTAGTGGACGCTGTCCTCGCCGGCGGCGGCTTCCTGCACGCGCACCGGGTCGTGATCCAGGGCGACGAAGGGGATGCCCTCGCGGCGCAGCACGCGGCCGATGGACTGGCCGACCCGGCCGAAGCCGCAGATCAGCACATGCTGGCGGTGCTCGCCGCAGGCCGCGGCGATTTCCTCGGCGTTGCCCTCGGCGTGCGGGCGGTTGGCCAGGCGCGCGGCCAGCTTCGGCGCGCCGCGCAGCAGCAGCGGCGTGACCGCCATGGAGCAGAAGGTGGCGGCGAGGATCAGCCCGCTGATCTCGGCCGGCAGCAGCTTGGCCTGCTGGGCCTGGGCGACCAGCGCGAAGCAGAACTCGCCGCCCTGGGCGAGGGTCAGGCCGCTGCGCCAGGCCGCTTCGCGGTTGCCGCCGCGCAGGCGCACCAGCAGGGTGACAATCGCGCCCTTGAGGGCCAGCAGCACCAGGGTGACGGCGAGGATCGTCAGGCCGTGACTGGCGAATAGGCTGAGGTCGATGAGCATGCCGACGCTGACGAAGAACAGCCCGAGCAGTACGTCGCGGAACGGCCTGATGTCGGCTTCGATCTGATGGCGGTAGTGGCTTTCGCCGAGCAGCATGCCGGCGAGGAAGGCGCCGAGGGCCATGGACAAGCCGAGCAGGTGGGTCAGCCAGGCGGTGATCAGCACCAGTACCAGGGCCAGCAGCACGAACAGCTCGGCGCTGTTGGACTGGGCGACCTCGTGGAACAGCCGCGGCAGCAGCCAGCGGCTGACCGCCATCAGGCCGATGAACAGCAGCACCGCCTTGCCCAGGGTGATCGGCAGGGCCCAGTACCAGGCCTGTTCGCCGCCGCCGGCGATTACCGGGATCATAGTCAGCAGCAGCACGGCGACCAGGTCCTGGAACAGCAGCACGCCGATGGCGTTCTGGCCGTGCGCGCTGAACACCTCGCCCAGGCTGCTCAGCTCCTTGGTGACGATAGCGGTGGAGGACAGCGCCAATCCGCCACCGACCAGCAGGGCGGCCGGCAGGGTCAGATCCGCCAGGTACAGCAGGCCGGCCAGCGGCAGGGCGCAGCCCAGCACCTGCAGGCTGCCGAGGCCGAACACTACGCGGCGCAGCGCCAGCATGCGCGGCAGGGAGAACTCCAGGCCCAGGCTGAACAGCAGGAACACCACGCCAAACTCGGCGAGGAACGGCAGGTCGGCGTCCTGCTCGATCCAGCCCAGCGCGCCCGGGCCGAGCGCCAGGCCGACGCTCATGTAGCCCAGCAGCGGCGGCAGTTTCAGGTGGCGGAACAGGGCGATGACGACGAGCGAGGCGGCAAGGATGATCAGCAGGTTAGCGAACACCGGGATATCTCCGGGCTGGTGGGGCGAGGCGGCGAAGGATGCCCAAGTGGCGGTGCCGGCGTCCAGCGCGGGGTTCGGCAACCGGCCCGAGGTCGGGCGTGCGGCGTATCGATGAGCGTGGCGGGGGAGGCGGCGAGTGCGGGCGGTACGCGGTCTGGCCGGTTGCGGCGGCATGCTAGACTGGCCGGCGTTTTTCCTGCCGATGAGTGTCGCCATGCTGCCTGCCTGCCAGTTGTTCGGAACCCTGGGATGTCACCTCTGCGAGCTGGCCGAAGCGCAGCTCATGCCGCTGGTCGCGGCCGGCCTGCAGGTCGAGGTGGTGGACATCGTCGAGCGCGCCGAGTGGGTCGAGCGTTACGGCGTGCGCATCCCGGTGCTGCTGCGGCTGGACAGCGAGGCCGAACTGGGCTGGCCGTTCGATACAGCGCAGGCGGCGGCGTTTCTCGGTCTGGCGGCGCTGACGGAATAAATGCCGTGCCCGCGATGGCGCAGGAGCGCTATCGCGGGTCTGTCCGGTGGTGGACAAATCGCGGGCAATAAAAAACCCGCCGTTAGGCGGGTTTTTCGGGAGTTTGGTCGGAGCGACTGGATTCGAACCAGCGACCTTCTCGTCCCGAACGAGACGCGCTACCAAGCTGCGCTACGCTCCGTGTTGATGGGGCGTATTCTACCGAAAAACTTTTAGCGCACAAGGGGTTAGCTGAAAAAAAACGAAATTTTTTCAGGTCGGGGAAAGATGCGCGCCTGTCGCGCTCTGCTGGCGCGGCAGTCCATGGCCTCTCCTGGTCTACAGTGCTTGCAGCATTCCTCATTCCGTGAACACAGAAGGAGCAGCGCGATGACCATGATGAAAGCCGCCGTCTTCGTCGAGCCGGGACGGATCGAGCTGGCCGACAAGCCGATCCCGCCGGTGGGCCCCAACGATGCCCTGGTGCGCATCACCACCACCACGATCTGCGGTACCGACGTGCACATCCTCAAGGGCGAGTATCCGGTGGCGCCGGGGCTGACCATCGGTCACGAGCCCGTGGGCATCATCGAGAAGCTCGGCAGCAATGTGCAGGGTTACCAGGAAGGGCAGCGGGTGATCGCCGGGGCGATCTGCCCGAGCTTCACCTCCTATGCCTGCCAGGACGGCCATCCGGCCCAGGACGGCGGCTGCGCCTGCCACGGTTACAAGCCGATGGGCGGCTGGCGCTTCGGCAATACCATCGACGGCACCCAGGCCGAATATGTGCTGGTGCCCGACGCCCAGGCCAACCTGGCGCCGGTGCCGGACGGTCTGACCGACGAGCAGGTGCTGATGTGCCCGGACATCATGTCCACCGGCTTTGCCGGCGCCGAGGCGGCCAACATCAAGATCGGCGACATCGTCGCGGTGTTCGCCCAGGGGCCGATCGGCCTGTGCGCCACCGCCGGGGCCAGGCTGCGCGGGGCGAGCCTGATCATCGCGGTGGACGGGGTCGATGAGCGTCTGGCGATTGCCCGCAGGCTGGGCGCCGACGTCACCCTCAACTTCCGCAAGGTCGACGTGGTCGACGAGATACTCAAGCTGACCGGCGGGCGCGGCGTCGACGCTTCCATCGAGGCGCTGGGGTTGCAGTCGACCTTCGAGCATGCCCTGCGTGTGCTCAAGCCGGGCGGCACCCTGTCCAGTCTCGGCGTCTACTCCGGCGACCTGACCATCCCGCTGGGTGCCTTCCATGCCGGACTCGGCGACAACAGGATCGTCACCTCGCTGTGCCCGGGCGGCAAGGAGCGCATGCGCCGCCTGCTCAATGTGGTGGCCTCCGGGCGGGTCGACCTGGGCGCGCTGGTCACTCATGAGTACACCCTGGACAAGATCGTCGATGCCTACGACCTGTTCAGTCATCAGCGCGACGGTGTGCTCAAGGTGGCGATCAAGCCGTTCTGAGGCCATCGTTGCGATGGGCGAAGCCCGGTGTTTGCCGGGCTTCGCCGTTTCCGGGGGATGGCTGGAGCGGCGGGCGCCGTGGCTGCTACCATTTCGCCTTTGCTCAACCGCTCATTCGAGACTTCCATGACCACCGTCCGTACCCGCATCGCGCCGTCGCCCACCGGCGATCCGCACGTTGGCACCGCCTACATCGCCCTGTTCAACCTGTGCTTCGCCCGTCAGCACGGCGGCCAGTTCATCCTGCGCATCGAGGACACCGATCAGTTGCGCTCGACCCGCGAGTCCGAGCAGCAGATCTACGACGCTCTGCGCTGGCTGGGCATCGAGTGGGACGAGGGTCCGGACGTCGGCGGCCCGCACGGCCCGTACCGGCAGAGCGAGCGCGGCCACATCTACAAGCAGTATGCGAACGAACTGGTCGCCAAGGGCCATGCCTTCCCCTGCTTCTGCAGTGCCGAGCGTCTGGATGCCGTGCGTGCCGAGCAGATGGCCAACAAGGAAACCCCGCGCTACGACGGCCATTGCATGCATATCGACCCGCAGGAGGCGCAGCAGCGTATCGCCGCCGGCGAGGCGCATGTGATCCGCATGAAGGTGCCGAGCGAGGGCGTCTGCGTGGTGCCCGACCTGCTGCGCGGCGACGTGGAGATCCCGTGGGATCGCATGGACATGCAGGTGCTGATGAAGACCGACGGTCTGCCCACCTACTTCCTCGCCAACGTGGTCGACGATCACCTGATGGGCATCACCCATGTGCTGCGCGGCGAGGAGTGGCTGCCGTCGGCGCCCAAACTGATCAAGCTCTACGAGTACTTCGGCTGGGAGCAGCCCAGGCTGGTGTACATGCCGCTGCTGCGCAATCCGGACAAGTCCAAGCTGTCCAAGCGCAAGAACCCCACGTCGGTGACCTTCTACCAGCGCATGGGCTTCCTCCCCGAGGCGATGCTCAACTATCTGGGCCGCATGGGCTGGTCGATGCCGGACGAGCGCGAGAAGTTCTCCCTGGCCGAGATGATCGAGCACTTCGACGTCAGCCGCGTCTCCCTGGGCGGGCCGATCTTCGACATCGAGAAGCTGTCCTGGCTGAACGGTCAGTGGTTGCGCGAGCTGCCGGTCGAGCAGTTCGCCGCCGAAATCCAGAAATGGGCGCTCAATCCCGAGTACCTGATGCGAATCGCCCCGCATGTGCAGAACCGCGTGGAGACCTTCAGCCAGCTGGCGCCGCTGGCCGGCTTCTTCTTCATGGGCGGGGTCAGTCCCGACGCCAAGCTGTTCGAGCACAAGAAACTGTCGCCCGAACAGGTGCGCCAGGTGCTGCAGCTGGTCCTGTGGAAGCTGGAGGCGCTGCGCCAGTGGAACAAGGACAACATCACCGCGATCATCCAGAAGGTCGCCGAGCATCTCGGTCTCAAGCTGCGTGACCTGATGCCGCTGATCTTCCCGGCCATCAGCGGTCAGGCCAGCTCGGTGTCGGTGCTCGACGCGATGGAAATCCTCGGCCCCGATCTGTCCCGTTTCCGCCTGCGCCAGGCCGTCGAACTGCTCGGCGGCGTGTCGAAGAAGGAAACCAAAGAGTGGGAAAAGCTGCTGGCAGCGATCAACTGATCCGGCCAGGGGGCGGGCAGCGCTCGCCCCCTGGCATTAAGTGGTTGTTCTGCCTGCGAAAAAAAATCGGAAAAAAACCGCGAAGGTGTTGACGCTCTCGCCGAGGGTCTTTAACATTCGCCCCGCTTCACAGCGAGCCTTGCTCGGCGTGAAGCAACCACGAAAGTGGGGCTATAGCTCAGCTGGGAGAGCGCTTGCATGGCATGCAAGAGGTCGACGGTTCGATCCCGTCTAGCTCCACCAATTTCCAGCGACCTGCCGATTCAAGGCGGTTCGTACGAAGGACACGTCCCCTTCGTCTAGTGGCCTAGGACACCGCCCTTTCACGGCGGTAACAGGGGTTCGAGTCCCCTAGGGGACGCCATTTTCCAGCGCACTGCCTCGGCGGTGCAGCTCAGCAGTATCGGGGCTATAGCTCAGCTGGGAGAGCGCTTGCATGGCATGCAAGAGGTCGACGGTTCGATCCCGTCTAGCTCCACCAATTTCCAGCGACCTGCCGATTCAAGGCGGTTCGTACGAAGGACACGTCCCCTTCGTCTAGTGGCCTAGGACACCGCCCTTTCACGGCGGTAACAGGGGTTCGAGTCCCCTAGGGGACGCCATTTTCCAGCGCACTGCCTCGGCGGTGCAGCTCAGCAGTATCGGGGCTATAGCTCAGCTGGGAGAGCGCTTGCATGGCATGCAAGAGGTCGACGGTTCGATCCCGTCTAGCTCCACCAATTTCCAGCGACCTGCCGATTCAAGGCGGTTCGTACGAAGGTTACGTCCCCTTCGTCTAGTGGCCTAGGACACCGCCCTTTCACGGCGGTAACAGGGGTTCGAGTCCCCTAGGGGACGCCATATTGCTGCGCAAGCAGTCACGAAAAGGCCCCAGCGGAAACGCTGGGGCCTTTTTCGTTTTGCGTACTTTTTCGCGGTGCAGCGTGATCCCGGCTTTAGCGGTATTTCCCGTGTAATTTGTGTGGTCTAAGCTGGGGCGGCTGTCGGGCGTCCGGGTGGGGCGGCGAGTGCTGCCGAGCGCATGCGTGAAGCGTGGCTTTCCCGATGGTCGCCATTCTCACAATTGCGAGCCGGGAAGGATGCAAACATGACGTTCATGCCATGGAGCAGCGAACTGGAAGTGGGTATCGAGCTGATCGACCAGCAGCATCGCTGGCTGGTCGAGAGAACCAACTGCCTGTACGACGCGCTGTCCGTTGAAAATCCCGACCTCTCCCAGGTCGGCGAGCTGCTGGAGGGGCTGATGGACTACACCATGAACCACTTCATCGTCGAGGAGGAGCTGTTCCAGCGTCTCGGCTATCCCCAGGGCGAGGCCCACAAGGCCCAGCACGACCGCTTCACCGCGCAGATCATGGGCCTGCTGGAGCGTCACGAGTCGGGCGCTGCCAGTGGTCAGGAAACCCTTTCGCTGCTGGCCGACTGGCTGACCCACCACATTCTCAAGGTGGACAAGGCCTATGTCGAATTCTTCCGCGAGCGCGGCGAGGGCTGAGCGGCGCGCTTGCAGGCACCGGCGGATCGCGCATCATGGCGCACCGACGCGTCTGTGGAGCCTGCGACCATGTCCCCGATCGATCTTCCCCGCCTGCATTGCCATGCCGACCGCCCGAGCTGCGCCCGGGCTCTGGCGCAGGAGCTGGCCGAGCGGCTGCGTGCGGCCTTGAGTGCGCGCAGCCGCGCGCACCTGTTGCTGGCCGGCGGCCAGAGTCCGCAGGCCTTGCTGGGCGAGCTGGCGCGGGCACCGCTGGACTGGACGCGGGTCGACATTTCGCCGAGCGACGAGCGCTGGGTGCCGGTCGAGGCTCCGCAGAGCAACCTGCGCCTGCTGCGCGAAGCCCTGCCCCAGGCCCGGCTGCTCGATCCGCGTCAGGCGCCGCAGCCGGCCGCCGCAGCGCAGGCGTGGGGTGCGCAACTGGCCGAGTGGCAGCCGCTGGATGCGGTATTGCTGGGGATGGGCGAGGATGGCCATTTCGCTTCGCTGTTTCCCGGCATGCCGGGGCTGGCTGCCGCGCTGGACCCGGCAGCCGCGCCGGGCGCACTGTGCGGGCTGGCTGCGGACGAGCCGCGCCAGCGTCTGAGTGCCAACCTGTCGCTGCTGCTGCGTGGCGAGTGGCTGGGGCTGCTGGTGTTCGGCGCCGCCAAGCGGCGCCTGCTGGAAGACGCCCTGGCCGATGCCGGGGACGCCCGCGAGCTGCCGATAGGCGCGCTGTTGCGCCAGGCCGGTCGGCGCCTGCAGATCCACTGGGCGCCCTGAGCGACTGCGCCTACCCCGGACGGCCTGATAGACTGGCGACCTCAACAGCGATTGCCTGGGGCGCGCCGACCGGCCCGCTACAGGCTGCCGAGGAATCCCCATGCTCCATCCCGTCGTCGAGGCCGTCACCGCGCGCATCGCCGCGCGCTCGGCCGAACGCCGCGCGCGCTATCTGGCGCGCCTGGACGAAGCCGCCGCCCGCGAGCCGCGCCGGCACATCGGCTGCTCCAACCTGGCCCACGCGCTGGCCGCGCAGCCCCGCGACGCGCAGCTGATCATGCGCCAGGGCGGCTCGCCGCACATCGCCATCGTCTCCAGCTACAACGACCTACTCTCCGCCCACCAGCCGCTGCTGGGCTATCCCGAACAGCTCAAAGCTGCCCTGGCCCGGGTCGGCGCCACCGCGCAGTTCGCCGCCGGGGTGCCGGCGATGTGCGACGGCATCACCCAGGGCGAGGCGGGCATGCAGCTGTCGCTGTTCTCCCGCGACCTGATCGCCCAGGCCGCCGCCATCGGCCTGACCCACGGCATCTTCGACGGCGGCCTGTACCTGGGCGTGTGCGACAAGATTGTCCCGGGCCTGTTGATCGGCGCGCTGCGCTTCGGCCACCTGCCGGCGGTGTTCGTGCCGGCGGGGCCGATGCCCTCGGGACTGTCCAACAGCGAGAAGGCCGCGGTACGCCAGCGCTACGCGCGCGGCGAGGCGAGCCGCGAGGAGCTGCTCGAGGCCGAGCTGGGCGCCTACCACGCAGCGGGCACCTGCACTTTCTACGGCACCGCCAACACCAACCAGCTGCTGATGGAGGCCATGGGCCTGCACGTGCCGGGCAGCGCCTTTGCGCCGCCGGAGTCAACGTTGCGCCCGCACCTCACCGCCGAGGCGGCGCGCCTGGTGGCGCGCAACAGTCGCCAGGGCGAACGCTGGCTGCCGCTAGGCCGCCAGGTCGATGCGCGGGTGCTGGTCAACGCCGTGGCCGCGCTGCTGGCCAGCGGCGGCTCGACCAACCACGGCCTGCACCTGCCGGCCATCGCCCGCGCCGCCGGCTTCGAGCTGCTTTGGGAAGATTTCGCCGCGCTGTCCAAGGTGGTGCCGCTGCTCGCCCGCGTCTATCCCAACGGCAAGGCCGACGTGAACCAGTTCCAGGCTGCCGGCGGCCCGGCGTGGATCATCCGCGAGTTGCTCGGCGGCGGCTTGTTGCACGGCGATGTGGCGACCGTGGTCGGCGAGAGTCTGGCCGACTACGCCCGCGAGCCCTGGCTGGACGCCGGCCGACTGGCCTGGCGCGAGCTGCCGGCGCAGAGTTCGGCGCCGGACATCGTCCGCCCGCTGGTCGAGCCCTTCGCCCCCGAAGGCGGCCTGGTGCTGCTCTCCGGCAACCTCGGCCGCGCCCAGCTGAAGACCTCGGCGGTCGATCCGGCGCACTGGCGGGTGCGCGCGCCGGCGCGGGTGTTCGACAGCGAGGCAGCGGTGCAGCGGGCCTACCAGGCTGGAGAATTGCAGGGCGATCTGGTGCTGGTGGTGCGCTTCCAGGGCCCGCGGGCCAACGGCATGCCCGAACTGCACAAGCTGATGCCGCTCTTGGCCAACCTGCAGGCGGCCGGGCAGCAGGTCGCGCTGGTCACCGACGGCCGGCTGTCCGGCGCTTCCGGCCAGGTGCCGGCGGCGCTGCACCTGACTCCCGAGGCCGCCGCCGGCGGGCCGCTGGCCCGGCTGCGCGACGGCGATGTTGTCGAGCTGGATGCCGCGCGCGGCGTGCTGGCCGTCGAGGTAGAGGAAGGCGAGTGGGGCACGCGCGCGCCTGCCGGGCTGGGTCAGGCGCAGGCCGTCGGTTATGGCCTGGAGCTGTTCAATCTGCAACGTCGGCTGGCCGGGCCGGCAGACACTGGTGGTTCGATCCTGGACTGGGAGGAGTGAAGATGGTGCTGACGATGGATGATGTGCTCAAGCGCGCCCGCCCGGTCCTGCCGGTGCTGGTGATCGAGGATGCCGGCCTCGCGGTCGATCTGGCCCGTGCGCTGTATGCCGGCGGCATCGAAGTGCTGGAAGTGACCCTGCGCACTCCGCGCGCGCTGGAGGCGCTGGCGGCGATCCGTCAGGCGCTGCCGGAGCTGCTGGTCGGCGCCGGCACGGTGATCCATGCCGGCCAGTTCCGCGAGGCGCAGGAAGCCGGCGCGCAGTTCGCGGTCAGTCCCGGTTGCACCGAGCGGCTGGCCGATGCGGCGGACGCGGTCGGGATGCCCTGGCTGCCGGGAGTGATGACCCCCTCCGAGGTGCTGTTCGCCATCGAGAAGGGTTACCGCTCGCTGAAGCTGTTCCCGGCCAACGGCGAGGCCAGCGTGAAGATGCTGAAAAGCTTCAAGGAGCCGTTCAGCGGCATCCGCTTCTGCCCGACCGGCGGCATCACCGCCGACAACCTGCTGACCTTCCTGCGCCTGCCCAACGTCGCCTGCGTCGGCGGTACCTGGATCGCGCCGAGCAGCCTGGTGCGCGCCCGCGCCTGGGACCAGATCGCCCAGCGCGCGGCCGAAGCCTGCGCACTGGCCGCCAGCCTGGAAGCCGGCGCGGCATGAGCTGGCGACGCCCGGCGCCCTTCGTGCTGGACATCGAGGTCGGCGCCGAACATCTCGACGAGTTCGCCCACGTCAACAACGTGGTCTACGTCGGCTGGCTGGAGCAGTGCGCCTGGGCGCACTCGCGCGCGCTGGGGCTGGGGCTCGACGAGTTCCTGCGCCTGGATCGCGGCATGCTGGTGGTGCGCCACGAGATCGACTATCTGGCCGCCGCCCGCGAGGGCGAGCGCCTCGAACTGGGTACCTGGATCGTCGAGTGCGATGGCCGGCTGAGCCTCAGTCGGGAGTTCCAGCTGCGCCGCCCGGCCGACGACGTCACCCTGCTGCGCGCACGGACCCGCTTCGTCTGCGCCGAACTGTCCAGCGGCAGGCCGCGGCGCCTGCCGGCGGAGTTCGTCGAGCGTTACGGCCGGGCGCTGGTGAAGGCCTGACAGGCTGCGCCCTGCGCACCGGCGGAGCTTCCTGCGGCCGTGATGGTGTGTGGCGCACCCTGCGGCCAGGCCGGCTTGTTAGAATCCGCCCCCGTTTTTTCTCCGAGAGTCTTCCCGTGCAGATTGCCCTGGCGCCCATGGAGGGGCTGGTCGATGAAATCCTCCGCGAGCTGCTGACCGAGGTCGGCGGCGTCGACTGGTGCGTCAGCGAGTTCGTCCGTGTCTGCGACCGCCTGCTGCCGCTGGCCAGCTTCCGCAAGCTGGCGCCCGAGCTAGACCACGGCTGGCGTACTGCCAGCGGCACGCCGATGCGCCTGCAGTTGCTCGGCTCCGATCCGGCCTGTCTGGCCGACAACGCCGCCTTTGCCGCCGAGCTTGGCGCGCCGGTGGTCGACCTCAACTTCGGCTGCCCGGCCAAGACGGTGAACAAGTCGCGCGGCGGCGCGGTGCTGCTCAAGGAACCGGAGCTGCTGCATGCCATCGTCCGCGCAGTGCGTCGCGGCCTGCCGGCCGAGGTACCGGTCACCGCGAAGATGCGCCTGGGCTACGACAGTCCGGACGGTGCGCTGGACTGCGCCCGCGCCCTGGCCGAAGGCGGTGCCGCCATGCTGGTGGTGCACGCGCGCACCAAGCTCGACGGCTACAAGCCGCCGGCGCACTGGGAGTGGGTGGCGCGGGTGCAGGAGGTGGTCGACATCCCGGTCTATGCCAACGGCGAGATCTGGACGGTCGACGACTGGCGGCGCTGCCGTGAGGTCAGCGGGGCGGACAACATCATGCTGGGGCGCGGGCTGGTGTCGCGTCCCGATCTGGCCCGGCAGATCGCCGCCGCCGAAGCCGGACGCGAACCGGCCCCGCTGGGCTGGGACGAGCTGCAGCCGCTGCTGCAGCTGTTCTGGCGCAAGGCGCGGCAGAAGCTGGCGCCGCGCTACGCGCCGGGGCGGCTCAAGCAGTGGCTGGCGATGCTGACGCGCAGCTATCCCGAGGCGCAGGCCTTGTTCGACAGCATTCGCCGTGACAACGATTGCGCGCGGCTGGATGCGCTGTTCGGCCTGCGCGCCGAGGAACTGGCGCGGCCGGAAGCCATTCCCGCATAGGGTGGGTCAGGCCCGCAGGCCGTAACCCACCGACCGGACCGCAGGCTCGGTGCTTTCGCAATGCGCGACCTTGCGGTCGCGATGGTGGGTTACGCCGCTGTGCGGCTAACCCACCCTACGCAACCTGCTCCTCTGCGCCCGCTGCATCCAGCAGTGCCATGAACGCCCGCGCCGCGTTGGACAGGGTGCGCTCGGTGTGCACGATGTAGCCGAGCTGGCGGCTCAGCTGGATGCCTTCCAGCGGCAAGCGCTTCACCTGCTCGTCGAGCATGGTGCGCGGCAGCACGCTCCAGGCGATGCCGATCGACACCAGCATCTTGATGGTCTCCAGGTAGTTGGTGCTCATGCTGACGTTGGGCCTGAGCCCGGCCTGCTCGAACAGGCCCTGGACGATATGGTGGGTGAAGGTGTTCTCGCCGGGGAACACAGCCGCATGGCGCGCCACCTCGGCCAGGCTCACCGGCCCGCCGTGGGCCAGCGGGTGCTCGGGGGCGGCGACGAAGTCCAGCGGATCATCCCACACCGGCACCGCGCGCACCGGCGCGGCGGTATGCGGGGCGAGGGTGATCACCGCCAGCTCGGTGCGCCCGTGCAGCACTTCTTCATAGGCCACCTCCGAGTCGAGAAAGCGGATGTCCAGCGCCACCTGCGGGTGGGCGCGGGTGAAGGCGCGCAGCAGGGGAGGGAGCCGATGCAGGCCGATATGGTGGCTGGTGGCCAGGGTCAGCCGGCCGCCGATGGCGCCGCTCAGGTTGCTCAGCGCGCGGCGGGTGTCGTCCAGCACGCTGCGGACCTGGCGGGCGCGCGGCAGCAGGGCGCGGCCGGCCTCGGTCAGGCTGACCTCGCGGCCGATGCGGTCGAACAGCCGGGCGTCGAGCTGTTGCTCCAGGGCGGCGATGCGCTTGCTGATCGCCGGCTGGGTCAGGTGCAGGCGCTCGCCGGCGGCCGAGAAGCTGCCGGTTTCGGCGATGGCGATGAAGGTGTCGAGGCTGGCCAGATCCATGTTCGGATTCCGTATGGTTATCCAAAGCATGAAAAATATGAATTTGCTTCATCGGTGGCAAGCCCCTAGGATCGACCGCACAAGCCCTGTGGGCATAGGAGGGCGGGCAGGCGCAAGCCGCACCGACCTCCACCTACGTAACCACCGATGAGGAATTCCCCGTGGCCGGCAAGACGCTTTACGACAAGCTCTGGGACATGCACCTGGTCAAGCAGCGCGACGATGGTTCGGCGCTGATCTACATCGACCGCCAGATCCTCCACGAAGTGACCTCGCCGCAGGCCTTCGAGGGCCTGCGCCTGGCCGGGCGCAAGCCGTGGCGCGTCGACGCCAACATCGCCACCCCGGACCACAACGTGCCGACCACCAAGGCCGAGCGCCAGGGCGGCCTGGAGTCGATCCACGACGAGGTGTCGCGCCTGCAGGTGCAGACCCTCGACGAGAACTGCGACGACTTCGGCATCCTCGAATTCAAGATGAACGACGTGCGCCAGGGCATCGTCCACGTGGTCGGCCCGGAGCAGGGCGCCACCCTGCCGGGCATGACCGTGGTCTGCGGCGACTCGCACACCTCCACCCACGGCGCCTTCGGCGCGCTGGCCCACGGCATCGGCACCTCCGAGGTCGAGCATGTGCTGGCGACCCAGTGCCTGGTGGCGAAGAAGATGAAGAACATGCGGGTGAACGTGGAGGGCCAACTGCCCGCCGGCGTCACCGCCAAGGACATCGTGCTGGCGATCATCGGCAAGATCGGCACCGCCGGCGGCAACGGCCATGCCCTGGAGTTCGCCGGCAGCGCGATCCGCGACCTGTCGATGGAAGGCCGCATGACCATCTGCAACATGGCCATCGAGGCCGGCGCGCGCGTCGGTCTGGTCGCCGTCGACGAGAAGACCATCGCCTACGTCGAAGGCCGCACCTTCGCGCCCAAGGGCGCCGACTGGGATGCCGCCGTGGCGCAGTGGCAGGGCCTGGTGTCCGACGCCGACGCCCACTTCGACACCGTGGTCGAGCTGAAGGCCGAAGAGATCAAGCCGCAGGTCAGCTGGGGCACCTCGCCGGAGATGGTGCTGCCGGTCGATGCGACCGTGCCGAACCCTGCCAACGAGGCCGATCCGGTCAAGCGCGACTCCATCGTTCGCGCGCTCAAGTACATGGGCCTGACCGCCGACCAGCCGATTACCACCATCAAGCTGGACCGCGTGTTCATCGGTTCCTGCACCAACTCGCGCATCGAGGACCTGCGTGCCGCCGCCGAGGTGGCCAAGGGTCGCAAGGTCGCCGCCACCGTCAAGCAGGCGCTGGTGGTGCCGGGCTCCGGCCTGGTCAAGGCGCAGGCCGAGGCCGAGGGGCTGGACAAGATCTTCATCGAGGCGGGTTTCGAGTGGCGCGAGCCGGGCTGCTCCATGTGCCTGGCGATGAACCCGGACCGCCTGGAGAGCGGCGAGCACTGCGCTTCCACCTCCAACCGCAACTTCGAGGGCCGTCAGGGCGCCGGTGGCCGTACCCACCTGGTCAGCCCGGCCATGGCCGCCGCCGCCGCGGTGACCGGTCACTTCGTCGATGTGCGCGAGCTGCTGAACTGAGGATTGCCTGAATGAAAGCCTTTACCCAACACACCGGCCTGGTCTGCCCGCTGGATCGCGCCAACGTCGACACCGACCAGATCATTCCCAAGCAGTTCCTGAAATCCATCAAGCGCACCGGCTTCGGCCCCAACCTGTTCGACGAGTGGCGCTACCTGGACGTCGGCCAGCCGAACCAGGACTGCTCGCAGCGTCCGGTCAACCAGGACTTCGTGCTGAATTTCCCGCGCTACCAGGGCGCCAGCGTGTTGCTGGCCCGCGAGAACTTCGGCTGCGGATCAAGCCGCGAGCACGCCCCGTGGGCGCTCGAGGAATACGGCTTCCGCACCATCATCGCGCCGAGCTACGCCGACATCTTCTTCAACAACAGCTTCAAGAACGGCCTGCTGCCGATCATCCTGGCGGAGGCCGAAGTCGACGAGCTGTTCCAGCAGTGCGAGGCGAGCGAGGGCTACCAGCTGACCGTCGACCTGGCCGCGCAGACCGTGACCCGTCCGGACGGCAAGGTGCTGTCCTTCGAGATCGATCCGTTCCGCAAGCACTGCCTGCTCAACGGCCTGGACGACATCGGCCTGACCCTGCAGGACGCCGACGCGATCCGCGCCTTCGAGGCCAAGCACCAGCAGAGCAGCCCCTGGCTGTTCGGCGCGATCAAGTAAGCGAGAACATGCGCAGGGTGGAAAACCGCGCAGCGTTTTCCACCACAGAGTTCCGGTGGATAAGGCCGCTGGCCGTTATCCACCCTACAGAAGATAGAGGGATGCAATGAGCAAGCAGATTCTGGTTCTCCCGGGCGACGGTATCGGTCCGGAAATCGTCGCCGAAGCGGTCAAGGTGCTGGAAGTCGCCAACGACAAGTACCAGCTGGGCTTCGAGCTGAGCTACGACGAACTGGGCGGCGCCGCCGTCGACAAGTACGGCGTGCCGCTGGCCGACGAGACCCTGGAGCGCGCCCGCGCCGCCGACGCCATCCTGCTCGGCGCCGTCGGCGGTCCGAAGTGGGACACCATCGACCCGGCGATCCGCCCCGAGCGCGGCCTGCTGAAGATCCGCTCGCAGCTGGGCCTGTTCGGCAACCTGCGCCCGGCGCTGCTCTACCCGCAGCTGGCCGCGGCCTCCAGCCTCAAGCCGGAAATCGTCGCCGGCTTGGACATCCTCATCGTTCGCGAGCTGACCGGCGGCATCTACTTCGGCCAGCCGCGCGAGAGCAAGGTGCTGGAGAACGGCGAGCGCATGGCCTACGACACCCTGCCCTACAGCGAGAGCGAGATCCGCCGCATCGCCAAGGTCGGTTTCGACATGGCCATGGTGCGCGGCAAGAAGCTGTGCTCGGTGGACAAGGCCAACGTGCTGGCCTCCAGCCAGCTGTGGCGCGCGGTGGTCGAGGAAGTCGCCAAGGACTACCCGGAAGTCGAGCTGTCGCACATGTACGTCGACAACGCCGCCATGCAGCTGGTGCGCGCGCCCAAGCAGTTCGACGTGATGGTCACCGACAACATGTTCGGCGACATCCTCTCCGACGAAGCCTCGATGCTCACCGGCTCGATCGGCATGCTGCCGTCGGCTTCGCTGGACGCCAACAACAAGGGCATGTACGAGCCGTGCCACGGTTCGGCGCCGGATATCGCCGGCAAGGGCATCGCCAACCCGCTGGCGACCATCCTCTCGGTGTCGATGATGCTGCGCTACAGCTTCGCTCAGGTCGAGGCGGCCAACGCCATCGAGCAGGCGGTCAGCGTCGTGCTGGACCAGGGCTTGCGCACCGGCGATATCTGGTCGGAAGGCTGCCAGAAGGTCGGTACCCGCGAGATGGGCGATGCGGTAGTCGCCGCGCTGCGTAATCTGTAAGCTGTCCGGGCGCCGTCCCGTCGCGGGCGGCCCCACTTTTTCGAGAAAGGTGTAGTTGCGATGAAGCGTGTTGGTCTTGTCGGTTGGCGCGGTATGGTGGGTTCCGTGCTCATGCAGCGAATGCTGGAAGAGCGCGATTTCGACCTGATCGAACCGGTGTTCTTCACCACCTCCAACGTGGGTGGTCAGGGCCCGGCGATCGGCAAGGACATTGCCCCGCTCAAGGATGCCTACAGCATCGACGAGTTGAAGACCCTCGACGTGATCCTCACCTGCCAGGGTGGCGACTACACCAGCGAAGTGTTCCCCAAGCTGCGCGAAGCCGGCTGGCAGGGCTACTGGATCGACGCCGCCTCCAGCCTGCGCATGGCCGATGATTCGGTGATCGTCCTCGATCCGGTCAATCGCAAGGTCATCGACCAGTCGCTGGACAACGGCGGCAAGAACTTCATCGGCGGCAACTGCACCGTCAGCCTGATGCTGATGGCCCTGGGCGGTCTCTATGAGGCCGGTCTGGTCGAGTGGATGAGCGCCATGACCTACCAGGCAGCAAGCGGTGCCGGTGCGCAGAACATGCGCGAGCTGATCAAGCAGATGGGCGCGATCCACGCCGGCGTTGCCGACGATCTGGCCAACCCGGCCAGCGCCATCCTCGACATCGACCGCAAGGTCGCCGAGCTGCAGCGCGGCAGCGACTTCCCGGTGGACAACTTCGGCGTGCCGCTGGCCGGCAGCCTGATCCCCTACATCGACAAGGAACTGCCCAACGGGCAGAGCCGCGAAGAGTGGAAGGCCCAGGCCGAGACCAACAAGATCCTCGGTCGCAACAAGAGCCCGATCCCGGTGGACGGCATCTGCGTGCGGGTCGGCGCGATGCGCTGCCACAGCCAGGCGCTGACCATCAAGCTGAACAAGGACGTGCCGATGGCCGACATCGAGGGCCTGATCAGCCAGCACAACCCCTGGGTCAAGCTGGTGCCCAACCAGCGCGAAGCCAGCATGCGCGAGCTGAGCCCGACCGCCGTCACCGGCACCCTCAGCGTGCCGGTCGGTCGTCTGCGCAAGCTCAACATGGGTTCGCAATACCTCGGCGCTTTCACCGTCGGCGACCAGCTGCTGTGGGGCGCGGCCGAGCCGCTGCGGCGCATGTTGCGCATCCTGCTGGAACGCTGATCGCCAGTTCCGTCCGCGTCGAATCCAGAACCCGCCACGGCGGGTTCTGTCGTTTCCGCTGTTGCCTCCTTCCCTGATACCGGAGTTTCCCGATGAACCGCACCTTCGACATCGCCGTGATCGGCGCCACCTCGCTGGTTGGCGAGGCCCTGCTCGAACTGCTCGACGAGCGCGAGTTTCCGGTGGGCAAACTGACTGCCCTGGCCTGCGACGAGGCCATCGGTCAGGTGGCGAGCTTCCGCGAGCGTAACCTGCGGGTGCGGGCGCTGGATGCGTTCGACCTGACCGACGTGGCGCTGGTGTTCGTCCTCGAACCCCTGGCCCCTGCGCAGCGCGCGCGCATCGAGGCGGCCGGGTGCGCCCTGGTCGACCTGAGCGGCGCACCCGGCAGCACGCCTTGCGTGGCTGCGCAGGCCAATCCGCAGGCGCTGGTCGGCCGACAGGTGCGTGCGCCGCTGCCGGCGGTGGTGGCGCTGGCCGAGGTGCTGGCGCCGCTGGCCGGGCTGCTGGCGCTGCGGCGGGTGACGCTCACCGCCTGCCTGGCGGTCTCCGCCCACGGGCGCGAGGGCATCGAGGAGCTGGCCCGGCAGACCGCCCAGCTGCTCAATGCCCGCCCGCTGGAGCCCGGAATGTTCGGTCGGCAGATCGCCTTCAACCTGCTGGCGGCGAGCGGCGCCGAGGAAGACGGTCACGGGGTCGACGAGCGCCGCCTGGCCGGCGAGTTGCGCGAGGTGCTGGCACTGCCCGAGCTGCCGGTGGCGGCGACCTGCGTTCAGGCACCGGTGTTCTTCGGCGACAGCCTAGCGGTCAGCCTGCAGTGCGCCGCGCCGGTCGATCTGGAGGCGGTGGAACGCTGCCTGGATACGGCGCCGGGGGTGGAGCGCATCGAGGCCGGCGACTGGCCGACCGCGGTGGGCGATGCGGTGGGGCAGGAGAGCGTGTATGTCGGCCGCTTGCGCCGGGGCCTGCACGATCCCTGCCAGCTCGATTTGTGGATTGTGTCGGATAACGTGCGCAAAGGCGCGGCGCTCAACGCCGTGCAGTTGGCGGAGTTGTTGCTTAACCCCCGGCCGTAAAAGATACTGGCGCGAAATCTTGCCGGCCGAGCCCGCAGGTTGTGCATCGCAGTCGCCCCGCCGGGTGCCGTGCCACCTGTGGCGCCTTGGCGTGCAGGGCGGGGACTGAAAGAGAAAAGGACCAAATCTATGCTTCGGGTTCGCAAACTGGTGCTGGCCGTTGCCGCTGCCTCGGCGTTGACTTCCGGCCTGGCGCACGCGCTGGGTCTGGGCGAGATTGCGCTGAAGTCCGCGCTGGATCAGCCGCTGGAGGCGGAAATCGAGCTGCTGGATGTGCGCGGCCTGCAAGTCGCCGAGCTGCGCTCGGCGCTGGCCTCGGTGGAGGAGTTCGGCAAGGTCGGCATCGACCGTCCGTACTTCCTCACCGGCCTCAAGTTCACCCCGGTGGTGCAGGCCAACGGGCGCAGCGTGATCCGCGTCACCTCCGACAAGCCGGTGCGCGAGCCCTACCTGAACTTCCTGGTCGAGGTGCTGTGGCCCAATGGTCGCCTGCTGCGCGAGTACACCGTGCTGCTCGACCCGCCGCTGTATGCTCCCGCCGCAGCGGCCGCGCTGCCCAGCCTGCCGGTGGCCACCGCGGCCGCCCCGCTGCCTGCGGCGCAACCCGTGCAGCGCGCTGCGCCGGTCGCTGCGCCGGCACCGACTCCTGTCCCCGTTGCCGCCGCGCGCCCCCCGCTGTCTGCGCCTGTGCCGCCCCGCCAGTCCCAGGCCGCACCCCCGGTCGCGCGTCCGGCGCCGGTGCTGCGCGCCGAGGCTGCGCCCGCATCCGTGCCCGCCAGCGACCGCTATCGCACCGGTCGCGACGATACCCTGTGGAAGATCGCGGCCCGGGTCCGGCCGAGCGCTGCGGTGTCGGTACACCAGACCATGCTGGCCCTGCAGGAGCTCAACCCGCAGGCCTTCGTCGGCGGCAACATCAACCGCCTGAAAGCCGGCCAGGTGCTGCGTCTGCCCGACGAGCAGCAGATCCGCGGACGTAGCCAGGCCGAGGCGCTCGCCGAGGTGGAACGCCAGAACGTCGCCTGGCGCGACGGGCGTGGCCAGCCGGCCGCGGTTGCCCGCCAGCTCGATGCCACCGGCCGCGCCCAGCCGGCCGAGCCCGCGACCCTCGCACCGGCAACCGACAAGTTGCGCCTGCTGTCGGCCGACAGCGGCACGGCGACCCGCGGCAGCGACAAGGGCGCCGCGCAGGGCGGAGCCGGCCTGACCGACAAGCTGGCGCTGGCCGAGGAGCAACTGGCGACCGCGAGCCGCGAGAATCAGGAACTCAACGAGCGTCTCGGCGAGCTGCAGAGCCAGCTGGACAAGCTGCAGCGGCTGATCGAACTGAAGAATGCGCAGCTGGCCCGCCTGCAGGGCACCCAGGGCGAGGCCGAGGCGTCCGAGCCGCCGGCCGGCGCGCTGACCACCCTGGCCGAGGTCGCCGCCGCGCCGCCGGCCGAAGGCGCTGCGGCAACGTCGCCTGCCGACGCCGCCGGGCCTGCAGCGGGTGCCGCGACGATCGCGGAGAGCGAGCCGGCTCCCGGCGAGGCTGCCGCCGTCGCCGAGCCGGCCAAGGCCGTCGCGCCGGACGCCGCCAGCATGCCGTCCGCAGAAGCTCCGCAACTGCTCGACGAACTGCTGGCCAATCCGAACCTGCTGGCTGCCGGTGGCGGCGCTCTGGCCCTGCTGCTGGCGCTCGGGCTGATCGCCGCCCGCCGCCGCGCGCAGCGCGGCGCCAGTCTGGAGGCTGACGACGAGCCGGCCGAGCTGGCCGGTGTCGGCGCGCTGTCGGCGCTGGACTCCGCTCCCGCGGTGGCGGGCGCGGCTGTCGGGGCCGCTGAGGATCGGGTGCTGGCCGAGGCCGAGCAGGCCATCGCCTACGGTCGCTTTACCCAGGCAGCGGAGCTGCTGCGCGCTGCGCTCGACGAGCAGCCGCAGCGCAGCGACCTGCGGCTGAAACTCATGGAAGTCTGTGCCGAAATGGGCGATCGCGACGGCTTCGTCCGCGAGGAAGCCGAACTGCGCGAGACCGGTGGCGCTCAGGCGCAGGTCGAACAGCTGCGGAGCCGCTACCCGTCGATGACTGCGTTCGCCGCAGCCGGCATGGCCGCAGCGGGCGTCGCAGCGGCCGCGGCGGAGCCCGATGCCGCTGCCGAGCTGGGCGAGCTTGGGCTGGATGCCTTGAGCTTCGAAATGCCCGCGAGCGAGGCGCCGGCCAGTTCGGACGACGCTCCACCCGCCATCGAGCTGACCCTGGACGATCTGCAGGCCGATCTCGAGCGCGATCTGGCGCCGGGCGGCAACGCCGCGGATCTTGCTCGGGACGGCGATGCCGCGGCACTGCAGGAGATCGACTTCGAACTGGATCTCGATGCGCTGATGCTCGACGACAACCCACAGTCTGTGCCGGCTGCCGCGGGTGCGGCGCTGCTGCCCGAGCAGGTCGAGCCGGAGCTTCCGGAGATGGCTGAGCCGCTGAGCCTCGACATCGAACTGCCCGTTCTCGCAGAGGAGTCCGCGGTGCAGGAGACGCTGGCCGGTGACGGGCTGGACGACCTGCAGGCCGTCGATGCGGAGCTGGATGCGGCATTCGATGCCTTCATGGCCCACGCCGCCCAGGCGGACGCCATGGCGCCTGCGCCGCAGAGCGGCCGCGCCACGCTTGACGACCTGCAGTTCGACCTGTCGGCTGCGCCCCTGGGCGAGAGCGATCTCGATCTGCCCACCGATGCCGACGAGGCGGCGACCAAGCTGGAGCTGGCGCGCGTCTACCTCGACATGGGCGACGTCGAAGGCGCCCGTGACATTCTCGACGAGGTGCTCCGGGAAGGGAGTGCCGCCCAGCAGCAGGAAGCCCGCGAACTGATCGGACGCATGACCTGAATGATCCCAGAGCAATACCCTTCCACGACGGCAGCCGAAAGGGCTGCCGTCGGCTTTTCCAGAATCGCCCTCGGCGTTGAATACAAGGGAGCCCGCTATCGCGGCTGGCAGCGCCAGGAGTCCGGCGTGCCCACCGTGCAGGGCTTTCTCGAACAGGCGCTGTCGCGGGTGGCCGCCGAGCCGGTGTCGCTGATGTGCGCCGGACGTACCGACGCCGCGGTGCACGCCAGCGGCCAGGTGGTGCATTTCGATACCCGGGTGGAGCGACCGCTCAAGGCCTGGGTGATGGGCGCCAATGCCAACCTGCCGGCGGACATCAGCGTGACCTGGGCGAAGGTGATGCCGGCCGATTTCCATGCGCGTTTCTCCGCGATGGCACGCCGCTATCGCTATGTCATCTATAACGACCCGGTGCGCCCGGCGCATCTGGCCGAGGAGGTGACCTGGAACCACCGGCCGCTGGATGCCGCGCGCATGGCCGTCGCCGCCAGGGCGCTGGTCGGCACCCACGACTTCACCTCGTTCCGCGCCGTGCAGTGCCAGGCCAAGTCGCCGATCAAGACCCTGCACCACCTGCGGGTCATCGAGCATGGGCGGTTCATCGTGCTGGATATCCGCGCCAATGCCTTCCTCCACCATATGGTGCGCAACATCGCCGGCGTGCTGATGAGCATCGGCGCCGGCGAGCGCGAGCCCGGCTGGGCCGGCGAGGTGCTGGCGGCGCGCGACCGTCGCCAGGGCGGGGTCACCGCCCACCCCTACGGCCTGTATCTGGTCCGGGTCGAATACCCCGAACCCTTCCGCCTGCCCGAGCGTTACCTGGGGCCGCACTTCCTGTCCGCCCTCGACGATTGAAGGGGGGCGGGCGTCTGGCTGATCGCGGAGCGCTTTTGCTACCATCGGCGCTTTGTCCGCACGAGGGTCGGCCGTTGCCAGTCGTTCGCAGCAAGATCTGCGGGATCACCCGCATCGAGGATGCCCTGCTGGCCGCCGAGGCCGGCGCCGATGCGATCGGCCTGGTGTTCTACGCGCGCAGTCCGCGGGCGGTCGACGTGCGCCGCGCGCGCGCCATCGTCGCGGCGCTGCCGCCGTTCGTCACCAGCGTCGGCCTGTTCGTCAACGCCTCGCGCTGCGAACTGAACGAGATCCTCGATGCGGTACCGCTGGACCTGCTGCAGTTTCATGGCGACGAGCGCGCTGCCGACTGCGAGGGTTATCACCGCCCCTACCTCAAGGCACTGCGCGTGCGTCCCGGCGAGGACGTCGCGGCTCGTTGCGCCGAGTACCCGAGCGCCGCCGGCATTCTGCTCGACACCTTCGTCCCCGGCGTGCCGGGCGGCACCGGCGAGTCCTTCGACTGGTCGCTGGTGCCGGCCGAGCCGGGTTGCCCGATCGTTCTGGCCGGTGGCCTGAACGCCGGCAACGTCTGCGCGGCGATCGCCCAGGTGCGACCCTGGGCGGTGGATGTCAGTGGCGGTGTCGAGGCGGCGCCGGGCATCAAGGATGCCGGCAAGGTGCGGGCGTTTCTCGCGGCGGTGCGGGGCGCCTGAGTGTGTGGCATGTGACGGTCGCCGTCGGGCTGCCGTCCATTAGCCTGGAGCTGCCCCTGGCGGGTGGCCGGGAATTTTTCGGGCGTGGCCGGCGATGGCTGCGCTCAGCAAGGTCGCAGGAGGTGTGGAGTGAGCGTGCCGGCACGGGTTGCCGGGCGTAGCGCACCGGATTGCGGCACCCCATGAATCCGCTCGAGGTGCGGCGCAGGTCGCGCCGGTCCGGGCCTACGGAGAACACGGCATGAGCAACTGGCTGGTAGACAAACTGATCCCCTCGATCATGCGTTCCGAGGTGAAGAAAAGCACGGTTCCGGAGGGGCTCTGGCACAAGTGTCCGTCCTGCGATGCCGTGCTCTATCGCCCCGAGTTGGAAAAGACCCTCGACGTCTGCCCCAAGTGCGACCACCACATGCGCATCAACGCGCGTACCCGCCTCAACTACTTCCTCGACGCCGACGGCCGCGAGGAAATCGCCGCCGAGCTGGAGCCGGTGGACCGCCTGAAGTTCCGCGACAGCAAGAAGTACAAGGACCGCCTGGTTGCCGCGCAGAAGGACACCGGCGAGAAGGATGCGCTGGTCGCCATGAGCGGCAAGCTGCTCGGCCTGCCGGTGGTCGCCTGCGCCTTCGAGTTCTCCTTCATGGGCGGCTCGATGGGTTCGATCGTCGGCGAGCGCTTCGTGCGCGCCGCCAACGTCGCCCTGGAGCGCAACTGCCCGCTGATCTGCTTCTCCGCCTCGGGCGGTGCGCGCATGCAGGAAGCGCTGATCTCGCTGATGCAGATGGCCAAGACCTCGGCGGTGATCGCCCGGCTGCGCGAGGAAGGCATTCCCTTCGTCTCGGTGCTGACCGACCCGGTGTACGGCGGCGTTTCCGCCAGCCTGGCGATGCTCGGCGACGTCAACGTGGCCGAGCCGCGCGCGCTGATCGGCTTCGCCGGCCCGCGGGTGATCGAGCAGACCGTACGCGAGAAGCTGCCCGAAGGCTTCCAGCGCAGCGAATTCCTCCTTGAGCACGGCGCCATCGATATGATCGTGGCGCGTGCCGAGCTGCGTCCGCGCCTTGCCCGCCTGCTGGCCCAGCTGACCCACCAGGCCAGCCCGGTTGCCGTGGCCGCCGAACCGCTCAGCGCATGACCCGCAGCCTCGCCGACTGGCTGAGCTACCTGGAGCAGCTCCATCCCGTGTCCATCGACATGGGGCTGGAGCGCGCCCGCCAGGTGCTACAGCGCCTGAACCTCGGCCGTCTGGCGCCGCGGGTGATCACCGTCACCGGTACCAACGGCAAGGGCTCGACCTGTGCCTTCCTGGCCAGCCTGCTGCGCAGCGCCGGCCTGCGTGTCGGGGTGTACAGCTCGCCGCACATGCTGCGCTACAACGAGCGCGTGCTGCTGGCGGACGGCGAGGCCAGCGACGAGCAGCTGTGCGAGGCCTTCGCCGCCGTCGAGGCGGCGCGCGGCGACATCTCGCTGACCTACTTCGAGATGGGCACCCTGGCGGCCTTCTGGCTGTTCGAGCGCGCTGCGCTGGATGCTGTGGTGCTGGAGGTCGGTCTCGGCGGGCGGCTGGATGCGGTCAACCTGGTCGATGCCGACCTGGCCGTGGTGACCAGCATCGGCATTGACCATGTCGAGTGGCTGGGTGACAGCCGTGACAGCGTGGCGGTGGAGAAGGCCGGGATCTTCCGCGCCGGCCGGCCGGCGCTGTGCGGCGACCCGCAGCCGCCGGCGAGCCTGCTGGCGCGGGCCGCGCAGATCGGCTGCACGCTGTACCTGCGCGGCACCGATTTCGACCTCGACGAGCAGGCGCAGGCCTGGTCCTGGCGGGGGCGCGACGCCGACGGCCGGCCTCTTGCCCTGCACGATCTGGCCCTGCTCGACCTGCCGCAGGACAACGCCGCACTGGCCCTGCAGGCCTATGCCTTGCTCGGCCTGCCGTGGCGGGCGGCCGCACTGGCCCAGGCCCTGCAGGACACGCGGATCGCCGGCCGCCTGGAGCGGCGCAGCATCGACTGGCAGGGGCGGCGTCTCAGCCTGCTGCTGGATGTCGGCCACAACCCCCATGCCGCCGTCTATCTGGCCGGCCGCCTGGCGCGCCGCGCGCCGCGCGGGCGGCGTCTGGCGGTGTTCGGCCTGCTCGCCGACAAGGACCTGCACGGCGTGCTGGCGCCGTTGCACGGGCTGATCGCCGACTGGGCGGTGGCGCCGCTGCCGACGCCGCGCAGCCGCACGGCGGACGAGCTGCAGACGGCGCTGGCAGCGCTGGGCGCGCGGGTCACGGCTTGGCCGTCGCTGGCGCAGGCGCTGGAAACGCAGTGTGCGCAGGCCGGCGAGGACGACGAGATACTGGTGTTCGGCTCGTTCTACAGCGTCGCCGAGGCGCTGGCCTGGCTGCAGTCGCGGAGCTGAATGCATCGCTGCGGCACGTGCCGTGCGCAATCGATTGAAGGGGAGGGCGCATGGCCTTGCTGGATCGCAGACTGAAACAACGGATGGTCGGGGCGCTGGTATTGCTGGCGCTGGCGGCGGTGTTCCTGCCGATGCTGTTCAACCGGGCCGACCAGCCGCGTGCGGTGCGGGTCGAGGCGCCGCCGATGCCGGCGGCGCCGGCGCCGCTGCAGATCGAAACGCCCGAGCCGGACGTGCCCGAACCCGCGCTGGCCGAAGCTCCGGCCTCGGCCCCGGCTGTCGAGGCGGCAGCCGTGGCGGCTCCCGAGCCGGTTGCCCCGCCGCCGCCGGCTGCCGTTCCCGCCGCGCCACCGGCTGTCGCTCCGCCGGTCCGCAGCGAGCCGGTCGCCGCGCCGGCCAGCCGCCTGGACGGCGATGGCCTGCCGCTCAGCTGGTCGGTGCAGCTGGTCAGCCTGTCCAATGCCGCGCGTGCCCAGGAGTTGCAGCAGCGCTTGCGCCAGCAGGGGCACAACGCCTATATCCGTTCGGTGGACGGCATGCAGCGGGTGTTCGTCGGCCCGCTGCTCGACAAGAGCGAGGCCCAGCGCCTGGCCCAGGAGATCGGTCGCCAGCAGCGGCTGAGCCCCATCGTGGTGCGCTTCCAGCCCGAACGGCGCTGAGCGGGCGCGATTCGCGCTGACGGAAAAGCCGTCGCTCTGCTAGAATCCGCGCACTTTTTACCGCCTCGCGGGTGAGCAGCATCGTGTCATTCAACTGGGTCGACTGGTCCATCGTCGCGCTGATCGGGATTTCCGGTCTGATCAGCCTGAATCGTGGATTCATCAAGGAAGCCCTGTCGCTGCTGGTCTGGTGCTGTGCCGGTGCGGTGGCCTGGCTGTACGGCGGTGCCCTGGCCGGCCACCTCGCCGCCTATATCGAGCTGCCCTCGGCGCGGGTGATCGCCGCCTGTGCGATCCTCTTCGTGCTGACCCTGATGGTCGGCGCGCTGCTCACCCACCTGCTCGGCCTGCTGGTGCAGGCCACCGGCCTGAGCGGCACCGACCGCCTGCTGGGCATGGTCTTCGGCGTGGCGCGTGGCGCCCTGCTGGTGGTGATCGTGGTCGGGCTGCTCAGCCTGGCGCCGGTGCAGCAGGATCCCTGGTGGCAGCAGTCGGTACTGCTGCCCGATTTTCTGATGATTGCCGACTGGTCGAAGAACCTGCTGCTCGGTTTCTTCGATCCGTCGTCCAATGCCGCAGGCCTTCCCGGTCGTGCGGCTTTTCCGCTTTAGCCTGACTTTCTAGGGGTTGCGTCACATGTGCGGCATTGTTGGTATTGTGGGTAAGTCGAACGTCAACCAGGCGCTCTACGACGCCCTTACGGTTCTTCAACACCGCGGCCAGGACGCGGCCGGCATCGTGACCAGCCATGATGGCCGCCTGTTCCTGCGCAAGGACAACGGTCTGGTGCGCGATGTGTTCCACACCCGGCACATGCAGCGGCTGATCGGCAACGTCGGCATCGGCCATGTGCGCTACCCGACCGCCGGCAGCTCCAGCTCCGCCGAGGCCCAGCCGTTCTACGTCAACTCGCCCTACGGCATCACCCTGGCGCACAACGGCAACCTGACCAACGTCGACCAGCTGTCGCGCGAGATCTACGAATCCGACCTGCGCCACATCAACACCAACTCCGATTCGGAAGTGCTGCTCAACGTGTTCGCCCACGAGCTGGCGGTGCGCAATAAGCTGCAGCCGAGCGCCGACGACGTGTTCGCCGCGGTGGCCGGCGTGCACCAGCGCTGCCGTGGCGGTTATGCGGTGGTGGCGATGATCACCGGCTATGGCGTGGTCGGCTTCCGCGATCCCCATGGCATCCGCCCGATCGTCTTCGGTCAGCGCCATACCGACGAGGGCGTCGAGTACATGATCGCCTCGGAAAGCGTGGCCCTCGACGTGCTCGGCTTCACCGTGATCCGCGACCTGGCGCCGGGCGAGGCGATCTACATCACTCCCGAGGGCCAGCTGCACACCCGTCAGTGCGCGCAGAGCCCGCAGCTTTCGCCGTGCATCTTCGAATACGTCTACCTGGCCCGCCCGGACTCGATCATGGACGGCGTGTCGGTGTACAAGGCGCGCCTGCGCATGGGCGAGAAGCTGGCCGAGAAGATCCAGCGCGAGCGTCCCGAGCATGGCATCGACGTGATCATCCCGATCCCCGACACCAGCCGCACCTCGGCGCTGGAACTGGCCAACAAGCTGGGCGTCAAGTTCCGCGAGGGCTTCGTCAAGAACCGCTACATCGGCCGCACCTTCATCATGCCCGGCCAGGCGGCGCGCAAGAAGTCGGTGCGCCAGAAGCTCAACGCCATCGATCTGGAGTTCCGCGGCAAGAACGTCATGCTGGTGGACGATTCCATCGTCCGCGGCACCACCTGCAAGCAGATCATCCAGATGGCCCGCGAGGCCGGGGCGAAGAACGTCTACTTCTGTTCGGCGGCGCCGGCGGTGCGCTACCCCAACGTCTACGGCATCGACATGCCCAGCGCCCACGAACTGATCGCCCATGGCCGCAGCACCGAGGAAGTCGCCGAGCTGATCGGCGCCGACTGGCTGGTCTATCAGGATCTCGACGACCTGAAGGAAGCGGTCGGCGGCGGCAAGATCAAGATCGGCCAGTTCGACAGCGCGGTGTTCGACGGCAACTACGTCACCGGCGACGTCAACGAGGCCTACCTGAACCGCATCGAGCAGGCCCGCAACGACCTGGCCAAGGCCGCCCATGGCGCGCCCGGCGCGATCATCGATCTGCACAACAACTGATCCGTGACCCGCGACGGCACCGGCGTCCTGCCGGCACCGTCGCCCACCTGACCGGCGGCGGCCGCAGCCAGCCTCGCAGCCTGCTCCCGCCACGCCGAGGAGAAGGCTCAAATGACTCAAGAATGGCAGGCCGGAAGGCTCGACAGCGACCTCGACGGCGCCGGCTTCGACACCCTGGCGGTGCGCGCCGGGCAGCACCGCAGCCCGGAGGGCGAGCACGGCGAAGCCCTGTTCATGACCTCCAGCTACGTGTTCCGCAGCGCCGCCGACGCCGCCGCGCGCTTCGCCGGCGAGCAGCCGGGTAACGTCTATTCGCGCTACACCAACCCCACGGTACGCACCTTCGAGGAGCGCATCGCCGCCCTGGAAGGCGCCGAGCAGGCGGTCGCCGCCGCCTCCGGCATGGGCGCCATCCTCGCCATGGTGATGAGCCTGTGCAGCGCCGGCGACCACGTGCTGGTGTCGCGCAGCGTGTTCGGCTCGACCATCAGCCTGTTCGACAAGTACTTCAAGCGCTTCGGCATCGAGGTGGACTATCCGCCGCTGGCCGACCTGGACGCCTGGGCCGCCGCCTGCAAGCCCAGCACCAAACTGTTCATCGTCGAGTCGCCGTCCAACCCGCTGGCCGAGCTGGTCGACATCGCCGCGCTGGCCGAGGTCGCCCACGCCCGTGGCGCGCTGCTCGCGGTGGACAACTGCTTCTGCACCCCGGTGCTGCAGCAGCCGCTCAGGCTCGGCGCCGACATCGTCATCCACTCGGCGACCAAGTACATCGACGGTCAGGGCCGCTGCCTGGGCGGCGTGGTCGCCGGCAGCGCCAAGCTGATGCAGGAAGTGGTCGGCTTCCTGCGCACCGCGGGGCCGACCCTCAGCCCGTTCAACGCCTGGCTGTTCCTCAAGGGCCTGGAAACCCTCAAGGTGCGCATGCAGGCCCACTGCGCCAGCGCCCAGGCGCTGGCCGAGTGGCTGGAGCAGCAGCCGCAGGTGACGCGGGTCCACTACGCCGGGCTGCCCAGCCACCCGCAGCACGAGCTGGCCAAGCGGCAGCAGAAGGGCTTCGGCGCGGTGGTCAGTTTCGAGGTCGCCGGCGGCAGGGCCGCTGCCTGGGCGGTGATCGACGCTACCCGGATGATCTCGATCACCACCAACCTGGGCGACACCAAGACCACCATCGCCCATCCGGCCAGCACCTCCCACGGTCGCCTGAGCCCCGAGGCGCGTGCGGCGGCGGGGATCGGCGACAGTCTGATCCGCGTGGCGGTCGGCCTGGAAGACCTCGACGACATCAAGGCCGACCTGGCCCGCGGCCTGGCGGCGCTGTAATGGAGCTGCGCGTCGAGGGCGCGCGGCCGGTGGCGCTGGTCAGCGGCGCGGCCCGCGGCATCGGCCTGGGCATCGCCGCCTGGCTGGTCGCCGAGGGCTGGCAGGTGGTGCTCGCCGATATCGATCGTGCGCGCGGCGCCCGCGTGGCCCAGGCACTGGGCGAGCAGGCCTGGTTCCTGCGCCTGGATGTCGCCGACGAGCGCCAGGTGGGCGAGTGCGTCGCCGAGGTGCTCGGCCAGTTCGGTCGACTCGACGCGCTGGTCAGCAACGCGGCGCTGGCCGAGCCCCACCATGCACCGCTGGAAAGCCTCGACCTGGCGCACTGGAACCGCGTGCTGGCGGTCAACCTGAGCGGCCCGTTGCTGCTGGCGCGGGCCTGCGCGCCCTACCTGCGTGCCAGTGGCGGGGCGATCGTCAACATCGCCTCGACCCGCGCCCACCAGTCCGAGCCGGACAGCGAGGCCTATGCGGCCAGCAAGGGCGGTCTGCTGGCGCTGACCCATGCACTGGCGATCAGCCTCGGCCCGGAGGTGCGGGTCAATGCGGTCAGCCCCGGCTGGATCGACGCCCGCGATCTCTCGGCGCAGCGCGCCGCGCCGTTGTCGGCCGACGAGCATGCCCAGCATCCGGCCGGACGGGTCGGCAGCGTCGAGGACGTCGCCGCGCTGGTGGCCTGGCTGCTATCGCCGCAGGCCGGCTTCGTCACTGGCCAGGAGTTCGTGGTCGACGGCGGCATGAGCCGGCGGATGATCTATCCGCACTGAGTCGCCGGAGGAGGGCGCCGCGATTTTCCCGGAAAATGAAAAAAATCCTTGTGGGCTGTTGACTTAGCTTCGGTGCGTGCGTAAAGTTCGCCCCCGTCGCAAGGCAAACGGTAATGGCTGATTAGCTCAGCTGGGAGAGCACCTGCATCACACGCAGGGGGTCGGCGGTTCGATCCCGTCATCAGCCACCAAGCCTTGCAATGCAATGAAGTATTAGGACGTAAGTCCGGCCGACGCGCAGTGGTAGTTCAGTCGGTTAGAATACCGGCCTGTCACGCCGGGGGTCGCGGGTTCGAGTCCCGTCCACTGCGCCATATCTCGGGAATCGCCCACGGGGGGGTTCACAGCTGCAAGTGAAAACACCTGCAGCCAGTTGCAAAGAGTTCTACGGACGAAAGTCCAACCGACGCGCAGTGGTAGTTCAGTCGGTTAGAATACCGGCCTGTCACGCCGGGGGTCGCGGGTTCGAGTCCCGTCCACTGCGCCATATCGAAAGCCCTTCGAGAGCGATCTCGAAGGGCTTTTTAACTTTCTGAAACATTCATCTTTTCGTCACCGGGAATCTTTAGCCTGATACTCGTGTCCAAGAGCGCGAACAATCAGAGCAAGAGGAAATTCCATGGAAGACTATCAAGAAGAACTGCTGGCCCGCCGCGAAGCCGAGCGCGATTGCCCGGACCTGGCCGAAGACGCCACCGAACTGTAACCCCCCATCCGGTAACCGCCTGCAGCCCCGACGGGCTGCAGGCGTCGCACTTCGCGGCACCCGACGCCGCGACACCCAACCCCGACCGGCGCTCTGCGCCGGCCGGGGTTGTGCTTTTCTGGGGCGGCGTTCATCTCCGGCCCGCTGTGCGTTGAGTTGCGAGGTCGACTCGGCCTATGGTCGCAGCCACGCAACCGCAAGCGGCGCCCGCGCCAGGAGATCGTCGATGAGCACTTCCCGTTATCCACACCTGATGGCTCCGCTCGACCTGGGCCACCTCACCTTGCCCAACCGGGTGCTGATGGGCTCGATGCACACCGGTCTGGAGGAGTGCCCGCAGGGTTTCGCCCGGCTGGCCGCCTACTTCGTCGAGCGGGCGCGGTGCGGCGTCGGTCTGATGGTCACCGGCGGCATCGCACCGAACGCCGAAGGGGCGCTGCACGCCGGGGCGGCGATCCTGTCCACCGCGGAGGAAGCGGCCCGTCACCGTCCGCTGACCGCCGCGGTACACGACGCCGGGTCGCGCATCTGCCTGCAGATCCTGCATGCCGGGCGCTACGCCTATCACCCGCAACTGGTGGCGCCCAGCGCCGTCCAGGCGCCGATCAACCCTTTCGTGCCGCGCGAGCTGGACGAGGCCGGCATCGAGCGGCAGATCGCCGACTTCGTCAACTGCGCCTGTCTGGCCCGCGAGGCCGGCTACGATGGCGTCGAGGTGATGGGCTCGGAAGGCTACCTGATCAACCAGTTCCTGGTGACCCGCAGCAACCGGCGCAGCGACCGCTGGGGCGGCAGCTACGCCAACCGCATGCGCCTGGCGGTGGAGATCGTGCGGCGCATCCGCGCGGCGGTGGGCACGGACTTCCTGCTCATCTACCGCCTGTCGATGCTCGATTTGATCGAGGACGGCAGCAGCTGGGAGGAGGTCGTGCAGCTCGCCCAGGCGGTCGAACAGGCCGGCGCCAGCCTGCTCAACACCGGCATCGGCTGGCACGAAGCGCGGATTCCGACCATCGCCACCAGCGTGCCGCGCGCCGCCTTCGCCCGAGTCACCGCGCGGCTGCGCGGGGCGGTGGGCATTCCGCTGATCGCCACCAACCGGATCAACAGTCCCGAGATCGCCGAGCAGGTGCTCGCCGACGGCTGCGCCGATCTGGTGTCGATGGCCCGCCCGCTGCTCGCTGATCCCGAGTTCGTCGCCAAGGCGGCGAGCGGGCGCAGCGACGAGATCAACACCTGCATCGGCTGCAACCAGGCCTGCCTGGACCACACCTTCGCCGGCCGGCTGAGCAGTTGCCTGGTCAATCCGCGGGCCTGCCACGAGACCGAGCTGAACGTCGTCGCGGCGCCGCAGCGCAAGCGCATCGCGGTGGTCGGCGCCGGACCTGCCGGGCTGGCGGCGGCCTGCGTGGCGGCGCAGCGCGGCCATGCGGTGACCCTGTTCGAGGCCGAGGCGCAGATCGGCGGGCAGTTCAACCTGGCGCGGCGGATTCCCGGCAAGGAGGAATTCGCCGAGACCCTGCGCTATTTCCGCCGCCAGCTGGAGCTGCTGGGCGTCGAGCAGCGTCTGGGCCGGCGCGCCGAGGTCGGCGAGCTGGTGCGGGGCGGTTTCGACGACATCGTCCTGGCCACCGGCGTGCTGCCGCGCCGGCCGGCGATTCCCGGCATCGAGCATCCCCGGGTGCTCGGTTATATCGAGGCGATCCTCGGTCTGCGCCCGCTCGGCGCGCGGGTGGCGGTGATCGGCGCCGGCGGCATCGGCTTCGACGTCTGCACGCTGCTCACCCAGGAGGGGCCATCGAGCAGTCTGGAGGTCGCGGCGTTCTGGCGCGAATGGGGCATCGACCCGCAGCTGACGGCGCGCGGCGGGGTGGCCGGAGTGTCTCCGGTGCCGCCGGCGCCGGCGCGCCAGGTCTGGTTGCTGCAGCGCAAGGCCGGCCGGCCCGGCGCCGGGTTGGGCAAGACCACCGGCTGGATCCATCGCAGCAGCCTGGCGCGGCGCGGGGTGGAAATGCTCGGCGGCGTCGAGTACCTGGGCATCGACGATGCCGGTCTGCACCTGCGCGTCGACGGCGAGGTGCGTCTGCTGGCGGTGGACAATGTGGTGCTGTGCGCTGGCCAGGAGCCGCGCCGCGAGCTGCTCGACGGCCTGCGCGCCGCCGGCCAGCGGGTGCATCTGGTGGGCGGCGCCGAGATCGCCGCCGAGCTGGACGCCAAGCGCGCTATCGCCCAGGGCACGCGCCTGGCGGCCGGGCTGTGACGGCGCTCTGGCAGGCGCCGCCGGCGCCCCTGCAGCGGGTCTCCTGCGCCTGGCTGGAAGCGGCCGGCGTCGAGTTGGCGCTGCTGCGCCTGGACCTCGTCGACCCACTGCTCAGCGGCAACAAGTGGTACAAGCTGGCTCCGCACCTGATCGAGGCGCGCCGCCTGGGGGCGCCGGGGCTGATCAGCCTGGGCGGCGCGCACTCCAACCATCTGCATGCGCTGGCCGTCGCCGGAGCGCGTTTCGGGCTGGCCAGCGTCGGCCTGCTGCGCGGCGAGCCCCAGGACACCCCGACGGTGCGCGATCTTGCGGCCTTCGGCATGCGCCTGCACTGGCTGGGCTACGCCGGTTATCGGCAGCGCCACCGCGCGGACTTCTGGGATGCCTGGCGGCAGCGCTATCCGGGCTTCGTCACGGTCGAGGAAGGTGGCGCGAGCCTGGCGGCGGCGCAGTCCTGCGCCGGGCTGGTTGAGCTGATCGGCCAGGGCCTGGGCGTGCTGGGCTGGGACGATTACCAGCAACTGTGGGTGGCCGCCGGCACCGGCACCACGCTGGCCGGCCTGGTGCTGGGCGAAGCGGGGCGCCATCCGGTGGTCGGCTGTCTGGCGGTGCCGGCCGACCACGGCGTGGCCGAGACCCTGCAGCGGCTGCTCGCCCAGGCCGGCCAGGGCGCGGACGGCCGCTGGCGGCTGCGCGATGCCAGTCGCGGCGGTTTCGCCCGGCTCGACGGCGAGCTGGCCCGGCTGATCCTCGATTTCGAGCGCGAGACTGGGGTGGCGCTGGAGCCGCTGTACACCGGCAAGCTGCTGCTGGCTCTGCGCGAGGCGCTGGCGCGCGGCGAGATTGCCGCCGGCAGCCGCATCGTCGCGGTCCACAGCGGCGGCCTGCAGGGTCGTCGCGCCCTGGAGGCGCGTCTGCAGGCGCTGGCCGGACTCACTCCGTCCAGCGATCGCTGACCAGGAACAGCCGCTCGCACTCCTGCCAGGCGCCCTGCGCGTCCTGACGCAGACGCACCAGCAGACGCGGCTCGGCGTCGGCGGGCAGCGCCTGCAGCCAGTCGGCGAAGGGTGCCTGTGCCAGATTCGCCGCGGCGAAGCGCGCCGGTGCCAGCCAGCTCAGGCGCGTCAGCGGCTGCCAGTGCTCGTCGGCAGCGGCCGGGTGGCTCGCCCACTGGCTGCGCCCCAGCCAGCGGCCGCGCAGGTGATCGGCGCTGGCCACGGCCGGCGCGCTGCAGGCGTGCCCCCAGGGGTAGAACAGGTAGCCGCCCAGCCACAGGCTGGACTGCGGCGTGCGCGCGCTGAACGCCTGCAGCAGCGCGCGGGTTTCGGCGCGGCGCGCCAGCGGCAGCTGGTGCCGGCGCAGGTGGGCGAGCTTGAGGTCGAGGCGGTCGTGCCGGCCGGGGCCGAGCCAGGCGTCGAGGGCGCGGCCGTCGCCATGTGGCGGACCGAGGTAGAACTTCACCGCCAGCTCGATGTGCTGCAGACCTTCGTCGTCCTCCAGCAGCAGGTCCAGCTCGCCTAGGGTGTTGCCGTTGTCGCGCACCGCGAGGTTGGCGGCCAGTAGGCGCACGTCCGGCGCCTGGCGCAGGGCGAACTGCCAGAGTTCCTCGTAGTAGCGGCCCAGGCGGTTGCCGTGCAGTGCTGGCAGGCTGGCGAGCAGTGCCTGCGGGGCGCGGTCGAGGGCCTGCAGCCAGCGCTCCAGGCGCTGCGGTGCGGCGGCCCAGGCGCTGGCCCGCAGCGGGTGGCGGGGGATCAGGCCGTCGTAACGGGCCAGCAGCGGCGGGCTGCACAGCACCCAGGCCAGGTCGCGCACCTGCGGGTGCTGCAGACGGGCGGGCAGGTCGGCGAGGACGGCGAACGGGTTCATGGGCCGAGCATAGCAGTTGCGCCGGCCGCGGCGGCCTGCGCGAAAGGCTCGTCGCAGGGCCGCGCGCAGCCGGTGTGGCGGTGTCGGAGCGCGGCTTGTCGCGGCGCGGTCAGCGCTGGCTTGCCCCGGTTTGCCCGGCCCTCGGCGCATCCTCCATAATCCGGGCTTTCGCAGACTGAAGCCGGCAGGTTCTCATGGAGCAATTTCGCAACATTGGCATCATCGGGCGCCTGGGCAGCTCGCAGGTGCTCGACACCATCCGTCGCCTCAAGCGTTTCCTGGTCGAGCGGCACCTGCATGTGATCCTCGAAGACAGCATCGCCGAGATGCTGCCCGGCCACGGCATGCAGACCTGCACCCGCAAGCTGATGGGCGAGATCTGCGATCTGGTGATCGTGGTCGGCGGCGACGGCAGCCTGCTCGGCGCGGCGCGTGCCATGGCCCGCCACGGCACCCCGGTGCTGGGCATCAACCGCGGCAGCCTGGGCTTTCTCACCGACATCCGCCCCGACGAGCTGGAGGCCAAGGTCAGCGAGGTGCTCGAAGGTCGCTACCTGATGGAGAGCCGCTTCCTGCTCGAAGGCCTGGTGCGCCGCGGCGACGAGCTCATCGGCCAGAGCGACGCGCTCAACGATGTGGTGCTGCACCCCGGCAAGTCGACGCGGATGATCGAGTTCGAGCTGTACATCAACGGCCAGTTCGTCTGCAGCCAGAAGTCCGACGGCCTGATCGTCGCCACCCCCACCGGCTCCACCGCCTACGCGCTGTCGGCAGGCGGGCCGATCATGCATCCCAAGCTGGACGCCATCGTCATCGTGCCGATGTATCCGCACACCCTGTCCAGCCGGCCGATCGTGGTGGACGGCAACAGCGAACTGAAGGTGGTGGTCTCGCCCAACCTGCAGATCTACCCACAGGTGTCCTGCGACGGCCAGAACCACTTCACCTGCGCGCCGGGCGACACCCTGACCATCCGTAAGAAGGTGCAGAAGCTGCAGCTGATCCACCCGGTCGGGCACAACTACTACGAGATCTGCCGCACCAAGCTGGGCTGGGGCAGTCGTCTCGGGGGGCACGAGTAGTGTTGCTCGACCCGGCTCGCGGCTACGACCTGATCGGCGACATCCACGGCTGCGCGCGCGCCTTGGAGCGGCTGCTGGCCGGGCTCGGCTACCGGCGCGTGGCCGGCGTCTGGCGTCACCCGCAGCGTATGGCGGTGTTCCTCGGCGATCTGGTCGACCGCGGCCCGCACATCCGCGAGACCTTGCACCTGGTCCACGACATGGTCGAGGCCGGCCAGGCGCTGTGCCTGATGGGCAACCATGAGTGGTACGCGCTGGGCTGGAGCACCCCGGCGCTGCCCGGCAGCGGGCGGCGCTACGTGCGCGAGCACGTGCCGCGCCACGAGCGGCTGATCCGCGAGACCCTGGCGCAGCTCGAAGGCCATCCCGGCGACTGGCGCGACTTCCTCACCTGGTTCCAGACCCTGCCGCTGTGCGTGGACGCCGGGCGCTTCCGCCTGGTACATGCCTGCTGGGATGCCGGGGTGATCGAACGCCTGCTGCGCGACTACCCCGACGCCCGCGTCGACCGCGCCTTCGTCCAGCAGGCCGGCGATCTGCAGAGCTTCGCCGCGCACTGCTTCCAGCGCCTGTTGCGCGGCATCGACATGCCGCTGCCGCGCGGCCTGACCCTGACCAGCAGCGACGGCTTCACCCGCTCGGTGTTCCGCACCAAGTTCTGGGAGGAGGATCCCAAGACCTACGGCGACATCGTCTTCCAGCCCGATGCGCTGCCCGACGAGGTGGCCAGCCTGCCGCTGTCCAACGCGCAGAAGGCGGCGCTGCTGCGCTACGGCGACGCCGAGCCGCTGCTGTTCGTCGGCCACTACTGGTGCCGCGGCACCCCCGGGCCGCTGCGTCCCAACCTGGCCTGCCTGGACTACAGCGCGGTGCGCCGCGGCAAGCTGGTGGCCTACCGGCTCGACGAGGAAACCCGCCTGGAACCGCACAAATTCTTCTGGGTCGAGGTCGGCGGCGGCATGGGGCTGGATACATGAGCGCGGTCGTCGCCCTGCGCCTGCCGCTGGACACCGACCTGGGGGCCTTCGTCGGCCTGCTGCTGCGCCTCGGCGTGCCGCACCGGGTCAGCGAGGAATCCGGCGAGCAGGTGCTCTGGGTGCCCGATGCGCAGCTGGCCGAACGGGTGCGCGAACTCTACGCGCGCTATCCCGAGGGCAGCGGCGAGGCCGGCGAGCGGCGCCCGCCGCTTGGTGTCGCGGTCTCGCCGGCGCGCCTGCTGGCCGGGACGCGGAACTGGCCGGTGACCGCCCTGGTGCTGCTGGCCAGCCTGTTGGTGGCGCTGCTCAGCGGCTTCGGCGACAACCTCGAACGGGTCGCCTGGCTGGCCTTCAACGATTTCCGCGTGCAGGGCGACTACGCCTGGTTCCTGCCGGTCACCGACAGCCTGGCCGCCGGCCAGTGGTGGCGGCTGTTCACGCCGATGCTGGTGCATTTCGGCGTGCTGCATCTGGCGATGAACAGCCTGTGGTTCTGGGAGCTGGGCCGGCGCATCGAGGCGCGCCAGGGCAGTTTGATGCTGCTCGGCCTGAGCCTGCTGTTCAGCCTGGTGTCCAACCTCGCCCAGTACCTGTTCGGCGGCCCGTCGATCTTCGGCGGCCTGTCCGGCGTGCTCTACGGCCTGCTCGGCCACTGCTGGCTGTTCCAGCGTCTGGCGCCCTGCGCGCACTACCGGCTGCCGCCGGGCGTGGTCGGCCTGATGCTGGCCTGGTTGCTGGTCTGCCTGTCCGGACTGATCGGCGCGCTGGGCCTGGGCCAGATCGCCAACGCCGCGCACGTCGGCGGCCTGCTGGCCGGCTGCGTCAGCGGCATGCTCGGCGGCCTGCTGGCGCGCCGGCGTGCGTAGTAGCCGAGAGAAGCTACTCGCCTTCCTCGAAGTAGTCGTTGATCAGGGCCTGCAGGGCCTGCAGGGCTTCCTGCTCCTGCTCGCCTTCGGTGTGCAGGTGGATCGAGGTGCCCTTGCCGGCGGCCAGCATCATCACCGACATGATGCTCTTGCCGTCGACCAGGCTCTGCGCCGAGCGGCCGACGCGCACCTGGCAGGGGTAGCGCCCGGCCACGCCGACGAACTTGGCGGCGGCACGGGCGTGCAGGCCGAGCTTGTTGATGATGGTGATGTCGCAGGCTGGCATCGCGCTATGGGCTCTGTCTATTTGAGGTCGCGGTGGCGGGTCTGCACGTTCTGCAGGCGCTCGCGCAGGGCGTGTCCCAAGCGTTCGGCCAGGTAGACCGAGCGGTGATGGCCACCCGTGCAGCCGATGGCCACGGTGACGTAGGCGCGGTTGCTGGCGGCGAAGCGCGGCAGCCACTTGTCCAGGTGGGCGAAGATGTCCTGGTACATTTCCTCGACATCCGCCTGGGCGGCCAGGTATTCGCGCACCGGCTCGTCCAGGCCGCTGTAGTCGCGCAGGTCCGGCTTCCAGTAGGGATTGGGCAGGCAGCGCACATCGAATACCAGGTCGGCGTCGACCGGCATGCCGCGTTTGAAGCCGAAGGATTCGATCAGAAAGGCGGTGCCGGCATCGGGCTTGTCCAGCAGGCGCAGCTTGATGCTGTCGCGCAGCTGGTACAGGTTGAGGTTGGCGGTGTCGATCTTCAGGTCGGCCAGGTCGGCGATGCTGCCGAGCAGCAGGGTTTCGTCGTCGATGGCTTCGGCCAGCGAGCGGTGTTCGTCGGTCAGCGGGTGGCGGCGGCGGGTTTCCGAGAAGCGCTTGAGCAGGGTGGCGTTGTCGGCGTCCAGATAGAGCACGTCGCACTGGATGTTGCGCTGGCGCAGCTGTTCGAGCAGTTCGGGGAAGCGCTTGAGCTGGCTGGGCAGGTTGCGCGCATCGATCGATACGGCCACCTGCGGGCGCAGGAGCTCGGTGTGCAGCAGGGCGCGTTCGGCCAGATCCGGCAGCAGGCTGGCCGGTAGGTTGTCGATGCAGTAGAAGCCATTGTCTTCGAGCACGGCCAGCGCGGTGCTCTTGCCCGACCCCGAGCGTCCGCTGACGATGACCAGGCGCATGGCGTCAGTGCCCGTCCACGGTATCGAGCACCACCTGATACAGGTCGAAGCCGTCCTGTGCCTGGCGCAGGCGCTCGCGCACCTCGGCGCGGTCGAGCAGTCCGGCGATCTGGCGCAGCAGCTCCAGATGCTCCTCGGTGGCAGCCTCGGGGACCAGCAGGACGAATAGCAGGTCTACCGGCGCGCCGTCGATGGCGTCGAAGTCGACCGGCGCATCCAGGCGCAGCAGGGCGCTGACCGGAACCGAACATCCGGCCAGGCGGCAGTGGGGAATGGCGATACCATTGCCGAAGCCGGTGGAGCCGAGCTTTTCGCGGGCGACCAGGCTTTCGAAGATGTCATGTGCGTCGAGCCCGGGAATATCCCGGGCCACGAGGTTGGCGATCTGCTCGAGAACGCGTTTTTTGCTGCCACCCGGCACGTTCACCTGGGAACGGCCGGGGGTCAGGATGTGCTCTAGTCGGATCATCGGAGAGTAGTGGCGAGTGGTCAGCGGGCGGCAGTACCCTGCTCGCGAGCGATCTGCTTTTCCTTGTGCTTGATCAGTTGACGATCAAGTTTGTCGGCGAGCAAATCGATGGCGGCGTACATATCTTCGTGCTCGGCATTGGCAACCACTTCGCCGCCGGCAATGTGCAGAGTCGCTTCGATTTTCTGCTTCAGTTTCTCCACCTGCATGATCACCTGAACATTGGTGATCTTGTCAAAATGGCGCGCCAGTCGGTCGAATTTCTCGTGGACATAGTCGCGCAGGGCGTCGGTCACTTCCAGGTGTTGGCCACTGATATTGACTTGCATACCGCTTCTCCTTATTGCCGCATAACCGGCAGGTCGATGTACCTGCCGTGGAATGTCTTTTCTTGTGATCTTCTCACACCAGGCGCTTGCGCTCGCTAGAGGGGGCAATTCCCAGTGATTCCCGATACTTGGCTATGGTCCTGCGTGCCACCTGAATTCCCTGTGCCTCCAGTAAACCAGCGATCTTGCTGTCGCTCAATGGCTTTTTGGGATTTTCCGCGGCAACCAGCTTTTTGATGATGGCGCGGATCGCGGTGGAGGAGCATTCGCCGCCTTCGGTGGTGCTGACATGGCTGGAAAAGAAGTATTTGAGTTCGAAAATGCCCCGTGGCGTATGCATGTATTTCTGCGTGGTGACCCGCGAGATGGTCGACTCGTGCATGCCCACCGCTTCGGCGATGTCGTGCAGAACCAGCGGCTTCATGGCCTCCTCGCCGTATTCGAGGAAGCCGCGCTGCTGGGTGACGATCTCGCTGGCGACTTTCATCAGCGTCTCGTTGCGGCTGAGCAGGCTCTTGATGAACCAGCGAGCCTCCTGCAGCTGGTTGCGCATGAAGATGTTGTCGGCGCTGGAGTCGGCGCGGCGCACCAGACCGGCATAGTGCGGGTTGACTCGCAGGCGCGGCATGGCGTCGGGATTGAGCTCGACCAGCCAGCGCTCGTTGTCCTTGCGCACGATCACGTCGGGGACCACGTATTCCGCTTCGCTGGACTCGATCTGCGCGCCGGGGCGCGGATGCAGGCGCTGGATCAGTTCGATCACCTGGCGTAGGTCGTCTTCCTTGATCCGCAGGCGGCGCATCAGCTGGGCATAGTCGCGGCTGCCAAGCAGGTCGAGGTGCTCGCGCGCCACGCGCTGCGCCTCCTCCAGCCAGGGCGTGCCGGCCGGCAGTTGCTTGAGCTGCAGCAGCAGGCATTCGCTGAGGTCGCGCGCGCCGATGCCCAGCGGCTCGAATTGCTGCACGCGGTGCAGGACCATTTCCACTTCGTCCAGCTCGATGCCCAGTTCCGGGTCGAGGGAGTCGAGGATCTCCTCGAGGGTTTCCTCCAGGTATCCATCGGTATTGATGGCATCGATGATCGACATCGCGATCAGTCGGTCGCTGTCGCTCATCGGCGAGAGATTGAGTTGCCAGAGCAGGTGGCTCTGCAGGCTTTCGCCGGAGGAGGTGCGGGCGGTGAAGTCCCAGTCGTCGTCATCGCTGGCCGGCAGGCTGCTGGCGCTGGTCTGGTAGATGTCTTCCCAGGCGGTATCAACCGGCAGCTCGCTGGGAATCCGCTCGCCCCACTGGTCGGCTTCGTCGAGGCTGTCGGGGGTGCGCTCGCTGTGGTTGGTGCTGCTGTCGTGAGCGCCGAGGCTGGGACTCGACTCTTTTTCCGCCAGCGGGTCATTGTTGTCGAAGTCGTCGCCGTCTTCCTGGCGTTCGAGCATCGGGTTGGAGTCGAGGGCTTCCTGGATTTCCTGCTGCAGGTCGAGGGTCGACAATTGCAGCAGGCGAATGGCTTGTTGCAGCTGCGGAGTCATCGTCAGCTGCTGGCCCATCTTGAGGACTAGCGAGTGTTTCATGCCGGGAATGTGCCCTTGGGGTCTGCCGGCGCGGCTGCGCCGTCCACTGCCGGACGCCGAGGCGCCGCTATTTAGCAAATTATATGCCCAGCAGGGGCTTGCTTGCCTAGGGTGCGCCCATGGCTGCGGGTGCCCGGCGTCCTTGCCAGGCCGCCAGGCTTCAGAGACGGAACTCGTGACCGAGGTAGACGTCCTTGACCAGCTGGTTGGCGAGGATGCTCTCGGCGTCGCCTTCGGCGATCAGCTGGCCGGCGTTGACGATGTAGGCGGTCTCGCATATATCCAGGGTTTCGCGCACGTTGTGGTCGGTGATCAGCACGCCGATGCCGCGATTCTTCAGGTGATGGATGATCTGCTTGATGTCGCCGACCGAGATCGGATCGACCCCGGCGAAGGGTTCGTCGAGGAGGATGAACTTCGGATTGCTGGCCAGGGCACGGGCGATTTCCACGCGGCGCCGTTCGCCGCCGGACAGGCTCATGCCGAGGTTGTCGCGAATATGGCTGATGTGGAATTCCTGCAGCAGATCCTCCAGCGCCGCGCGGCGCGCTGCGCGGTCGAGATCCTTGCGGGTTTCGAGGATCGCCAGGATGTTGTCGGCCACCGTCAGCTTGCGGAAGATCGATGCTTCCTGGGGCAGGTAGCCGATGCCGGCGCGGGCGCGGCCGTGCATCGGCAGCTGGGTGACGTCCTGCTCGTCGATCAGTACGCGGCCCTGATCGGCGCGCACCAGGCCGACGATCATGTAGAAACAGGTGGTCTTGCCGGCGCCGTTGGGGCCAAGCAGGCCGACGATCTGTCCGCTGTCGATCGACAGGCTGACGTCGCGGACGACCTGTCGACCCTTGTAGCTCTTGGCCAGGTGCTGGGCGGTCAGGGTGCTCATGGCGCGCTCTGCTCCTCGGTCTTCTTGCGCGGCTGGATCACCATGTCGATGCGCGGACGCGGCGTGCTGAGATTGCTGCCGGTGGCGCGGCCGGCGTTGACGATCTGGCGGCGGGTGTCGTAGACGATCTTCTCGCCCTCGAAGGTGTTGCCTTCCTGTACCACCTTGGCCTGGTCGATCAGCACGATGCGCTCGTTGGCGGCGAAGTACTGGATGGTCAGGCCATAGGCCTGGACCAGCTGCTTGTTTTCGGCCGGCTGCTGCTCGTAGTAGGCCGGCTTGCCCACCGAGGTGAACACCTCGATGTCGCCGTTGCTGTCCTGGGTGATGGTCACGGTGTCGCCGGTGATCTTCAGGGTGCCCTGGGTGATCACCACGCCGCCACGATAGACCGCCACGCCCTTGGCATCGTCCAGTTCGGCGCTGTCGGCCTGCACGCGGATCGGCTGGTCGCGGTCGGAGGGCAGCGCGAAGACGCAGGTGCTGGACAGCAGCAGGCCCAGAGCGAAGATAAGGGATCGGGAGTTAACGGAGCTCATGCTGTCCTCGCACGTTTGCCGGCAGGATCATCCTGCCGTCCTTGATATAGGCCTGCAGCCCGGTTGCGGTGGTCACGCCGTTGGCGGCCTCGATGCGTACCGCGGTAGCGGTTTCGGCGTATTCGCGTTCGGGGAATACGCTCAGGTGGCTGCTGGTGAGAATGGTCGGTCGCCCCTTGGCGTCGGTGCGCGCCACGCGTACCTCGTCGAGCAGCTCGACCTGCTGGCCGCCGGGCAGCACCTCGCCGCGCAGGCTCTGTACCCGCCAAGGGTATTCGCTGCCGCGATAGAGATGAAGGTCGGGACGGGTCAGGTGGGTGACGTCGGTGGTCTGCAGGTGTTCGAGGCGTTCGGCGCTCATCCGGTAGTGCAGGGTGCCGTCGGCTTGGAACTGTACGCTGCGAGCGTTCTCAACATAGAAGTCGATGGCGTTTTCGCCCGGCGCCGCGCTGCGGCGCTCCATGAAGCTTTCCGGGCGGATGTTCCAGTAGCCGATGGCCGCCAGCAGGACTGCCAGTACTGCCAGCGGCAGGGCCAGGCGCAGGGTGCGATTCATGTGCGCTCCGCTCACAGGTAGGCGGCCTGAGCCGCCTCCAGGCTGCCTTGGGCGTGCATGATCAGTTCGCAGAACTCGCGGGCGGCGCCTTCGCCGCCGCGTGCCACGGTGACGCCATGAGCATGCTGGCGGACGAAAGAGGCGGCGCTGGCCACGGCCATGCCCAGACCGACCCGGCGGATCACCGGCAGGTCGGGCAGGTCGTCGCCCAGGTAGGCGACCTGCTCGTGGTCGAGGCCCAGTTCGGCGAGCAGCTGATCGAGCACCACCAGCTTGTCTTCGCGCCCCTGGTAGAGGTGCTGGATGCCGAGGTTGGCGGCGCGCCGTTCGACCACCGGGCTCTGCCGCCCGCTGATGATCGCGGTGCGCACGCCGGAGGCGATCAGCATCTTGATGCCGTGGCCGTCGAGCGTGTTGAAGGTCTTGAACTCGCCGCCTTCGGGCAGGAAGTACAGCTTGCCGTCGGTCAGCACGCCGTCGACGTCGAAGACTGCCAGGCGGATGGCGCGGGCGCGTTGCAGCAGATCGTCATTCATTCACATCACTCCGGCGCGCAGCAGGTCATGCATGTTGAGGGCGCCGATGGCGCGCTGGTCGGCGTCGAGTACCACCACGGCGCTGATTTTGTGGTCTTCCATGATCTTCAGTGCCTCGGCGGCGAGCATCTCCGGACGTACGCTCTTGCCGCCGACGGTCATCAGTGCGTCGATCTGTGCGTCACGCACGTCGACGCCGCGATCCAGTGCGCGGCGCAGGTCGCCGTCGGTGAAGATTCCGGCCAGACGGCCGTCGGGCTCGGTGATCACCGTCATGCCCAGGCCCTTGCGGGTCATCTCCAGCAGGGTCTCGCGCAGCGAGGTGCCGCGCGGTACGCAGGGTAGGCTGTCGCCACCGTGCATGATGTGTTCGACCTTGAGCAGCAGGCGTCTGCCGAGTGCGCCGCCGGGATGGGAGAAGGCGAAGTCTTCGGCGGTAAAGCCGCGGGCTTCCAGCAGGGCGATGGCCAGTGCGTCGCCGAGGACCAGCGACACGGTGGTCGAGGAGGTCGGCGCCAGATTCAGCGGGCAGGCCTCGGCAGCCACGCGGGCGTCGAGGTTGACCTCGGCGGCCTGGGCCAGCGGCGAGTCGGGGTTGCCGGTCATGCTCACCAGGGTGATGCCCAGGCGCTTGATCAGCGGCAACAGGGTGACGATCTCGGCGGTGCTGCCGGAGTTGGACAGCGCCAGCACCACGTCGTCGCGGGTGATCATGCCCATGTCGCCGTGGCTGGCCTCGGCCGGGTGGACGAAGAACGCCGGAGTGCCGGTGCTGGCCAGGGTGGCGGCGATCTTGTTGCCGATGTGTCCGGACTTGCCCATGCCGACCACCACCACGCGGCCCTTGCAGGCCAGCAGCAGTTCGCAGGCGCGCACGAAGTCGCCGTCGATGCGCGCGAGCAGGTCGTTGACGGCGTCCAGTTCGAGGCGGATGGTGCGCCGGGCGGATTCGATGAAAGCGGGCGTATGCGGCATGGCACAGGGTCGGCTTGCGGGGAAGCCGCGCATTATAACGCTAAAGTCGCTTCGGCTCATCACCTGCCGATGCCGCTCGCGCGGCTGCCTTGGGGTGTCGTCGAGGCGGGTGCTATAGTGCGCGCCCATTCGGCCACCGTTCGTCAGGTGTCCCAAGCCGGTCGGCCGGCGTCTGCACGGAAGGCTGTCACGCAAGGAGTTCCGATGACCAGCGACAATGCGTATGCCGTCGAGCTGAAGGGAGTGACCTTCAGGCGCGGCTCGCGCGCCATCTTCGATAACGTGGATCTGGCCTTTCCGCGCGGCAAGGTGACCGGGATCATGGGGCCGTCTGGGTGCGGCAAGACCACTCTGCTACGGCTGATCGGCGCGCAGCTGCGCCCGGCCAGCGGCCAGGTGATCGTCAACGGTCACAACCTGCCGGGACTGTCGCGCAGCGAACTGTTCGACCTGCGCAAGCAGATGGGCGTGCTGTTCCAGAGCGGCGCGCTGTTCACCGATCTCGACGTGTTCGAGAACGTCGCCTTTCCGCTGCGCGTGCACACCGATCTGCCCGAGGAGATGATTCGCGACATCGTGCTGATGAAGCTGCAGGCGGTCGGCCTGCGCGGCGCCATCGAGCTGATGCCTGACGAGCTGTCCGGCGGCATGAAGCGCCGCGTGGCGCTGGCCCGGGCGATCGCCCTCGATCCGCAGATCCTCATGTACGACGAGCCCTTCGTCGGCCAGGACCCGATCGCCATGGGCGTGCTGGTGCGGCTGATCCGCCTGCTCAACGATGCCCTGGGGCTGACCAGTATCGTGGTGTCCCACGATCTGGTGGAGACCGCCAGCATCGCCGACTACCTCTATGTGGTGGGCGACGGCCAGGTGCTTGGCCAGGGCACGCCGGCCGAGCTGATGGCGTCGGACAATCCGCGCATCCGCCAGTTCATGAAAGGCGTCGCCGACGGCCCTGTGCCGTTCCACTTCCCGGCGCCGGACTACCGGCGCGACCTGCTGGGGGAATCCTGATGCGCAAGATTTCCTCCCTCGAACGGGTACGCTTGTTCGGTCGCGCCGGGCTCGACGTACTGCAGGCGCTCGGACGCTCGGTGTTGTTCCTGGTACATGCCCTGTTCGGTCGCAACGGCGCCGGCAGCTTCCTGCAGCTGCTGGTCAAGCAGCTGTGGGCGGTGGGCGTACTGTCGCTGGCGATCATCATCGTCTCCGGCATCTTCATCGGCATGGTGCTGGCCCTGCAGGGTTACAACATCCTGGTCGACTTCGCCTCCGAGGAGGCGGTCGGCCAGATGGTCGCCCTGACCCTGCTGCGCGAGCTGGGGCCGGTGGTCACCGCGCTGCTGTTCGCCGGGCGCGCCGGTTCGGCGCTGGCCGCCGAGATCGGCAACATGAAGTCCACCGAGCAGCTCTCCAGCCTGGAGATGATCGGCGTCGATCCGCTGAAGTACATCATCGCCCCGCGGCTGTGGGCCGGCTTCATCTCCATGCCGCTGCTCTCGGCGATCTTCACCGTGGTCGGCATCTGGGGTGGGGCGATGGTCGCGGTGGACTGGCTGGGGGTCTACGAGGGCTCCTACTGGGGCAACATGCAGCGCAGCGTGGAATTCCAGGGCGATGTGCTCAACGGCATCATCAAGAGCCTGGTGTTCGCCGTGGTGGTGACCTGGATCGCGGTGTTCCAGGGCTACGACTGCGAACCGACTTCCGAGGGCATCAGCCGCGCCACCACCCGCACCGTGGTCTACGCCTCGCTGGCCGTGCTCGGCCTCGACTTCATCCTTACCGCTCTGATGTTTGGAGACTTCTGATGCAAACGCGTTCCCTGGAAATCGGCGTCGGCCTGTTCCTCCTCGCCGGCCTGCTGGCCCTGCTGCTGCTGGCGCTGCGCGTCAGTGGCCTGAGCCTTGGTGCGGCGCAGGACACCTATCGCGTCTATGCCTACTTCGACAACACCGCCGGCGTCAGCGCACGGGCCAAGGTGACCATGGCCGGGGTGACCATCGGCAAGGTGGTGGCGGTCGATCTCGATCACGAAAGCTTCATGGGGCGGGTGACCATGGAGCTCGATCAGCGCGTCGACAACCTGCCGGTCGACTCCACCGCGTCGATCCTTACCGCCGGCTTGCTCGGCGAGAAATACATCGGCATCAGCATCGGCGGCGAGGACGAGGTGCTCAAGGACGGCGGCGTGATCCGCGACACCCAGTCGGCGCTGGTGCTGGAAGACCTGATCGGCAAGTTCCTGCTCAACTCCGTGAACAAAGAACCTGCTCAGCCCTGAGGAGAACACCCATGCTCAAGTTCCTGCGTCGCGGCCTGCTGTTGCTGCTGGCCGCTCTTTCCCTGCCGGCGCTGGCCACGACCACGACGCCCCACCAGGTGGTGCAAGGCACCATCGACCAGGTGCTCGGCGAGCTGAATTCGCGCCGCGAGCTGTTCCGTCAGGATCCCGAGGCCTTCTACCAGAGCCTCGACCGCATCCTGGCGCCGGTGGTCGACTTCGACGGCTTCGCCCGCGGGGTGATGACCGTGCGCTACAGTCGCAGCGCCTCGCCGGCGCAGATGCAAGCCTTCCAGGACAGCTTCAAGCGCAGCCTGATGCAGTTCTACGGCAACGCCCTGCTCGAATACGAGAACCAGGAGATCCGCATGCTGCCGGTGGCGCCCGAGCGCGAGCCGGGGCGAGCCTCGGTGAACATGGAGATCGTCGGCCGCAACGGCGCTGTCTACCCGCTGAGCTACACCATGGTGCAGCAGCAGGGGCGCTGGATGGTGCGCAACGTGATCGTCAACGGCATCAACATCGGCAAGCTGTTCCGTGACCAGTTCGCCGACGCCATGCGCAACAACCGCAACGACCTCGACCGGGTGATCGCCACCTGGGGCGATACCGTGGCGCGCTCGCGCCAGACGGTCGAAGCGCAGGGCGCCCGCTGATGCGCGGCGAGCTGCATGCGCTGGAGGGCGGGCTGGCCCTGCGCGGGGTGATCGACATGCATGTCGGCGCCGAGCTGCGCGGCGCCGCGCGGCGTCTGCTGGCCGCCGGCGTCGCGGCGGAGGTGACGCTGGACTGCGCCGGCATCGAGCAGAGCAGCAGCGTCGGCCTGTCGCTGCTGCTCTGTCTGCTGCGCGACGCCCAGGCCACCGGCAAGCGTCTGCGGATTTGCAACCTGCCCGCCGACCTGCGCCAGGTCGCCGAGGTCTACGGTCTGCTCGAACTGCTGCCGCTGGCCGACTGAGTCCCCGCTGGCCGCGGGATTCGCAGCCGGCGGGGCTTTTTTGTATGATGGCCGCCCGTTCCAGCAGGTCCCCATCGAGGTTGAGTTATGCAGGCTGAAGACGTCAAACGCCACCTGGAAGCGCATTTGCCCGGCACCCGCGTGGTGGTCGAAGGGCAGGGCTGCGATTTCCAGCTGAACCTGATCAGCGACGATCTCGCCGCGCTCCGCCCGGTCAAGCGCCAGCAACAGGTCTACGCCCATCTCAACGAGTGGATCGCCGATGGCAGCATCCACGCCGTGACCATGAACTTCTTCACCCAGGCCGCCTGGGCCGAGCGCGCCTGAGCGCCGGTGACCGAGACAACCCAATGGACAAACTGATCATCACCGGCGGCGCCCCGATCGACGGGGAAATCCGCATTTCCGGCGCGAAGAACTCGGCCCTGCCGATCCTCGCCGCCACCCTGCTGGCCGACGAGCCGGTCACCGTGCGCAACCTGCCGCACCTGCACGACATCACCACCATGATCGAGCTGTTCGGTCGCATGGGCGTGCAGCCGGTGATCAACGAGAAGCTCGACGTCGAGGTCGACGCCACCACCATCAAGACCCTGGTGGCGCCCTACGAGCTGGTCAAGACCATGCGCGCCTCGATCCTGGTGCTCGGCCCGATGGTCGCCCGCTTCGGCCAGGCCGAAGTGGCGCTGCCCGGCGGCTGCGCCATCGGCACCCGCCCGGTCGACCTGCACATCCGCGGGCTTGAGGCGATGGGCGCGATCATCGACGTCGATGGCGGCTACATCAAGGCCCGCGCCCCCGAGGGCGGCCTGCGCGGCGCGCACTTCTGCTTCGACACCGTCAGCGTCACCGGTACCGAGAACATCCTGATGGCCGCGACTCTGGCCAACGGCCGCAGCGTGCTGGAAAACGCCGCGCGCGAGCCGGAGGTGGTCGATCTGGCCAACATGCTGATCGCCATGGGCGCCAAGATCCAGGGTGCCGGTACCTCGACCATCACCGTCGACGGCGTGCCGCGTCTGGGTGGCACCAGCTACGCGGTGATGCCCGACCGTATCGAGACCGGCACCTTCCTGGTCGCCGCCGCAGCGACCCGTGGCCGGGTCAAGCTCAAGGACACCGATCCGACCATCCTCGAAGCGGTGCTGCTCAAGCTCCAGGAGGCCGGCGCCGAGATCACCACCGGCGAGGACTGGATCGAGCTGGACATGAAGGGCAAGCGGCCCAAGGCGGTGAACATCCGCACCGCGCCCTATCCGGCGTTCCCCACCGACATGCAGGCGCAGTTCATCGCCATGAACGCGGTGGCCGAGGGCACCGGCACGGTGATCGAGACCATCTTCGAGAACCGCTTCATGCACGTGCTGGAGATGCAGCGCATGGGCGCGCAGATCCAGATCGAGGGCAACACCGCCATCGTCAGTGGCGTGCCCCGTCTCAAGGCCGCTCCGGTGATGGCCACCGACCTGCGCGCCTCCGCCAGCCTGGTGATCGCTGCGCTGGTGGCCGACGGCGAGACGCTGATCGACCGCATCTACCACATCGACCGCGGCTACGAGTGCATCGAGGAGAAATTGCAGCTCCTCGGTGCGAAGATCCGCCGCGTGCCGGGCTAGGGGTAACTCATGCTGACCATCGCGCTGTCCAAGGGCCGCATCCTCGACGACACCCTGCCGCTGCTGGCCGCGGCCGGCATCGCGCCGACCGAGAATCCGGACAAGAGCCGCAAGCTGATCATTCCCACCACCCAGCCCGACGTGCGCCTGCTGATCGTGCGCGCCACAGACGTGCCGACCTATGTCGAACACGGCGCCGCCGACCTCGGCGTGGCCGGCAAGGACGTGCTGCTGGAGTACGGCGCGCAGAACCTCTACGAGCCGCTGGACCTGCAGATCGCCCGCTGCAAGCTGATGACCGCCGGCGCGGTCGGCGCCGCCGAGCCGCGCGGCCGCCTGCGGGTGGCGACCAAGTTCGTCAACGTCGCCAAGCGCTACTACGCCGAACAGGGTCGCCAGGTCGACATCATCAAGCTGTACGGCTCGATGGAGCTGGCGCCGCTGGTGGGGCTGGCCGACAAGATCATCGACGTGGTCGACACCGGCAACACCCTGCGCGCCAACGGCCTGGAGCCCCAGGAGCTGATCGCTCACATCAGCTCGCGCCTGGTGGTCAACAAGGCCTCGATGAAGATGCAGCACGCGCGCATCCAGGCCCTGATCGACACCCTGCGCCAGGCCGTGGCCTCCCGCCACGACGCCTGAGGAGCCCTGCCGCCGGCCCGCCCGCCGCGGGCCGGCCGGCAACCCCCGTCGCGACTTCCCGTCGCGCCGGCCTATCCGCGTCATAGCCACAATTGCCGGGTGCCCGTGCGGAAGGCCTGATAATCTAGCGGCGCCCCAACACGCTGACGCCAGAGAGGCTTTGCCATGACCGCACCACTCGCCATCCGCCGACTCGATGCCGCCGATCCGCAGTTCGCCGCTCATCTGGATCATCTGCTGAGCTGGGAGAGCGTGTCCGACGACGCAGTCAACCAGCGGGTGCTGGAGATCATCCAGGCCGTGCGCGAGCGGGGCGATGCCGCGCTGGTGGAGTTCACCCAGCGCTTCGACGGTGTCCCGGCGACAGCCATGGCCGAGCTGATCCTGCCGCGCGAGCGTCTGGAGCTGGCGCTGAGCCGCATCAGCGCCGAGCAGCGCACGGCGCTGGAGCAGGCCGCCGAGCGCGTGCGCCGGTACCACGAGCGGCAGAAGCAGGACTCCTGGACCTACACCGAAGCCGACGGCACCGTGCTCGGCCAGCAGGTCACGGCGCTGGACCGCGCCGGCCTGTACGTGCCAGGCGGCAAGGCTGCCTATCCGTCCTCGGTGCTGATGAACGCCATTCCGGCCAAGGTCGCCGGGGTGCCCGAGGTGGTGATGGTGGTGCCGACCCCGCGCGGCGAACTCAACGAGCTGGTGCTGGCCGCTGCCTGCGTGGCCGGGGTCGACCGGGTGTTCACCATCGGTGGCGCCCAGGCCGTGGCCGCACTGGCCTACGGCACCGAGAGTGTGCCGCAGTGCGACAAGATCGTCGGCCCGGGCAACATCTATGTAGCCACCGCCAAGCGCCACGTGTTCGGCCAGTGCGGCATCGACATGATCGCCGGTCCCTCGGAGATCCTCGTGGTCTGCGACGGCCAGACCGATCCGGACTGGATCGCCATGGACCTGTTCTCCCAGGCCGAGCACGACGAGGACGCCCAGTCGATCCTGGTCAGCCCGGACGCCGGGTTCCTCGACAAGGTGGCCGAGAGTATCGCCCGCCTGCTGCCGACCATGGAACGCGCCGAGATCATCCGCACCTCGCTGGAGGGCCGCGGCGCACTGATCCAGGTCGCCGACATGCAGCAGGCCATCGCCGTGGCCAACCGCATCGCCCCCGAGCACCTGGAACTGTCGGTGGCCGATCCGCAGGCCTGGCTGCCGCAGATCCGCCATGCCGGCGCGATCTTCATGGGGCGCTACACCGCCGAGGCGCTGGGCGACTACTGCGCCGGCCCCAACCACGTACTGCCGACCTCCGGCACCGCGCGCTTCTCCTCGCCGCTGGGGGTCTACGACTTCCAGAAGCGCTCGTCGATCATCTTCTGTTCCGCCGAAGGTGCCTCCGAGCTGGGCAAGACCGCCTCGGTGCTGGCGCGCGGCGAGTCGCTGACCGCCCACGCGCGCAGCGCCGAGTACCGCATCAAGTAAGCCGTGGGGTGGAAACGGCCGTAGGCCTTTTCCACCTGACGTAACTGGGGGGAAGCGCTGCGCGGTTTCCCACCCGACGCCAAGCAGATCGAATTCGAGGAGAGAAGGGCGTGAGCAAATTCTGGAGCCCCTTCGTCAAGGACCTGGTGCCCTATGTGCCGGGCGAGCAGCCGAAGATGAGCCGGCTGGTCAAGCTCAACACCAACGAGAACCCCTATGGCCCGTCGCCCAAGGTGTTGGAGGCGATCCGCGCCGAGCTGGGCGACGACCTGCGTCTGTACCCGGACCCCAACGGCGAGCGGCTCAAGCAGACCGTGGCCGACTACTACGGCGTGCAGCCCGCCCAGGTGTTCGTCGGCAACGGCTCCGACGAGGTGCTGGCCCACGTGTTCCACGCGCTGTTCCAGCACGGCCAGCCGCTGCTGTTCCCGGACATCAGCTACAGCTTCTATCCGGTGTACTGCGGCCTGTACGGCATTCCCTTCGAGGCGGTGCCGCTGGACGCACAGTTCCGCATCGCGGTCGCCGACTACGCACGGCCCAACGGCGGGATCATCTTCCCCAACCCCAACGCGCCGACCGGCTGCCTGCTGCCGCTGGCGGCGATCCGTCAGTTGCTGGAAGACAACGGCGACTCGGTGGTGGTGGTCGACGAGGCCTACATCGACTTCGGCGGCGAAAGCGCGATCAGCCTGGTCGACGAGTACCCCAACCTGCTGGTCACCCAGACCCTGTCCAAGTCGCGCTCGCTGGCCGGCCTGCGGGTCGGCCTGGCGGTCGGCAACGCCGAGCTGATCGAGGCGCTGGAGCGGGTCAAGAACAGCTTCAACTCCTACCCGCTGGATCGCCTGGCGCTGGCCGGGGCGGTGGCGGCCTTCGAGGACCAGGACTACTTCGAGCAGACCTGCCAGACCGTGGTCGCTAGCCGCGAGCAACTGGTGGTGGACCTGCAGGACCTGGGCTTCGAGGTGCTGCCCTCGGCGGCCAACTTCGTGTTCGCCCGCCATCCGCAGCGTGACGCCGCCGAGCTGGCCGCCGGGCTGCGCGAGCGCGGGGTGATCGTGCGCCACTTCAAGCAGGAGCGCATCAGTCAGTTCCTGCGCATCACCGTCGGCGACGCCGAGCAGAACATGGCGCTGCAGGAGGCGCTGGGCGAGCTGCTGGCCTGAGTCCGCTGCTGAGCTGCGAACGGCGCCTGCGGGCGCCGTTCGTGTTTCTCGGGCAGACGCGCCCGCTCATTCGGCGCCGGATGGCGCCGGGCGCACGCCGACCTCGGCGCTCAGGGTGAGCTGCTCGCCGCCGCGCACGACGTCGATGCGCACGCCCTGGCCGGGACGCTTGCGTGCCACCTGGTTCATCGCCTGACGGCCGTCGCTGACCGGTTCGCCGTCGAGGGCGAGGATCACGTCGCCCGGCTGCAGCCCGGCGCGCAGCGCCGGGCTGGCGCGGTAGATGCCGGCGACGATGATCCCGCTGCGCCCGGCCAGGCCGAAGGACTCGGCCAGTTCGGCAGTCAGCGGTTGCACCTCGATGCCCAGCCAGCCGCGGATCACCTGGCCGTGCTCGATGATCGCCTGCATCACTTCCAGCGCCAGCTTGGTGGGAATCGCGAAGCCGATGCCCTGCGAGCCGCCGGAGCGGGAGAAGATCGCCGTGTTGATGCCGATCAGGTTGCCGTGGGCGTCCACCAGCGCGCCGCCGGAATTGCCCGGGTTGATCGCCGCGTCGGTCTGGATGAAGTCCTCGTAGGTGTTCAGGCCCAACTGGTTGCGCCCGGTGGCGCTGATGATGCCCATGGTCACCGTCTGGCCGACGCCGAACGGGTTGCCGATGGCCAGCGAAACGTCGCCGATGCGGATGTCGTCGGAGTGGCCGAGGGTGATCGCCGGCAGCGCCGGCAGGTCGATCTTCAGCACCGCCAGGTCGGTTTCCGGGTCGCTGCCGATCACCCGTGCCAGGGTCTCGCGACCGTCCTTGAGGGCCACGACGATCTGGTCGGCGCCGGCCACCACATGGTTGTTGGTCAGCAGGTAGCCCTTGGGGCTCATGATCACCGCCGAGCCCAGGCTCGACTCCATGCGCCGCTGCTGGGGCAGGTTGTCGCCGAAGAAGCGGCGGAACTGCGGGTCGCCGAACAGCGGATTGCTCGGCTTGCTGACCACCTTGGTGGTGTACAGGTTGGCCACCGTGGGCGCGGCGCGCTCCACCGCATCGGCGTAGGACACCGGCCCGCTCTGCGCGATGCCCAGGCGCGGCGCCTCGCGCAGGTCGAGTTCCGAGCGCTCCAGGCCGAGCCACTGGGGGAACAGCAGGATGATCAGAAGTGCCAGCAGCAGACCGGCAATCGCCGGTCCGCCGAGGTAGCGCAGGGCCTTGTGCATCGCGGCATCCTTGGGCTTGCAGGAAAAGAGGAGGGCCAATTAAGGTGGCGGGCATTATACGAGGCTGGTGGCTGCCCGGCAGTCGCCAACTGTAACGGAGGATCACCGTGAGCGTTGCCCTGAACACCCTGGTCGCCGAATGCGACCGCCATCTGGATGCGGCGCGCATCAGCGACTACTGCCCCAACGGCCTGCAGGTCGAGGGCCGCGCCGAGGTGCGCCGCATCGTCAGCGGGGTGACCGCCAGCCAGGCGCTGCTCGATGCGGCGGTCGAGGCCCAGGCCGACCTGGTGCTGGTCCATCACGGCTACTTCTGGAAGAGCGAGAACCCCTGCGTGGTCGGCATGAAGCAGCGCCGGCTGAAGACCCTGCTGACCCACGACATCAGCCTGGTCGCCTACCACCTGCCGCTGGACGTGCATCCCGAGCTGGGCAACAACGTGCAGCTGGCCCGCCGTCTCGGCCTGCGCATCGAGGGGCCGCTGGAGCCGGGCAATCCGCGCTCGGTGGGCCTGGTCGGCAGCCTGGCGCAGATGCTGGAACCGGCCGCGTTCGCCGCACAGGTGGCGCAGGTACTGGGCCGCGCGCCCTTGCTGATCGACGCCGGGCGGCCGATCCGTCGGGTCGGCTGGTGCACCGGCGCGGCGCAGGGCTACATCGAGCAGGCGCTGGCCGCCGGCGTGGACGCCTACCTGAGCGGCGAGGTGTCCGAGTCCACCGTGCACAGCGCCCGCGAGAGCGGCATCAGCTACCTCGCCGCCGGCCATCATGCCACCGAGCGTTACGGCGTGCAGGCGCTGGGCGAATGGCTGGCCGAGCGCTTCGGCATCGAGCATCGCTTCGTCGACTGCGACAACCCGGTCTGAACGGCGCAGGAATCCCGGCATATTTATAGAATGATTGGTTCTATTGTGTCGGCTTATTAGAAGTCGAGGAGCGTGCTATCGTGCGCGCACGTCCGCGGCCCGCTGGCCGCAATCCGTCTGTCTTATGTGAGTAGCCATGGTCGACAAACTGACGCATCTGAAGCAGCTGGAGGCGGAAAGCATCCACATCATCCGCGAGGTGGCCGCCGAGTTCGACAACCCGGTGATGCTGTACTCCATCGGCAAGGACTCTGCCGTCATGCTGCATCTGGCCCGCAAGGCCTTCTTCCCCGGCAAGCTGCCGTTCCCGGTGATGCACGTCGACACCCAGTGGAAGTTCCAGGAGATGTACCGCTTCCGCGACAAGATGGTCGCCGAGATGGGCCTGGACCTGATCACCCATGTCAACCCGGACGGCGTGGCGCAGGGCATCAACCCCTTCACCCACGGCAGCGCCAAGCACACCGACATCATGAAGACGGAAGGCTTGAAGCAGGCGCTGGACAAGTACGGCTTCGACGCCGCCTTCGGCGGCGCGCGTCGCGACGAGGAGAAGTCGCGCGCCAAGGAGCGCGTCTACTCGTTCCGCGACAGCAAGCACCGCTGGGACCCGAAGAACCAGCGTCCCGAGCTGTGGAACGTCTACAACGGCAAGGTGACCAAGGGCGAGTCGATCCGCGTGTTCCCGCTGTCCAACTGGACCGAGCTGGACATCTGGCAGTACATCTACCTGGAAGGTATCCCGATCGTGCCGCTGTACTTTGCCGCCGAGCGCGAGGTGATCGAGAAGAACGGCACGCTGATCATGATCGACGACGAGCGCATCCTCGAACACCTGTCCGACGAGGAGAAGGCGCGCATCGAGAAGCGCATGGTGCGCTTCCGCACCCTCGGCTGCTACCCGCTGACCGGGGCGGTGGAATCCACCGCCACCAGCCTGCCGGAGATCATCCAGGAAATGCTCCTGACCCGCACTTCCGAGCGCCAGGGCCGGGTCATCGACCACGATGGCGCAGGCTCGATGGAAGAAAAGAAACGTCAGGGCTACTTCTAAGGGTTTCGCATCATGTCGCACCAATCTGATCTGATCGGCGAGGACATCCTCGCCTACCTGGCCCAGCACGAACGCAAGGAGCTGCTGCGCTTCCTCACCTGCGGCAACGTCGACGACGGCAAGAGCACGCTGATCGGCCGCCTGTTGCACGATTCCAAGATGATCTACGAGGATCATCTGGAAGCGATCACCCGCGACTCCAAGAAGGTCGGCACCACCGGCGATGACGTCGACCTGGCGCTGCTGGTCGACGGCCTGCAGGCCGAGCGCGAGCAGGGCATCACCATCGACGTGGCCTACCGCTACTTCTCCACCGCCAAGCGCAAGTTCATCATCGCCGACACCCCGGGCCACGAGCAGTACACCCGCAACATGGCCACCGGCGCCTCGACCTGCGACCTGGCGATCATCCTCGTCGATGCCCGCTACGGCGTGCAGACCCAGACCCGCCGGCACAGCTTCATCGCCTCGCTGCTGGGCATCAAGCACATCGTCGTGGCCATCAACAAGATGGACCTGATGGACTTCGATCAGGGCGTGTTCGAGGCGATCAAGGCCGACTACCTGCAGTTCGCCGGGCGCATCGGCATGCAGCCCAGCTCGCTGCACTTCGTCCCGATGTCGGCGCTCAAGGGCGACAACGTGGTCAACAAGAGCGAGCGTGCGCCCTGGTACCAGGGGCCGTCGCTGATGGAGATCCTCGAGTCCGTCGAGATCGCCGCCGACCGCAACCTGACTGACATGCGCTTCCCGGTGCAGTACGTCAACCGCCCGAACCTGAACTTCCGCGGTTTCGCCGGCACCCTGGCCAGCGGCATCGTGCACAAGGGCGACGAGATTGCCGTGCTGCCGTCGGGCAAGACCAGCAAGGTCAAGTCCATCGTCACCTTCGACGGCGAGCTGGAGCAGGCGATCCCCGGCCAGGCGGTGACCCTGACCCTGGAAGACGAGATCGACGTGTCGCGCGGCGACATGCTGGTGCATGCCGACAACCGTCCGCAGGTCACCGACAGCTTCGACGCCATGCTGGTGTGGATGGCTGAGGAGCCGATGCTGCCGGGCAAGAAATACGACATCAAGCGCGCCACCAGCTATGTGCCGGGCAACATCGTCGGCATCGAGCACCGTGTCGACGTCAACAGCCTCGAGCAGCTGGCCGCCAGCGAGCTGAAGCTCAACGAGATCGGCAAGGTGCGCGTCAGCCTGGATGCGCCCATCGCCCTCGATGGCTACGCCCACAACCGCACCACCGGCGCGTTCATCGTCGTCGACCGGCTGACCAACGGCACCGTCGGTGCCGGGATGATCGTCGCCGACCCGCTGGCCGGGCAGAACAGCCACGGTCACCATGGGCGCCTGGCCCACGTCAGCACCGAGGAGCGCGCCGCGCGCTTCGGTCAGCAGCCGGCCACCGTGCTGTTCTCCGGGCTCTCCGGCGCCGGCAAGAGCACCCTGGCCTATGCCGTCGAGCGCAAGCTGTTCGACAGTGGTCGCGCGGTCTACGTGCTGGACGGCCAGAATCTGCGTCACGACCTGAACAAGGGCCTGCCGCTGGATCGCGCCGGCCGCGCCGAGAACTGGCGCCGCGCCGCCCAGGTGGCCAAGCAGTTCAACGAGGCGGGTCTCTTGACCCTGGCGGCCTTCGTCGCCCCGGATGCCGAGGGGCGCGAGCAGGCCCGGGCCGTCATCGGCGCCGAGCGGCTGATCACCGTTTACGTGCAGGCCTCGCCGCAGGCCTGCCGCGAGCGCGATCCGCAGGGCCTGTACGCCGCCGGCGAGGACAACATCCCCGGCGAGTCCTTCCCCTACGACGTGCCGTTGGATGCCGATCTGGTGATCGACACCCAGTCCACCTCGGTGGAGGAGGGCGTGGCCCAGGTGCTGGCGCTGCTGCGCAGCCGCGGCGCGATCTGATCCGCATCCGCCAGACGACAAGGCCCCGGCGCAATGCCGGGGCCTTGTCGCTTCTGGGGTAATGCCGCCGCCAGATAAGCAAAAGCCCTGCAGTTGCAGGGCTTTTGTCGTGTCGCGGAGGTGGCGTCAGCCGTGCTTGACCACCGGCTCGTCGCTGAGTATGCCGGACTGGCCGGGGGCGTAGTCTTTCGGCGGCTCGGTGCCGCTGACGTTGCTCGACAGGCGCTCGCGCGGCGGCTGGGCGCCGTCGCTGAGGGCGGCGATCAGCCGCTGGCGGGTCAGCTCGTCGAGTGCCAGACGGCTGGCACCCTCGGAGAGGTGCTCCTGGATGTCCTGATAGTTCTGGTTGAGCTTCTGCACCAGGTTGGCGGTGGCGTTGAAGTGATTGATCACCTCGCTCTGGTAGGCCTCGAAGCGCTCCTGCATCTCGTCCATCTTGTGTTGGGCGCGACCGGGAGCGGCGCCCGGCAGCAGGCGCGCGAGCAGGAAGCCGATGACGACGCCGACGATCAGCGCCACGACTGGCAGCAGCCAGCCAGCAAGAGACTGTTCCACGAATCCTTCCTCTATAGACGGTATTTGCATTACGTTAACGGCTTGTGCCGGCGCTGTATAGCATCGGCGCTCAGCCAGCCTGCAGCAGGGCCGCGTGCGCCCTGCAGGCCACAGACGAGTCGCCCCTGGTCGGGGTCACGGAGTACCTTGTGTCTTTGACGGAAATCCCCCTGCTGCTCGACGGCCCCGCCGGTGCCCTCGAAGCGCTGTACCTGGGTCGCGCCGATGCGCGCGGCCTGGCGCTGATCTGCCATCCCCACCCGCTGTTCGCCGGCAGCATGCACAACAAGGTGGTGGCCACCCTGCAGCGCGCGGCGCGCGACGCCGGCTACGCCACCCTGCGCTTCAACTTCCGTGGCGTCGGCCAGAGCCCGGGCGAGCATGCCAACGGCGAGGGCGAGATCGACGATGCCGAGGCGGCCGCGAACTGGCTGCTGGCCGAACATCCCGGCCTGCCGCTGACCCTGTGCGGCTTCTCCTTCGGCGCCTGCGTGGCGGCCTGCCTGGGCGGCCGGCTGGAGCGGCGTGGCGTCGAGGTCGCGCAGCTGCTGATGCTGGCGCCGCCGGTCGAGCGCTTCGCCGTCGATGGCCGTCTGCCCGAGGCGGGGCCGCTGTACGTGATCCAGCCCGAGGACGACGAGGTGGTCACGCCGGCGGCGGTGTACGCCTGGTCGGCGGCCCTCGAGCGTCCCCACGAGCTGCTCAAGGTGGCAGAATGCGGGCACTTCTTCCACGGCAAGCTGAACGAGCTGAAAGCGCTGGTTCTGCCCCGCCTCCACTCCTGACGCAGTCCGACAAGCGATAGATCATGACCATCCGTATTCTTACCGGCATCACCACCACCGGCACGCCGCACCTGGGCAACTACGCCGGTGCCATCCGCCCGGCGATCAGAGCCAGCCGCGCGGACAATGTGGACTCCTTCTACTTCCTGGCCGACTACCACGCGCTGATCAAGTGCGACGATCCGCAGCGCATCCAGCGCTCGCGCCTGGAGATCGCCGCCACCTGGCTGGCCTGCGGCCTCGACCCCGAGCGGGTGACCTTCTATCGCCAGTCGGACATCCCCGAGATCCCCGAGCTGACCTGGCTGCTCACCTGCGTGGCGGCCAAGGGCCTGCTCAACCGTGCCCACGCCTACAAGGCTTCGGTCGACCAGAACCTGGCCAGGGGCGAGGATCCGGACGCCGGGGTGACCATGGGCCTGTTCAGCTACCCGGTGCTGATGGCTGCCGACATCCTGATGTTCAACGCCAACCAGGTGCCGGTCGGTCGCGACCAGATCCAGCACGTGGAAATGGCCCGCGACATCGGCCAGCGCTTCAACCACCTGTTCGGCAACGGCCGCGAGCTGTTCGCCCTGCCCGAGGCGCTGATCGAGGAGAGCGTGGCGACCCTGCCGGGCCTCGACGGGCGCAAGATGAGCAAGAGCTACGACAACACCATCCCGCTGTTCGGCACCAGCAAGCAGCTCAAGGACGCGGTGGCGCGCATCGTCACCGACTCGAAGCTGCCGGGCGAGCCCAAGGATGCCGACAGCTCGCATCTCTGCACCCTCTACCAGGCTTTCGCCAGCGCCGAGCAGGGCGCGGCATTCCGTGCCGAACTGCAGGATGGCCTGGGCTGGGGCGAGGCCAAGCGCCGCCTGACCGAGCTGCTCGAAGGCGAGCTGGGTGCGGCCCGCGAGCGCTACAACGCGCTGATCGCCCGGCCGAACGATCTGGAGGACATCCTGCTGGCCGGCGCCGCCAAGGCCCGCAAGATCGCCACGCCGTTCCTCGGCGAGCTGCGCGAGGCGGTGGGCCTGCGCTCCTTCGTGGCCGCGCCGGTCGCCAAGCCGGCGGGCGCCTCGCTGGGCCAGGCGCTGGGCGCCTTCGTCAGCTTCCTCGACGAGGTGGCGGTGGACATGAACATGGCGCAGGCCGCCAAGCGCGGCGCACCGGTCCCGGCGGCCGCGCCCGCCGCTCCTGCCGCCGCGCCGGCCCCGGTCGCCGCAGTCGCCGCCGACAAGGCCGCACCCAAGGCGGCGAAGAAGTCGCGTCTGGTCAGCTTCCGCGACGGCGACGGCAGCTTCCGCTTCCGCCTGCTGGACGTCGACGGCAGCCCGCTGCTGCTGTCGATCGGCTTCGCCGACGGCAAGAGTGCCGGCGCGGCGAGCAAGCGCCTGCAGGACGAGGAGCTGGATCTGCGCAAGGACGGCAGCGGCTTTGCCGTGTGGCTGGACGATGCGCCGGTGGCGCACAGCCCGGCCTATGCCGACAATGCCGCGCGCGATGCGGCGATGCGTCGTCTCGGCGAGGTGCTGGCGCCGCAGGAAGAGTAGGGTGCCGCGCGCGGCGGTCCGGCGAATTGCCAAGGGCGGGGTGCGCCGTTAAAGTGGCGGCCCCGTTTCTTAACCGTGTTGCCGTCATGACCCCGCTCGAACGCTACCAGGCCGATCTGAAACGCCCCGACTTCTTCCACGACGCCGCGCAGGAAAATGCCGTGCGTCATCTGCAGCGTCTCTACGACGACCTGGTCAGCGGCCAGCAGGAGTCGGCGGGCCTGTTCGGCAAGCTGTTCGGCCGCAAGAAGCCGCAGGGGCCGGTCAAGGGCATCTACTTCTGGGGCGGCGTCGGTCGCGGCAAGACCTACCTGGTCGACACCTTCTTCGATGCCCTGCCGTTCGAGCAGAAGATGCGCACCCACTTCCACCGCTTCATGAAGCGCGTCCACGAGGAGATGAAGACCCTCAAGGGCGAGAAGAACCCGCTGACCATCATCGGCAAGCGCTTCGCCGACGAGGCACGGGTGATCTGCTTCGACGAATTCTTCGTCTCCGACATCACCGACGCGATGATCCTCGCCACCCTGCTCGAGGAGCTGTTCAACAACGGCGTGAGTCTGGTGGCGACCTCCAACATCGTGCCGGACGGCCTGTACAAGGACGGCCTGCAGCGTGCCCGCTTCCTGCCGGCGATCGCCCTGCTCAAGCAGCACACCGAGATCGTCAACGTCGACAGCGGCATCGACTACCGCCTGCGCGCCCTGGAGCAGGCCGAGCTGTACCACTGCCCGCTCGACGCCGAGGCCGAGCTGAGCCTGGAGCGCAGCTTCAAGAGCCTGCTCACCGAGAACTGCACGGTGAAGGACGATGACGTGCTGCTGATCGAGAACCGCGAGATCCGCGCGCGCAAGACCGCCAACGACGTTGCCTGGTTCGAGTTCCGCGCCCTGTGCGACGGCCCGCGCAGCCAGAACGACTACATCGAGCTGGGCAAGATCTTCGGCGCGGTGTTGATCTCCAATGTCGAGCAGATGGGCACCGCCAAGGACGACATGGCGCGGCGCTTCATCAACCTGGTGGACGAGTTCTACGACCGCAACGTCAAGCTGATCCTCTCCGCCGAGGTGGAACTCAAGGATCTCTACACCGGCGGCCGCCTGGAGTTCGAGTTCCAGCGCACCCTGAGTCGCCTGCTGGAGATGCAGTCCCACGAATTCCTCGCCCGGCCGCACAAGCCGTGACCTCGACGAGGGCACCTGCGGGTGCCCTCGTCGTTTCCGCTCCCGGGCGGTGTGGATATACTGCGCTCCGTTCCTTCCAGTCCCTTTCCGGAGAAATCGACATGCTGCCCCGTCTGCTGCTTGGCCTGTTCGCCGCCGCCAGTCTGACCCTGGCGGGCTGTGCGCACAGCCCGCAACAACTCAGTCTGCAACCGATGGTCACCGCGCCGCTGACGCCGGTCGGTCAGGGTCAGCCGGTGGTGGTGCGGGTTGTCGACGGACGTCCCTCGCCGGTGCTCGGCACCCGTGGCGGCCTCTACCCGGAAACCAGCGCGATCAGCGTCAACCCGCAGGACCTGCTGCCCAAGCTGCAGGGTCAGGCCGAGGCGGCGGTACGCTTGCTCGGTTTCACCCCGACACCCAACGCCTACAACGCGCCGCAGCTGACCCTGACCCTGACCGACCTGAAGTACCAGTCGCCCAAGGATGGCAGCTACGTCACCGAGGCGAACATCAGCGCCAGCATCCGCGCCGACGTGCAGAACAGCGTGCGCCGCTACAGCGGCCGCTACGGCGCCTCGCTGAACCAGCGCTTCGGCATGGCGCCCAATCAGCAGACCAACAGCAAGCTGGTCAGCGATGTGGTCAGCGATGCGCTGACCCGGGTGTTCAAGGATCCCACCGTCGGCCAGTTGCTGAACAACCAGTAAGCCGCGGCTGCTGTCCGGCGAGCGCAAGGCGATGGTGACCCCATCGCCTTTTTTCATGCCCGGACGCTGCGCTCGTCGGATAGCTGCCGAGCGCCGCGGCGGCGGCGGTTAGACTGCGCGGCGTTTCGACCGGCCGCGCGGCGCCGGTCAGTCATCGCAAGGCCTGCCCGGCAGGCCGTCGGGGAGGTGTGGATGTCGCTTGAAGTGCTGTGGTCGCTGGGACTGGCCTATCCGGCCCAGGTCGTCAATGGGCTGGCCCTGTTTCTGGCGCTGGCCGGCAGCTGGCTGCTGCTGGCCACCCGCTGGCGCGAGCGCCGCGCGCTGGCGCGCGTGCTGATGGAAAGCGAGGGGGAGGCGCTGCTGGAGGCTCTGGCGCCGTCGGCGGCCGATGCGGCGCTCGACCGCCTCAACCGCTTCTTCTATGCCTTCGGGCTGGTCAGCCTGGGCGCCGGGCTGGCCCTGTCGTGGTTCAGCACCACCCTGGGCACGTCGCTCGCCGGCTGAGCGTGGCGGCGCAGAGCGCCGCCGTTCTCCTCAGGTCGCGCTGTACAGCGCGGCGTAGCGGTTACGCAGCGGGGTGGCGTACTGCATGATCAGCCACGGGCGCTGCTCGGCCGGGCAGGCGTCGAGGCGGCGTTGCCATTCGCTGCGCGCGCGCGCCAGCTCGTCAGCCTCGAACAGGCTGTCCGCCGGCGGCACCGCCAGTTGCGGGTCGCGCTCGTCCCACATGGCGTAGGCCAGATAGTGCACCGGGAACAGCCGGTAATGGCCGAGGATCTCGCGGTCGATGCGCTGTGCCAGCAGCTTGGCGTCGTCCTCCGGGGTGTCGATCTCGGCGCCGAAGTGGATGTGCACGCGCCCCTTGTAGCCGGTGATGCCCAGGGCGATGCTGGCGTCGTCCTCGCCTGGCGCCTTGCTGTAGCTGCCGGTGCTGGCGCGGATGTACAGCTCGCGGGCCTTGGCCAGGTCGCAGGGATCGTACTCGTAGCTGATGGCGATCGGCACCAGATGGAGTTCGCGCAGCACGCTGGCGAAGGCTTCGTCCTTGCGGCTCATGTGGAACATCTTGAGGATCGCCGAATCGGTACGGTCGTCGCCGTCCTTGGCGCGGCCCTCGGCCTGGGCGATCCAGATTGACTCGCCTTCCGTGCGGATCGAGTGGTTGATGTAGGCCGACAGGGTCTGGAAAGCGGCCAGCTTCTCGCGCCGACCGCTGATCGAGCGGTGCACGATGAAGCTCTTGTTCAGGCGCATCAGGTCGCTGACGAAGGGCTTCTGCAGCAGGTTGTCGCCGATCGCCAGGCGTGGCGTGGGATGCCCGGCGTGGTACAGCGCGTAGTTGACGAACGCCGGATCCATGACGATGTCGCGGTGATTGCTGAGGAACAGGTAGGCGCGCCCCTTCTGCAGGTTTTCCAGGCCGGAGTAGGTGATGCCGTCGCTGGCCCGCTCGATGCTGCGGTCGACATAGGGCTCGATGCGCGCCTGCAGGGCGGCCACGCTGTCCACGCCCTGGATCTCGCGGCGCAGGTAATGGGCGATGATCGGCTTGAGCAGCCAGCCGCAGGGGCCGGCCAGGCGCGGGAAGCGATAGCGTGTCAGGATGGAAAGAAAGGCGTCGTCGGTGAGCAGGCGCGCCAGAACGGCGCGCACTTCCGTGTCGGCATAGGGTCGGATGGCTTCGAACTCGCCCATTGTCGTCTCTTGATCAGGATATCGGGGGCGGTCCGTGAGTTCCGCCAGGCAGGAAGTCGATTATAAACGAAGAGTTCCGGGAGGCGTGGATGCTGGAAGTTCAGGGCTATGACTGTCCGTATTGCGGCGAGTCGGTAGAAACGCTGCTCGATCTGTCGGCCGGCGACCAGTCCTATGTCGAGGACTGTCCGGTCTGCTGTCGACCGGTATGTTTCGAGCTGCGCACCGATGGCCGCAGCTGGACGCTGCGGGTCGGGCGCGAGGACGACTGATGCAGCGGATCTACGAGCCGGCCGACGGGCTGGAAGGTGAGCGGCTGGTCGACATGCTGGCCGGCGAGAGCATCGATGCGCGCCTGCTGGGCGGTTATCTGCTCGGTGCGCTGGGCGAGCTGCCGCTGGCCGGATTGCTGGCGATCCAGGTGGCGGATGCCGATGCGCCGCGCGCCCGGGCGCTGATCGCGGCGTACAATAGCGCCCGGCCGCTGGACGACAGCGGCGAGCCGGGCGGGGAGCCCGGGGTGCTCGATTGCTGAGCTGTCCTGTTTGCTGTGGATAAGGCCTTTCTCATGTGCGGACGTTTTGCCCTGTTTCGCTGGCCGGAGTCCCTGGCGGCCGTGCCCGGCTTTCCGGCGCGCCTGGAGTCGCGCTGGAACATCTCGCCCGGCCAGTCGGTGCTGCTGCTGCGCGCAACGGCCGACGGGCGCGAGGCGGCTGCGGTGCACTGGGGGCTGACGCCGCCCTGGCTGGCAGACCTGTCGCGAGCGCCGGCCCAGGCGCGTGCGGAAACCCTCGCCGAGCAGCCGTTGTTTCGCGAGGCGTTCGCCCGGCGCCGCGGCATCCTGCCGGCCAACGGCTTCTATGAGTGGCGCGGCCCGCGGCGTCGGCCGTTCTGGATGAGCGCGGAGCAGGGCGGTCTGCTGTCGATGGCGGCGTTGTGGGAGGCCTATCCGGTCGGTGGTCGTACCTACCTGAGCGCCGCGGTGGTCACCGTGGCAGCCGGACCGCAGCGCCGGCCGTTGCTGCTGGACGCCGCCGGCGAGGCCTTGTGGCTGGACCCGCAGGCCGACCCGCAGGCGCTGCAGGCCCTGCTGGGCGCTGGCCGGGTGGGCTTGCGCGAGCGACTGCTGGCCGGGCTGGGCAACAGTCCGCAGGAGGAGGGCCCGCAATGCCTGACCCCGGCCTGAACTTGCCGGCGGGCAAATTGTCCGATTTCGGCCAGCGCCCTAAGATGATGGCCTTGCGCCTTCAGGAGAGAATATCCATGCCCCGTGTCTTGCGTCTTGCCGGTCTTGCCGGTCTTGCCGGTGCGTTGCTGCTGAGCGGCTGCCAGGCGGTCAATACCACCAGCGGCGGTGCCGTGGGGGTGCAGCGCCAGCAGTACATGTTCAGCATGCTGTCCAGCGACCAGCTGAACCAGATGTATGCCCAGTCTTACCGGGAAACCCTGAGCAAGGCGGCCAGCAGCGGCAAGCTGGACAAGAGCAGCGCGCTGGCCCAGCGGGTCGACGGCGTGGCCCGGCGCTTGATCGCCCAGGCGCCGGCGTTCCGTGCCGATGCGCTGAACTGGAACTGGGAAATCAACCTGATCGACAGCGACGAGCTGAATGCCAATGTCGGTCCGGGCGGCAAGATCATCGTCTACAGCGGGCTGGTGCGTCAGCTCAATCTGAACGATGCCGAGCTGGCCGCGGTGCTGGGTCACGAGATCGCCCACGCCCTGCGCGAGCACAGTCGCGAGGCGATTTCCAAGGCCTATGGTGCCGAGCTGGCCAAGCAAGGGGCTGTTGCCCTGCTCGGGCTGGGCGAAGCGGGCGGCCAGTTGGCCGATGTCGCCGTGCAGTACGGCATGACCCTGCCCAACAGCCGCGGTCACGAGAACGAGGCCGACCTGATCGGTCTGGAGCTGGCGGCGCGCGCCGGCTTCGATCCGAATGCCGCCATCACCCTGTGGAACAAGATGGCGCAGGCCGGCAATGGTGCGCCGCCCGAGTTCATGAGCACCCACCCGGCTTCGTCGACGCGACAAGCCAACCTGCGCGCCGCGATTCCGCGCGTAATGCCTCTTTACGAACAGGCGCGCGGTCAGCGTTGAGGCGTGTTCGGGGCGTGAATTTGTCGTTGAGGTGACTTGTATTTTTCTGTCGGGTCGGTAAAATTCGCGGGCTTTTATGGATGGGGGATGCCAAGCCCATCTTGCTCGGCGGGAATGCCTAGCCTGCCGATTTGTCGTAGCGGACGCACTGACCCGAGCCCCCGATTAGTGTCCGCACGCGACTGCGATTGCCTTGAATGAGGCAAGTACTGTCCAGTAAGATTCGCCGCTTGATTATCAGGCGGCCTCTGAGGCTATAAACCAATGAAAACTTTCTCTGCGAAACCGGAAACCGTCAAGCGCGACTGGTACGTTGTCGACGCCGCTGGCAAGACCCTGGGTCGTCTTGCCACTGAAATCGCCAGCCGTCTGCGTGGCAAGCACAAGCCGGAGTACACTCCGCACGTCGATACCGGCGACTACATCGTCGTGATCAACGCCGAGCAGGTGCGTGTCACCGGTGCCAAGAGCTCCGACAAGATGTACTACCATCACTCCGGTTTCCCGGGTGGTATCAAGTCGATCAACTTCGAGAAGCTGATCGCTCGTGCTCCCGAGCGCGTGATCGAGACCGCCGTCAAGGGCATGCTGCCGAAGAACCCGCTGGGTCGCGACATGTATCGCAAGCTGAAAGTGTATGCTGGTGCCAGCCACCCGCACACCGCTCAGCAGCCCCAAGAACTGAAGATTTAACGGAGTAGGCTCAAATGTCGGCGACTCAAAACTACGGCACCGGCCGTCGCAAGACCGCTACCGCGCGTGTATTCCTGCGTCCGGGCACTGGCAAGATCTCCATCAACAATCGCAGCCTGGAGCAGTTCTTCGGCCGCGAGACCGCTCGCATGGTCGTGCGCCAGCCGCTCGAGCTGACCGAGAATGTCGAGAAGTTCGACGTTTACGTCACCGTCGCCGGTGGCGGTGTCAGCGGCCAGGCCGGTGCTATCCGTCATGGCATCACTCGCGCCCTGATCGAGTACGACGAGACGCTGCGCAGCCCGCTGCGTAAAGCCGGTTACGTCACTCGTGACGCCCGTGAGGTCGAGCGTAAGAAGATTGGTCTGCGCAAAGCCCGTAAGCGTCCGCAATACTCCAAGCGTTAATCGACAACGCTCTGGCAAACGCCCAGACTCCTTCGGGATCTGGGCGTTTTCGTATCCGCCAGATTTGTCTGCGACAGTCTGTCGCAGGCGTAATTCCCTGATCCACAAGGCTTTACCTGCGGTTGTTGCCAGTTATTACCTTGTCAGAAAAGGGGCTTTTCATTACCATCTGGCGGATTTTTTGCGCAGCTGGTTTTAACTATAGTGCCTGCCCGAGCAGGTCACAGAAAGCTGATGGGAGACGACTGAATGAGTAATGACGGCGTGAATGTGGGCCGGCGTCGGTTCCTCGTCGCCGCCACTTCGGTGGTGGGGGCGGCTGGAGCTGTCGGTGCTGCGGTCCCGTTCGTGGGGTCATGGTTCCCCAGTGCCAAGGCCAAGGCCGCCGGTGCTCCGGTGAAGGTGAACGTGGCGAAGATCGAGCCGGGTCAGCAGATCGTTGCTGAGTGGCGCGGCAAGCCGGTGTTCATCGTTCGCCGCACCGACGAGATCCTGGCCAATCTGGCCAAGCTCGAGGGTGCCGTGGCAGACCCGGAATCCAAGGCTTCCGAGCAACCGACCTACGTGGACCCGAAGGTTCGTTCGATCAAGCCCGATCTGCTGGTCGTCGAAGGCCTGTGTACCCATCTGGGCTGCGCGCCGTCCTTCCGTCCCGAAGTCGCCCCGGCCGACCTGGGTGCCGATTGGGTGGGTGGCTACTTCTGCCCCTGCCACGGCTCCCGCTACGACCTGGCTGGCCGCGTGTACAAGGCGCAGCCCGCGCCGTTGAACCTGCCGGTCCCGCCGCACACCTACGAGTCCGATGATGTGATCATCGTCGGTGTGGATCAGGAGAAAGCCTGATGAGCAAATTCATGGAATGGGTCGATGCGCGTTTCCCCGCGACCAAGATGTGGGAAGACCATCTGTCCAAATATTACGCACCGAAGAACTTCAACTTCTGGTACTTCTTCGGCTCCCTGGCGCTGCTGGTGCTGGTCAACCAGATCCTCACCGGTATCTGGCTGACCATGAGCTTCGAGCCGTCCGCAGAAGGCGCCTTCGCCTCCGTCGAATACATCATGCGTGATGTGGAGTACGGCTGGATCCTGCGCTACATGCACTCCACCGGCGCTTCGGCGTTCTTCGTGGTGGTGTACCTGCACATGTTCCGCGGCCTGATGTACGGCTCCTACCAGAAGCCGCGCGAACTGGTGTGGATCTTCGGCATGCTGATCTACCTGGCGCTGATGGCCGAGGCCTTCATGGGCTACCTGCTGCCGTGGGGCCAGATGTCCTACTGGGGCGCCCAGGTGATCATCTCGCTGTTCGGTGCGATCCCGGTGATCGGTGCCGACCTGACCCAGTGGATCCGTGGTGACTACCTGATCTCCGGCATCACCCTGAACCGCTTCTTCGCCCTGCACGTGATCGCCCTGCCGATCGTGATTCTCGGCCTGGTGGTCCTGCACATCCTGGCACTGCACGAAGTCGGCTCCAACAACCCCGATGGCGTGGACATCAAGAAGAAGAAGGACGAGAACGGCGTTCCGCTGGACGGCATCCCGTTCCATCCCTACTACACCGTCAAGGACATCGTCGGCGTGGTGGTGTTCCTGTTCGTGTTCTGCACCGTGATCTTCTTCTTCCCGGAGATGGGTGGTTACTTCCTCGAGAAGCCGAACTTCGAACCCGCCAACCCGTTCAAGACTCCGGCACACATCGCTCCGGTGTGGTACTTCACTCCGTTCTACGCCATCCTGCGCGCCGTTCCGGACAAGCTGCTCGGTGTGATCGCCATGGGCGCCGCCATCGCCGTGCTGTTCGTGCTGCCGTGGCTGGATCGCAGCCCGGTACGCTCGATGCGCTACAAGGGCTGGCTGAGCAAGATCTGGCTGCTGGTGTTCTGCGTGTCCTTCGTGATCCTCGGCGTGCTGGGCGTGCTGTCGCCGACTCCGGGCCGCACCCTGCTGTCGCAGATCTGCACCATTCTGTACTTCGCCTTCTTCATCCTGATGCCGTTCTACACCCGGATGGAGAAGACCAAACCGGTTCCGGAAAGGGTGACTGGCTGATGAAAAAGCAATTCGCTGCACTGATTTTCGCGCTGCTGCCGACCTTTTCCTTCGCTGCGGGCGGCGTTGAGTACCCGCTGGACAAGGTCGACGTCGATCTGAGCGACAAGGCTGCCCTGCAGGATGGCGCGCGTACCTTCGCCAACTACTGCATGGGTTGCCATGGCGCCGAGTACCAGCGTTACGAGCGCGTCGCCACCGACCTGGGCATTCCCGAAGACGTCATGATGGAAAATCTGGTCTTCACTGGTGCCAAGATCGGCGACCACATGAAGACCGGCATGCAGGCCAGCGATGCCAAGGTCTGGTTCGGCGCTGCGCCGCCGGATCTGACCCTGGTCGCCCGTGTGCGTGGCGAGGACTGGCTGTACACCTACCTGCGCACCTTCTACGAAGATCCGGCGCGTCCCTACGGCGTGAACAACAAGGTGTTCCCGAACGTGGGCATGCCGAACGTGCTGTCCGAGCTGCAGGGTCGCCAGGTCATCGGTTGCAAGCAGGTGCAGATCGTCGAAGACGGCAAGAAGGTCTTCGATCCGCTGACCGGTGCGCCGGTCACCGACGAGGCCTGCGACCAGCTGACCATCGTGCCGAAGACCGGTTCGCTGAGCGAGGCGGAGTTCGATGAGAAGATCAAGAACCTCGTCAGCTTCCTGGCCTACTCGGCCAACCCGGTGAAGCTGGAGAGCCAGCGTATCGGTACCTATGTGCTGCTGTTCCTGGCGTTCTTCTTCGTGTTCGCCTACCTGCTCAAGCGTGAGTACTGGAAAGACGTGCACTAAGCGCGCCTGACCTGCCTGAAGCATGCGCGCCCTCCGGGGCGCGCATGTGTTTCTGCCTAGCGCAATCCGCCTGTCAGGAGGGCCATCATGGCCGCAGTCAATCGCCTGGCCTGCTATTCCGACCCTGCCGACCACTACTCGCATCGCGTGCGCCTGGCGCTGGCCGAGAAGGGTGTTGCCGTGCAGATCGTCGATGTCGCAGCGGGTCAATGCCCGCCTGCCCTTGCCGCCGCCAATCCCTACCGCAGCCTGCCGACCCTGGTGGATCGCGATCTGGCGATCTACGAGCCGGGCGTGCTGCTGGAGTATCTGGAAGAGCGCTACCCCCATCCGGCGTTGCTGCCGGTGTATCCGGTGGCCCGTGCCAACAGCCGGCTGCTGATGCACCGCATCCAGCGCGACTGGTGCTCGCTGGCCGACCGCCTGCTCGATACGTGTGCCGATGAGCGAGGGCGCGAGGCGGCACGCGCCGAGCTGTGTGCGAGCCTCAGCGCGGTTGCGCCAGTGTTCGCTGCCCAGCCATTCTTTCTCAGTGACGAATTCAGTCTGGTCGATTGCTGCCTGCTGCCGATTCTCTGGCGCCTGCCGAGCATGGATATCGAGCTGCCGCGTCAGGCCAAGCCGTTGCTGGAGTATATGGAGCGGCAGTTCGCCCGCGACAGCTTCCAGGCCAGTCTGAGTACCACCGAACGGGCCTTGCGCCGAGGAGCTTGATGATGAATTCCAGCCGACCCTATCTGCTGCGTGCCCTGTACGAATGGATCGTCGACAACGGCTGCACGCCCCATGTCCTGGTTGCCAGCGAGTATCCGGGGACCCGGGTGCCTGCCGGTTATGCCAAGGACGGGCAGATCGTGCTGAACATTTCCCCCAGCGCCGTGCGTTACCTGGAACTGGGTGATGAGGTGCTGACCTTCGAGGGGCGCTTCGGCGGTGTGCCGCAGAGCCTCTACGTGCCGGTGCAGGCGGTGCAGGCGATCTACGCCCGCGAGAACGGCCAGGGCATGTTTTTCGAGTTCGAGGAGCCCGGTCCGGACGAGGAGGGCGATGCCGGTGGGGAGGATGGTCCCGAGGACGATGCGCCGCCGCCGCGCCCTAGTGGCCGGCCGAGTCTTAAGGTGGTCAAGTAAGAAAAAAGGCGATCCATGTGGATCGCCTTTTTTGTGTCCGCACGACTCCCTCAGTCGGTGTACTCGAACAGCCGCACGATGCGCTGCACGCCGCCGACGCCCTGCACCACGGCGGTGGCGCGGTTGGCCTCGGCGCGGGTCACCAGGCCGAGCAGATAGACGATGCCGTTCTCGGTGACCACCTTGATCTGGCTGCCCGGCACGGTGTTGTCGGCCAGCATGGCGGTCTTGATCCGGGTGGTCAGCAGGGCGTCGGTGCTGCGCGCCAGAGGGGAGGAGGGGGCCAGCACCTGCAGTTCGTTATGCACCCGCTTGACTCCCTGCACGCGCCTTGCAGCCTGCTCGGCGAGGCTCTTGAGGTCGGCGCGCGGCGTCTGTCCGGCGAGCAGGACCACGCCGTTGTAGCTGGTGACCACGATATGCGAGGTGGTGTCGTTGAGGTCGCTGTGGCTGCGGCTGATCTCGCTGCCGACCTTGGGGGCGAGGAACTGGTCGTCGATCTTGTTGCCCAGGCTGCGCCCGCCGCAACCGGCGAGCGTCAGTGCGAGGCCGAAGGCAAGCAGCAGGCGGGTCTTGTTCATTCTTCGCTCCCGAACAGTTGACGGTCGATCAGATCGCACAGGCAGTGGATCACCAGCAGGTGGACTTCCTGGATGCGTGCGGTGCTGCGCGCCGGGACGCGGATCTCGACGTCCTCGGGCAGCAGCAGCGAGGCCATGTTGCCGCCATCGCGACCGGTCAGCGCCACCACGGTCATCTCGCGGTCATGCGCGGCCTGGATGGCCTGGATCACGTTGCCGGAATTGCCGCTGGTGGAGATCGCCAGCAGTACGTCGCCGGGCTGGCCGAGGGCGCGGATCTGTTTGGAGAATACCTCGTTGTAGCTGTAGTCGTTGGCGATCGAGGTGATGGTCGAGCTGTCGGTGGTCAGCGCCACCGCCGGCAGGCTCGGGCGCTCGCGCTCGAAGCGGTTGAGCAGTTCGGAGGAGAAGTGCTGGGCATCGCCGGCCGAGCCGCCGTTGCCACAGGCGAGGATCTTGCACTCGCTGAGCAGGGCGTTGACCATCACCTGGCTGGCCATCTCGATGTGCGGGATCAGCACTTCGGTGGCCTGGCGCTTGGTCTCGATACTGTCGAGGAAGAGTTGGCGGATACGGGATTGCATGTCCATGGGGTGACCTTCGGTTGGGCGGCGCTCAGAGTTCGAAGGCGCCACGAATCCAGTTCAGCTGCACGGGCAGGTGCTGATCGCCCGGGCTTATTGCGATCACGTCGAAGCGACACGGGCGACGCGACCATTGTGGGTGTGTCTGCAGGAAAACCTGGGCGGCGGCGGCGATGCGCCGTTGTTTGCGCGAGTCCACGCTGGACTCGGCGCCGCCCCAGGCCGCGTGGCGGCGATAGCGCACTTCGGCGAATACTAAGGTATCGCCGTCGAGCATGACCAGATCGAGCTCGCCCAGGCGGCAGCGCCAGTTGCGAACCAGCAGTTGCAGGCCGTGCTCCTCCAGATGGGTCTGTGCCCAGCCTTCGGCGGCCTGGCCGCGCGCCTGACGGCTGTCGGCGGTCACTGCCGGGAGGGCTCCAGACGTTGCAGGCGGCCGTCGCGGTATTCGGCCCAGGGCAGGCTGCGGCTGATCCGCTGGCCGGGGGCCAGGGCCAGGCTGCCGCTCAGGCCTTCCACGCGCACGCCCGGAGCCATCTGCAGCTGGCTCAGGCGCGGCGCCAGGCGATAGGCGTCGGCGCCCATGGCGTACAGGCGGCCGAGGCTGCCGGCGGCGGCGGGCCATTGGCCGACCACCTGGCTGCGCAGGCCTTCGCCGTCGCTGCCCAGCAGCCAGGGCGTTTCGCAGAAGCGGATGCCGCTGAGTTCGCGGTCCCGGGCCGGGTCGTTGCTGCCGGTGAACAGGTGCGAGGTGGCATAGACCGGCAGGTCGCCGGCGTACTGGAAGGACAGGGCCGGCTTGATCTGCCGCGCCTGCGCCGGAGTGGCGGCGAGGAACACGAAATCGATGTCCTGGCGCCGCGCCGGCTGTGCGGCGACCGCGCTGCCGAGCCCGGCCTGAAGGGTGCGGGCCCGGTTCTCGCTGTCGCGCAGTTGCAGCAGGTTGGCGATCTGCTGGGCCAGTTGCACCGGCTGGTCGACATGTTCGGCGGCGAGCAGGCTGCCGCCGCGGGCTTCCCAGTCCTGACGGAAGGCGGCGAGCACGCGCTCGCCCCACTCGCCGCTCGGCACCAGCGCGACGGCGCGGCGCAGGCCGTCCGCCCAGGCGCGGTTGGCCACCTCGCGGGCCTCGTCCTCGGCGGAGAGGCCGAACTGGAACAGTTGCGGCGGGCCTTCCTGGCGGCCTTCGCTGTAATTGAGCGCCAGGGTCGGGATAGGCAATTGCGCCTGCTGGCTGAGCTGGTTGACCAGGGGCTTCTCCAGCGGGCCGACCACCAGTTCGACGCCTTCGCTGCGCGCCTGGCGATAGAAGGCGTCGAGGTTGTTGAGCTGGCTGCTGTCGTGCAGGCTGATCTTCAGCTCGCCGCGGGCGCCGCTCTGGTAATGGGCGGCCAGGAAGCCGTCGCGCAAGGCGCTGGCCACGCTGGCCAGCTGTCCCTGGCTGGGCAGCAGCAGGGCCACATGGGTCAGCGGGCGGTTGGCGATTTCCTGCAGCTGGACCACCGCCAGCGGCAGCTGCAGGGCGGCCGGGTGCTGCGGGTTGGCGGCTTGCCACTGGGCGATGTCGGCGACCTGGCGTGCCGGGCTGGCGTTGCTGCGGGTCAGCTTGAGCAGTTGCTTCCAGCCGGCCAGTTCGCGCTCGGTATCGGCGATGCCGTCGAGTCGCTCGCTGGACAGGCCGGAGAGCAGCCGCCAGATGGTCTCGTGGTTGTCCTGGCTGTGGCGGGCATCGAGCAGCTTGGCCAGGGCGATGCGCTCGCGCACCGCTTCCAGGGTCTGACCGTCGAGCTCCAGGGCGCCGGCTCTGGCCAGGCGGCTGCGCGCCTGCTGGGTCATCGGCAGCTCGCCAAGGCGCGCGAAGCTCGGGTGCTGCAGGGCCTGCAGAGCGCTCTTGGGTTTCTGGCGGGCCAGTGCCAGCTCGGCGCTCAGGGTGCTGGCGAACATCTGCTGGGCCGGCGCCAGGGTGTCGAGCGGCAGGGCGTCGAGAATGCGCTGGGCCTGGGCCAGATCGTGCTGCTGCAGGGCCTGGTCGGCCGCGCTCAGGCGCAGCAGCAGGGCCTGCTGGGGCTTGCTCTGCTCGGCCTGTTGCAGCAGCTGGGCGATGCTGCCGGGCGGGCTGCTCGGCAGTTCGCCGAGCCCCGAGCCGTGCTGGCCGGCACAGGCGGCGAGCAGTGCGCTGAGGCCGAGGATGGAAAGGGGGCGCAGGCTGGCGATCATGAGCGGTATCCGATTCGCAGTCTTCAAAGGTCGCGATTGTACTCAAGGCTCGCGGCGGGCGCGATCTTGTCGGTGCGAAACCCGCTACAATCCGCCGCTTTGACGGTTGCGGGGTGGCGATGTGAGCGTTTCGGGGACTTTGTATGTGGTGGCAACGCCGATCGGCAATCTCGAAGACATCGGCGCACGGGCCTTGCGGGTGCTGCGCGAGGTGGCGCTGATCGCCGCCGAGGATACCCGGCACTCGGCGCGCCTGCTGCAGCACTTCGGCATCGCCACGCCGCTGGTCGCCTGTCACGAACACAACGAGCGCGACCAGGGCGGTCGGTTGGTCGGGCGCCTGCTGGCCGGCGAGGATCTGGCGCTGATTTCCGACGCCGGCACGCCGCTGATCTCCGATCCCGGTTATCACCTGGTGCGCAATGCGCGGGCGGCCGGCGTGCGGGTGGTGCCGGTGCCGGGCGCCTGCGCGCTGATCGCCGCGCTGTCGGCGGCCGGTCTGGCCTCCGACCGTTTCATCTTCGAGGGTTTCCTGCCGGCCCGCGCTGCAGGCCGGCGCCAGCGCCTGCAGGCGCTGGTCGAGGAGCCGCGCACGCTGATCTTCTACGAGGCGCCGCATCGTCTGTTGGAAAGCCTGGAGGACATGCGCGTGCTGTTTGGTGATGATCGGCCGGCGGTGCTGGCGCGTGAGCTGACCAAGGCCTTCGAAACCATCAAGGGGGCGTCGCTGGGCGAGTTGTGCGCATGGGTGGCGGCCGACAGCAACCAGCAGCGCGGCGAATGCGTGCTGCTGATCGAAGGTTGGCAGGCGCCGGTGGGGGAGGAGGCGTTAAGCGCCGAGGCGCTGCGCGTGCTCGATCTGCTGCTGGCGGAGTTGCCGCTCAAGCGCGCGGCGGCGCTGGCGGCGGAGATCACCGGGGTACGCAAGAACCTACTCTATCAGCAGGCGCTGGAACGGCACAAAACGATGGATTGAGCTTGTTATCCGTGGGCGCAGTGAGTACCCTGCGCGCCGGAGAGTCGGCCGGACAGTCGCTGCCCTGCTTGCAGGGGGGAGGAAAGTCCGGGCTCCATAGGGCAGAGTGCCAGGTAACGCCTGGGAGGCGCGAGCCTACGGAAAGTGCCACAGAAAATAACCGCCTAAGCGCGCAAGCGCCGGTAAGGGTGAAAAGGTGCGGTAAGAGCGCACCGCACGGCTGGCAACAGTTCGTGGCTAGGTAAACCCCACTCGGAGCAAGACCAAATAGGGATCCATTGGCGTGGCCCGCGCTGGATCCGGGTAGGTTGCTTGAGGTCGTCAGCGATGGCGATCCTAGAGGAATGACTGTCCTCGACAAAACCCGGCTTACAGGCCGGCTCTCCGTCCCCCTCCCTTCTTAATTGTTCCTGCCGTTTTAAATCCCTGCGCTATTTCCCCTTGCTCCAAGATTTCGAATTGGAATTGCCCATAGTTTGCCGAGGCATCTTTGGCTGTCGCGCACGTTGCTTTTCTTGAGGTGCGGCTCGGCAAAGTTGCGCGGAACGGTTCCGATCTTTCGTCTCTTCGCTAAGTTGCCGTCCGTTAAGGAGTTTTCCCGCCGAGCGCGCCTTGACTGGGTTGTGGGTGCATTTCTATAGTGTGCATTGGTGGTGAAAAGTGGGGCGAAGTGGGTATTACCGCCAGGTCAGATTGACCATTCCGGGGGCGCGCAGTGGTGTTTCGTGGGGCCAATATCGTAACTCTTGACGCCAAGGGTCGCCTTGCGATGCCGGTCCGGTATCGCGACGAGATTTTGGCGTCATCGAATGGTCGGCTAGTGGTCACCCTGGATGTGACCGACCCCTGCCTGTGCATCTACCCGCTCGCCGAGTGGAGCCTGATCGAGGATCGTTTGCGCGCCCTTCCTTCCCTGCGTGAGGAAACCCGTCGCCTGCAGCGCCTGCTGATCGGTCATGCGGTCGATCTGGAGCTGGACGGCGCCGGTCGCGTCCTGCTCCCGCCGCGATTACGCAGCCAGGCCGCACTGGACAAGCGTGCAGCGCTGGTTGGCCAGCTCAACAAGTTCCAGTTGTGGGACGAGGCCGCCTGGGACGCCCGCTGCGCCGAAGACCTCCAGCGCCTCCAAGAACCCGGCGCATTGCCGGACGACTTACTCGACCTGATTCTTTGACCTATGAATGCAGCAAACTTCAGCCATGTCACCGTCCTGCTGCACGAGGCTGTCGCGGCCCTCGCCGTACGCCCCGATGGCTGTTATCTGGATGGCACCTTCGGTCGTGGCGGCCACAGCCGCGAGGTGCTGCGCGCGCTGGGCGAGTCGGGGCGCCTGCTGGGCTTCGACAAGGACCCGCTGGCGATCGCCAGCGGCCTGGCGCTGGCGGCCGAGGACGCCCGCTTCCAGATCGTCCAGCGCAGCTTCGCCGAGCTGGGCGAGGAGTTGGCGGCGCGCGGCCTGAACGGTCGGGTCGACGGCATCCTGCTGGATCTCGGCGTGTCGTCGCCGCAGCTGGACGATCCCGAGCGCGGCTTCAGCTTCATGAACGACGGTCCGCTGGACATGCGCATGAACCCCGCTGCCGGGATCGGCGCCGCCGAATGGATCGCCACTGCCGCCGAGGAAGAGATCGCCCGGGTGTTCTACGAATACGGCGAGGAGCGTTTTTCGCGGCGCATGGCGCGGGCCATCGTGCAGCGCCGCGCCGAGCAGCCGTTCACCCGTACCGCCGATCTGGCCGAGGTGATCGCCGCTGCCAATCCGGCCTGGGAAAAGGGCAAGAATCCGGCCACCCGTGCCTTCCAGGGGCTGCGCATCCATATCAACAACGAGCTGGGCGATCTCGAGCGCGGGCTGGATGCCGCGCTGGAAGCACTGGCGGTCGGCGGCCGGCTGGTGGTAATCAGCTTCCACTCGCTGGAGGATCGGATCGTCAAGCAGTTCATGCGTCGCCAGGTGAAGGGCGAGGCGGACAATCTGCCGCGCCATCTGCCGGTGCAGGTGGCGAAGTTCGAGCCGCGCCTGAAGCTGCTCGGCAAGCCGCAGTACGCCGCGGCCGACGAACTCAAGGCCAACCCGCGCGCGCGCAGCGCAGTGATGCGCGTGGCGGAGAAGCTGCGGTGACACGTCGCGACGGCCTGCCCAGTGGCAGTCTGCTGATGCTCGGACTGTTCTTGCTGATCCTCGGTTCGGCGGTGGCGGTGTCCTGGAGCGCGCACAAGAATCGCAAGCTGCTCAACGAGCTGTACGCCGAACTCAGCGTGCGCGACAAGGCGCAGGCCGAGTGGGGGCGGCTGATCCTTGAGCAGAGTACCTGGACCGCCCACAGCCGAGTCGAGTCCCTGGCCGGCCAGCAGCTGCAGATGCGCATCCCCGACCCGGCGGAAGTCCGCATGGTGGCGCCATGATGCAGCTCGATCAGGCGCTCTATCCGTGGCGCTTTCGCATCGTCATCGCCGTGCTGCTGGCGATGGTGGCCGGTATCGCCTGGCGTATCGTCGATCTGCACATCTTCGATCACGACTTCCTCAAGGCCCACGGCGATGCGCGCAGCGTGCGGCACATCCCGATTCCCGCCCATCGCGGCCTGATCACCGACCGCAACGGCGAGCCGCTGGCGGTCAGTACCCCGGTGGTGACCCTGTGGGGCAACCCCAAGGAGCTGGCCGCCGCGCGCGAGCGCTGGCCTGAGCTGGCCGCCGCCCTGGGCCAGGATGCCCGCACCCTGGCCCAGCGTCTGGAGCAGAACGCCGGCCGCGAGTTCATGTACCTGGTGCGCGGTCTGACCCCGGAACAGGGCGAGGTGGTGATGGCGCACCGCTTCCCCGGCGTCTACAGCCTCGAAGAGTTCCGCCGTTTCTACCCGGCCGGCGAGGTGACCGCCCATGTGGTCGGCCTCACCGACGTCGACGACCGCGGTCGCGAAGGCGTGGAAAAGGCCTTCGACCACTGGCTGGCCGGCGAGCCGGGCCAGCGCCAGGTGCTCAAGGACCGGCGTGGCCAGTTGATCAAGGATGTCGGCGTGGCGCGCAACGCCAAGCCGGGCAAGACCCTCGCGCTGTCCATCGACCTGCGCCTGCAGTACCTCGCCCACCGCGAGCTGCGCAATGCCCTGACCGAGTTCAATGCCAAGGCCGGCAGCCTGGTGATCGTCGACGTGAAGAGCGGCGAGATCCTCGCCATGGTCAACCAGCCGACCTACAACCCCAACAACAAACGCAGCCTGGAGCCGGCGGCGATGCGCAACCGGGCGATGATCGATGTGTTCGAGCCGGGCTCCACGGTCAAGCCGTTCTCCATCGCTGCGGCGCTGGGCAGCGGGCGCTGGAAGCCCGAGGACACCGTCGACACCTACCCGGGCAGCCTGCGCATCGGCCGCTACACCATCCGCGACGTGTCGCGCGGCGGCGTGCTGACCCTCACCGGCATCCTGATGAAGTCGAGCAACGTCGGCATCAGCAAGATCGCCTTCGACATCGGCGCCGAGCCGATCCACGCCGTCATGCAGCAGGTCGGCTTCGGCCAGGACACCGGGCTGGGCTTCCCCGGCGAGCGGGTCGGCAACCTGCCCAATCACCGCAACTGGAAGCAGGCCGAAACGGCGACCCTGGCCTATGGCTACGGCCTGTCGGTGACCGCCGTGCAGCTCGCCCAGGCCTACTCGGTGCTGGGCAACGGCGGAGCGCGGGTGCCCCTGTCGATGGTGCGCCTGGACGCCGCGCCGGGCGCCACCCAGGTGGTCGATCCGCAGATCGCCCGCACCCTCTTGGGCATGCTGCAGGCGGTGGTCGAGGAGCCGGGCGGCGGCGGCGCGCGGGCCAAGGTGCCCGGCTACCATGTCGGCGGCAAGAGCGGCACCGCGCGCAAGGCGGCGGTCGGCAGCAAGGGCTATGTGGAAAAGGCCTACCGTTCCTTCTTCGCCGGGGTGGCGCCGATCGGCGAGCCGCGCCTGGCCGCGGTGGTGATGATCGACGAGCCGGGTAGCGGTGGCTACTACGGCGGTCTGGTGGCGGCCCCGGTCTTCGGCAAGGTGATGGCCGGTGCCCTGCGCCTGATGAACATAGCTCCCGACAACCTGCCGCCGCTGCCCGAGAAGCAGCAGGCCGGTGCGTTGCCGGCAACCGGAGGACGCGGCTGATGCCGATGAGTCTGCTGAAGATGTTTCCCCAGGCGCGTCGCGACGCGCTGATCCGCGAACTGACCCTGGACAGCCGCGCGCTGCGTCCGGGCGACCTGTTCCTCGCCGTGCCCGGAACCCGCAGCGACGGACGCGCCTACATCGCCGACGCCATCGCCCGCGAGGCGGCGGCGGTGGCCTACGAGGCCGAGGGTGCGCCGCCGCTGGCCGAGGCGGCGGCGACCGTGCTGGTGCCGGTCAAGGGCCTCCAGGCGCAGTTGTCGGCGATTGCCGGGCGCTTCTACGGCGATCCGAGCCGCAGCCTGGAACTGGTCGGTGTGACCGGCACCAACGGCAAGACCAGCGTCAGCCAGCTCGTCGCCCAGGCCCTCGATCTGCTCGGCACCCGCTGCGGGCTGATCGGTACTCTGGGAATCGGCTTCTACGACGACCTGCAATGCGGTCGCCACACCACCCCCGATCCGCTCGCCGTGCAGGCCGAGCTGGCGCGCCTCAAGCAGGCCGGCGCCCGCGCGGTGGCCATGGAGGTTTCCTCCCATGGCCTCGACCAGGGTCGGGTCGAGGCGCTGGACTTCGACGTGGCGGTGTTCACCAACCTGTCCCGCGATCACCTCGACTACCACGGCGACATGGCCGCCTACGGCGAGGCCAAGGCGCGGCTGTTCGCCTGGCCGGGGCTGTGCTGTCGGGTGATCAACCTCGACGATCCGTTCGGCCGCGAACTGGCCGCCCGCGAGGCGCCTTCGCGGCTGATAGGCTACAGCCTGGACGACCCGGCTGCGACCCTGTACTGCGCCGAGGCCGAGTTCGGCGAGGACGGCGTGCGCGCCCGGCTGGTCACCGCCCAGGGCGACGGCCTGCTGGTCAGCCCGCTGCTCGGCCGCTTCAACCTCAGCAACCTGCTGGCGGTGGTCGGCGCGCTGATGGGCCTCGGTCATCCGCTCGACGAGATTCTCCGCGTGCTGCCGCAGCTGCAGGGCCCGGCCGGGCGCATGCAGCGCCTCGGCGGTGGCACGCAGCCTCTGGTGGTGGTCGACTACGCGCATACCCCCGACGCCCTGGAAAAGGTTCTCGACGCCCTGCGTCCGCATGCGCGCGGCCGTCTGCTGTGCCTGTTCGGCTGTGGCGGCGAACGCGACCGCGGCAAGCGTCCGCTGATGGCCGCGGTCGCCGAGTCGCGCGCCGATGCCGTCTGGGTGACCGACGACAACCCGCGCGGCGAGCCGGCCGAGCGGATACTCGCCGACATCCGCGCCGGTTTTGCCAATCCCGCCGCAGTGACCTTCATGCCCGGTCGCGCCGCGGCGATCCGGGCGCTGATCGCCGCGGCGGCCCCCGAGGATGTGGTCCTGCTGGCCGGCAAGGGCCACGAGGACTACCAGGAAATCGCCGGGGTGCGCCAGCCCTTCTCCGATATCGAACAGGCCGCGCGCGCGCTGGCTGCCCGCGAGGTGCCCGATGCTTGAGACCTGGACCCTGAGTCGCGTCTGTGCGGCGCTGGACGGCCGCTTGGTGGAGGCCGACGCCTTCTTCAGCGGGGTGAGCATCGACAGCCGCAGCGTCGCCGCCGGCCAGTTGTTCGTCGCTCTGCCGGGCGAGCGTTTCGACGGCCACGACTTTCTCGCCGAAGTGGCGGCGCGTGGCGCCTCCTGCGCGCTGGTCGAGCGCGCGCAGCCGGACCTCGAACTGCCGCAGCTGCAGGTCGCCGACACCCGCCTGGCGCTGGGACGCCTCGGCGCGCTGAATCGCGCCGCGTTCGCCGGCCAGGTCGCGGCGGTGACCGGTTCCAGCGGCAAGACCTCGGTCAAGGAAATGCTCGCCGCCATCCTGCGCGCCGCCCATGGCGACGCCGCGGCGGTGCTGGCCACCCGTGGCAACCTCAACAACGATCTGGGCGCGCCGCTGACCCTGCTCGAGTTGGCCCCGCAGCACCGCAGCGCGGTGATCGAGCTGGGCGCCAACCATGTCGGCGAGATCGCCTATACGGTCGGCCTGACCCGTCCGCAGGTGGCGATCATCACCAATGCCGGCAGCGCCCACGTCGGCGAGTTCGGCGGTCCGGAAAAGATCGTCGAGGCCAAGGGCGAGATTCTCGAAGGCCTGGCGGCCGACGGCGTGGCGATCCTCAATGCCGACGATGCGGCCTTCGCCATCTGGGTGAAGCGCGCCGCCGGGCGCCGGGTGCTGAGCTTCGCCCTTGAGGCCGCGGCCGATATCGGTGCGAGCGACCTGTGCGGCGATGCACGCGGGTGCATCGGCTTCACCCTGACCGGTGCAGCCGGCACGGCACGCATCCAGCTCAACCTGCTGGGGCGTCACAACGTCGCCAACGCCCTGGCCGCCGCCGCCGCCGCCCATGCTCTCGGTGTGCCGCTGGCGGCCATCGTCGCCGGCCTGCACAGCCTGCAGCCGGTGCCGGGGCGCGGCGTGGCGCAGCTCGACCCCTCTGGCATGCGCCTCATCGACGACAGTTACAACGCCAACCCCGCGTCAATGTGTGCGGCGGTTGATATACTCGCCGGCTTTTCCGGACGCACCGTTCTGGTGCTCGGCGACATGGGCGAATTGGGCGAATGGGCCGCGCAGGGGCACCGCGAGGTGGGCGAGTACGCCCGCGACAAGGTGGCCGCGCTGTATGCGGTCGGCCCGCTGATGCGCCACGCGGTCGAGGCGTTCGGCCCGGGCGCGCGACATTTCGCCGGCCAGGCTGAACTGATCGCCGCGCTGGCTGCCGAACGCTCTCCGGAAACCACCTTACTGATCAAGGGATCGCGCAGCGCGGCGATGGACAAGGTCGTCGCGGCGCTCTGTGCCCGTGCGGGAGAACACTAAATGCTTTTGCTGTTGGCCGAGTATCTGCAGCAGTTCCACAAGGGCTTCGCGGTCTTTCAATACCTGACCCTGCGCGGCATTCTCGGCGTGCTCACCGCCCTGGTACTGTCGCTGTGGCTGGGGCCGTGGATGATCCGCACCCTGCGCAGCCGGCAGATCGGCCAGTCCGTGCGCGACGACGGCCCGCAGTCGCACCTGTCGAAGAAGGGCACGCCGACCATGGGCGGTGCGCTGATCCTCTCGGCCATCGCCATCAGCACCCTGCTGTGGGCCGACCTGTCCAACCGCTACGTCTGGGTGGTGCTGGCGGTGACCCTGCTGTTCGGCGCCATCGGCTGGGTCGACGACTACCGCAAGGTGATCGAGAAGAACTCCCGCGGCCTGCCGAGTCGCTGGAAGTACTTCTGGCAATCGGTGTTCGGCCTTGGCGCTGCGCTCTTCCTTTATACGACCGCGCAGACCCCGGTGGAAACCACCTTCATCCTGCCGCTGCTGAAGAACATCGAGATCCCGCTGGGGATCTTTTTCGTCGTCCTGACCTACTTCGTGATCGTCGGTTCGAGCAACGCGGTGAACCTCACCGACGGCCTCGACGGCCTGGCGATCATGCCCACGGTGATGGTCGGCGGCGGCCTGGGGATCTTCTGCTACCTGTCGGGCAACGCCAACTTCGCCGAGTACCTGCTGATCCCCTACGTGCCGGGGGCCGGCGAGCTGATCGTGTTCTGCGGCGCGCTGATCGGCGCGGGCCTGGGTTTCCTGTGGTTCAACACCTATCCGGCGCAGGTGTTCATGGGCGACGTCGGTGCCCTGGCCCTGGGCGCGGCGCTGGGCACCATCGCGGTGATCGTCCGCCAGGAAGTGGTGCTGTTCATCATGGGCGGGGTGTTCGTCATGGAAACCCTGTCGGTGATGATCCAGGTCGCTTCCTTCAAGCTGACCGGCAAGCGGGTGTTCCGCATGGCGCCGATCCACCACCACTTCGAACTCAAGGGCTGGCCCGAGCCGCGGGTGATCGTGCGTTTCTGGATCATCACCGTGGTGCTGGTGCTGGTCGGCCTGGCCACCCTCAAGCTGAGGTAAGCACACATGAGCCTGATCGCTTCCGACCAGTTCCGCATCGTCGTCGGCCTCGGCAAGAGCGGCATGTCGCTGGTGCGTTTCCTGGCCCGCCAGGGGCTGCCCTTCGCGGTGGTCGACACCCGCGACAACCCGCCCGAACTGGCCAGCCTGCGCGAGGACTTCCCGCAGGTCGAGGTGCGCTGCGGCGCGCTGGATGTCGACTTCCTCTGCCGTGCCAGCGAGCTGTACGTCAGCCCCGGCCTGGCGCTGGCCACCCCGGCGCTGCAGGCGGCTGCCGCGCGCGGGGTGAAGCTGTCCGGCGACATCGACCTGTTCGCCCGCCACGCCAAGGCGCCGATCGTCGCCATCACCGGCTCCAACGCCAAGAGCACCGTGACCACCCTGGTCGGCGCCATGGCCGCCGCTGCCGGGCGCAAGGTCGCGGTCGGCGGCAATCTCGGCACCCCGGCGCTGGATCTGCTGCGCGACGACGTGGAGCTGTATGTGCTGGAGCTGTCCAGCTTCCAGCTGGAGACCACCGAGCGGCTGAACGCCGAGGTGGCCACCTGCCTGAACGTCAGCGACGACCACATGGACCGCTACGACGGCATCGAGGCCTACCATCTGGCCAAGCACCGGATCTTCCGCGGCGCCCGCCAGGTGGTGGTCAATCGCCAGGACCCGCTGTCGCGCCCGCTGATCGCCGATCAGGTGCCGTGCTGGAGCTTCGGACTGGACAAGCCGGACTTCCGCTCGTTCGGTCTCATCGAGGACAACGGCGAGAAGTTCCTCGCTTTCCAGTTCGCCAAGCTGATGTCGGTGCGCGAACTGAAGGTCCGGGGCGCGCACAATCAGGCCAATGCCCTCGCCGCGCTGGCTCTCGGCCATGCCGTCGGCCTGCCGGTGGCGCCGATGCTCGAAGTGCTGCACGACTTTACCGGCCTGCCGCACCGCTGCCAGTGGGTGCGCGAGCGCCGCGGCGTGACCTGGTACGACGACTCCAAGGCCACCAACGTCGGCGCCGCCCTGGCGGCCATCGACGGTCTGGGCGTGGAGATCGACGGCAGGCTGCTGCTGATCGCCGGCGGCGACGGCAAGGGCGCCGACTTCGCGCCGCTGCGCGCCAGCGTGGCGCGCTACTGCCGCGCCGTGGTGCTGCTCGGACGCGATGCCGGGCTGATCGCCGCTGCGCTGCAGGGCGACGACGGTCAGCCGGTGGTGCCGCTGACGCGGGTCGACAGTCTGGAGGACGCGGTGCGCCGCTGCGCCGAGCTGGCCCAGGCCGGCGATGTGGTGCTGCTCTCGCCGGCCTGCGCCAGCCTGGACATGTTCAAGAACTTCGAGCAGCGCGGCCGGCGCTTCGCCAACGCGGTCGAGGAACTGCCCTGATGCGCCTGCCCCTGCGTCTTTCGCCATCCCCGCTGCACAGTCGCCGCGGCGTCGACCTGGACTTCCCGCTGCTGGCGGGTTGTCTTGCGCTGCTCGGCCTCGGTTTCGTGATGGTGACCTCGGCGTCCTCCGAGGTGGCGGCGGCGCAGTCGGGCAACTCGCTGTATTACACGATCCGCCATCTGGTCTACCTGGCCATCGGCTTCGCCATCGGCGGGGCGATCCTGCTGGTGCCGCTGGCCAGCTGGCAGAAGCACAGCGGTAAGCTGCTGCTCGCCGCCATCGCCCTGCTGGTGCTGGTGCTGATTCCGGGCATCGGCCGCGAGGTCAACGGCGCGCGGCGCTGGATCGGCTTCGGCATCTTCAACGTGCAGCCCTCCGAGCTGGCCAAGCTGTTCGCGGTGATTTACCTCGGCAGCTACCTGGTGCGCCGTCAGGCGCAGGTGCGCAGCAGCTGGAAGGGCCTGTTCATGCCGCTGATCGTGCTGGGCATCATGGCGCCGCTGCTGCTCGCCGAGCCGGACTTCGGCGCCACCGTGGTGCTGGTCGGCGCCGGGATCAGCATGCTGTTCCTCGGCGGGGTGAGCCTGGTGCGCTTCCTGCCCATGGTGGCCGCCGTGGTGCTGGTCGGCGTGGTGGTGATGACCAGCCAGACCTATCGCCTCAAGCGCCTGACCAACTTCATCGACCCCTGGGCCGACCAGTTCGGCGCCGGCTACCAGCTCAGCCAGGCGCTGATCGCCTTCGGCCGCGGCGAGTGGCTGGGCGTGGGCCTGGGCAACAGCGTGCAGAAGCAGTTCTACCTGCCCGAGGCGCATACCGACTTCGTCTTCGCGGTGCTCGCCGAGGAGCTGGGCATGATCGGCGCGCTGCTCACCGTCGGCCTGTTCGTGCTGGTCACCCTGCGCGCCCTGTACATCGGCCTGCGCGCCGAGCGCGAGCAGCAGTTCTTCGCCGCCTACGTGGCCTACGGCCTGGCGATCCTCTGGGTCGGCCAGTTCCTGATCAACATCGGCGTGAACGTCGGCCTGCTGCCCACCAAGGGGCTGACCCTGCCGTTCCTCAGTTATGGCGGCAGCTCGCTGGTGATCTGCTGCGTCAGCCTGGCCCTGCTGCTGCGCATCGACTGGGAGCGGCGCAACCAGCTCGGCAACGCCGAGATCGAATTCACCGAAGCGGATTTTGCCGAAGAGGAGCCGCGTCATGGCCGCTAACGTCCTGATCATGGCCGGGGGAACCGGCGGCCATGTGTTTCCGGCGCTGGCCTGCGCCCGCGAGTTCCAGTCCCGTGGCTATACCGTCCACTGGCTGGGCACCCCGCGTGGCATCGAGAACGAGCTGGTGCCCCAGGCCGGCCTGCCGCTGCACCGCATCGAGATGAGCGGCCTGCGCGGCAAGGGCCTGCTGTCGCTGCTCAAGGCGCCGTTCCGCCTGGCCAGGGCGCTCTGGCAGGCGCGCCGCGTGCTGCGCGAGATCGAGCCGGTGTGCGTGCTGGGCATGGGCGGCTTCGTCACCGGCCCCGGCGGCTGGGCGGCGCGGCTGGCCGGCATCCCGCTGGTGATCCACGAGCAGAATGCCGTGGCCGGCACCGCCAACCGCGCCCTGGCGCCGTTCGCCGCGCGGATCTGCGAGGCCTTCCCGGACACCTTCGCCGCGTCCGCCAAACGCCGCACCACCGGCAACCCGGTGCGCGCGGAACTGTTCGCGCCGGCGGCGCATCCAAGCGCACCGGCAGAGCCGCGGCGTCTGCTGGTGCTGGGCGGCAGCCTGGGCGCCGAGCCGCTGAACAAGCTGTTGCCGGCGGCGCTGGCGCTGCTGCCCGCCGAGCTGCGTCCGCAGGTCTGCCACCAGGCCGGACGTCAGCATGCCGAGGTCACCGCCGCGCGCTACCGCGAGGCCGGGATCGAGGCCGAGGTGCTGCCGTTCATCGCCGACATGGCCGCCGCCTACCGCGCCGCCGATCTGGTGATCTGTCGCGCCGGCGCGCTGACCGTCAGCGAGCTGGCCGCCGCCGGCCTGCCGTCGCTGCTGGTGCCGCTGCCCCATGCGATCGACGATCACCAGACGCGCAATGCCGAATTCCTGGCCCGGGCCGGCGCCGCCGTCCTGCTGCCGCAACGCACGACCGACGCGGCCGGGCTGGCCGCGCAGCTGACCGAGGTTCTGATGCACAGCGAAAAACTCGCAGCCATGGGCGCCATCGCGCGTCGCCTGGCCAAGCCCGAGGCCACCCGCGCGGTGGTCGACATCTGCCTGGAGGTGGCGCATGGCTGACGCCCATCCGCACAACCCGGCAGAAGTGCGGCGCATGCGCCGCATCCGCCGCATCCACTTCGTCGGCATCGGCGGGGTCGGCATGTGCGGCATCGCCGAGGTGCTGCTCAACCTCGGCTACCAGGTCTCCGGCTCCGACCTCAAGGCCTCGCCGGTAACCACGCGGCTGCAGAGCTTCGGTGCGCAGATCCATATCGGCCATCGTGCCGAGAACGCCGAGCAGGCCGACGTGCTGGTGGTGTCCAGTGCCATCAATCCGGCCAACCCGGAGGTCGCCCACGCGCTGGAACGGCGCATCCCGGTGGTGCCGCGCGCCGAGATGCTCGCCGAGCTGATGCGCTACCGCCACGGCATCGCGGTGGCCGGCACCCACGGCAAGACCACCACCACCAGCCTGCTGGCCTCGGTGTTCGCCGCCGCCGGCCTCGATCCGACCTTCGTCATCGGCGGCAAGCTGACCGCGGCCGGCACCAACGCCCAGCTCGGCGCCAGCCGCTACCTGATCGCCGAGGCCGACGAGAGCGACGCCAGCTTCCTGCACCTGCAGCCGATGGTCTCGGTGGTCACCAACATCGACGCCGACCACATGAGCACCTACGGCGGCGACTTCAACAAGCTGAAGAAGACCTTCGTCGATTTCCTGCACAACCTGCCGTTCTACGGTCTGGCTGTGCTGTGCATCGACGATCCGGTGGTGCGCGAGATCCTGCCCCTGGTGAGCCGGCCGATCGTCACCTACGGCTTCGACGAGGGCGCCGACCTGCGCGCCATCGATGTACGCCAGGAAGGCATGCGCACCTTCTTCACCGTGCTGCGCAGCGGTCGCGAGCCGCTGGCGGTGTCGGTGAACATGCCGGGCCGGCATAACGTGCTCAACGCTCTGGCGACCATCGCCATCGCCACCGACGAGGGGATCGGCGACGAAGCCATCCTCGCCGGCCTGGCCGGCTTCCAGGGGGTCGGCCGGCGCTTCCAGGTCTACGGCGAGCTGCCCGTCGAGGGCGGCAGCGTGATGCTGGTGGACGATTACGGCCACCATCCGCGCGAGGTCGCCGCGGTGATCCGCGCGGTGCGCGACGGCTGGCCGGAGCGGCGTCTGGTGATGCTCTACCAGCCGCACCGCTACAGCCGCACCCGCGACCTTTACGAGGACTTCGTGCAGGTCCTCGGCGAGGCCAACGTGCTGCTGCTGATGGAGGTCTACCCGGCCGGCGAGGAACCGATCCCCGGCGCCGACAGCCGCCAGCTGTGCCACAGCATCCGCCAGCGCGCAGTGCTCGACCCGATCTACGTCGAGCGTGGCGCCGATCTGGCGCCGCTGCTCGCGCCGCTGTTGCGCGCCGGCGACATCCTGCTCTGCCAGGGCGCCGGCGATATCGGTGGCGTGGCCCCGCACCTGATCAGCAACCCGTTGTTCGGCACCCTGTCCGGCGCCGACGCAGAGAGGAAACCGGCATGAGCGACACCCTGTCCACCCACCTGCAACCTGCTGCCTTCGGCCGCGTCGCCGTGCTGTTCGGCGGCAGGAGCGCCGAGCGCGAGGTGTCGCTGAAGTCCGGGGCCGCGGTGCTGGCCGCGCTGCAGGATGCCGGTGTCGATGCCTTCGGCATCGATGTCGGCGCCGATCTGCTGCAGCGCCTGGCCGCCGAGCGCATCGACCGCGCCTTCATCGTCCTGCACGGGCGTGGCGGCGAGGACGGCAGCATGCAGGGGCTGCTCGAGTGCCTGAACATCCCCTACACCGGCAGCGGCGTGCTGGCCTCGGCGCTGGCCATGGACAAGCTGCGCACCAAGCAGGTGTGGCAGAGCCTCGGCCTGTCGACGCCGCGGCACGCCACGCTGGCCAGCGTCGCCGACTGCGAGGCGGCCGCCGCCGCGCTGGGCTTCCCGCTGATCGTCAAGCCGGCCCACGAGGGCTCGAGCATCGGCATGGCCAAGGTCGGCAACCTCGACGAACTGGTCGCCGCCTGGCGCGCGGCCGGCACCTACGACTCCCAGGTGCTGGTCGAGCAGTGGATCAGCGGGCCGGAATTCACCGTCGCCATGCTGCGCGGCGAGGTGCTGCCGCCGATTCGTCTGGGCACCAGTCACAGTTTCTACGACTACGATGCTAAGTACAGGGCCGACGATACCCGCTACCAGATTCCCTGCGGGTTGGAGGCGGACAAGGAACACGAACTGAAGACGCTCGTCGCGCGCGCCTGCGAGGCGGTCGGTGTGCGGGGCTGGGCCCGCGCCGACGTGATGCAGGACGCCGACGGGCAGTTCTGGCTGCTGGAGGTCAATACCGTACCTGGAATGACCGATCACAGCCTGGTCCCGATGGCCGCTCGCGCCGCCGGCCTGGATTTCCAGTCGTTGGTACTGGCGATCCTGGCCGACAGCTGTGAGGCAAGGAGCTGAGTCATGATCCTGCTGCTGCATCACCAGCGCCCGACTCCCGGAGGGCTGCGCAAGCCGAGCCCGCGCGGTGCCAGTCGGCTGGTGGTGCGCGAACCTCTGCGCAAGCGTCTGCCCCGTCCGTCGCTGAGCGGTTTTCTGCGCCTGTTCTGGCCACTGCTGCTGGCCGGGCTGGGGTACGCTGCCTTCGAGCTGGGCGGGCGCCTGAAGCCCTATGCCGACCAGCCGATCGGGCGGGTCAGCGTGGAGGGCGACCTGCACTACGTCAGCCGCGCAGAGGTGCAGCAGCGGATCGCTCCGCTGATCCAGACCACGTTCTTCGGCGTCGACCTGGCGGCGATGCGCAGCGAGCTGGAAGCCATGCCGTGGATCGCCGAGGCGCATGTGCGCAAGGTGTGGCCGGACCAGTTGATCGTCCATCTCGACGAGCAGCTGCCGGTGGCGCGCTGGGGCGATCAGGCGCTGCTCAACAACCAGGGCCAGGCCTTCGCGCCTGGGCAGGTCGCCGGTTACGAGCACCTGCCCAAGCTGTGGGGGCCGCAGCGCGCCCAGCAGCGCGTGATGCAGCAGTACCAGATGTTCAGCCAGCTGCTGCGGCCGCTGGATTTCACCGTGGCGAGCCTGGAAATGCGCGAGCGCGGCAGTTGGTATCTCACGACCGGGCAGGGCTTCGAGCTGCTGCTCGGGCGTGATCATGTAGTGGACAAGATGCGCCGCTTCGTCAGCGTCTACGATGCGGCCCTGAAAGAGCACATAGCGAATATCGCGCGCGTCGACCTGCGCTACCCCAACGGCCTGGCCGTGGCGTGGCGCGAGTCGCCCGCGGCAGCGGCCGGCGGGACAACTCCCGCGGCCGGGCAGTGAATTGAGGAGAGAACTGGGATCATGGCAAGCGTGCAGAGCGGCAAGATGATCGTTGGCCTGGATATCGGCACCTCCAAGGTGGTGGCGCTGGTCGGCGAGGTGGCGGCGGACGGTCAGCTGGAAGTGGTCGGGATCGGTACCCATCCGTCCCGCGGCCTGAAGAAGGGGGTGGTGGTCAACATCGAGTCCACCGTGCAGGCCATCCAGCATGCCATCGACGAGGCGCAGCAGATGGCCGGCTGCCGCATCCACTCGGCGTTCGTCGGGGTGGCCGGCAGCCACATCCGCAGCCTCAACTCCCATGGCATCGTCGCCATCCGCGAGCGCGAGGTCAGCCCCGCGGACATCGAGCGGGTGCTGGATGCCGCCCAGGCGGTGGCGATTCCCGCCGACCAGCGGGTGCTGCACACCCTGGCCCAGGACTACGCGATCGACAACCAGGGCGGCGTACGCGAGCCGCTGGGCATGTCCGGCGTGCGCCTGGAGGCCAAGGTGCATGTGGTCACCTGCGCGGTGAATGCGGCGCAGAACATCGAGAAGTGCGTGCGGCGCTGCAACCTGGAAGTCGACGACATCATTCTCGAACAGCTGGCCTCGTCGGCCTCGGTGCTCAACGACGACGAGAAGGAGCTGGGCGTGTGCCTGGTCGACATCGGCGGCGGCACCACCGACATCGCGATCTTCACCGAAGGTGCGATCCGCCACACTGCGGTGATCCCGATCGCCGGCGACCAGGTGACCAACGACATCGCCATGGCGCTGCGTACGCCGACCCAGTACGCCGAGGAAATCAAGATCCGCTACGCCTGTGCGCTGGCCAAGCTGGCCGGGGCCAGCGAAACCATCAAGGTGCCGAGCGTCGGCGACCGTCCCTCGCGCGAGCTGTCGCGCCAGGCGCTGGCCGAGGTGGTCGAGCCGCGTTACGAGGAACTGTTCAATCTGGTCCAGGGCGAGCTGCGGCGCAGCGGCTTCGATCATCTGATCCCGGCGGGGATCGTGCTGACCGGCGGTACCGCGAAGATGGAGGGCGCGGTCGAGCTGGCCGAGGAGATTTTCCACATGCCGGTACGCCTGGGCGTGCCGCAGGGGATCCGTGGTCTGGATGACGTGGTGCGCAACCCCGTCTACGCCACGGGGGTAGGCTTGCTGCTGTACGGGCTGAAAAAACAGAATGGGGCAACCTTTGCCGGCAGTGCGGTCGAAGAGAACAAGCCGCCGATGTTCGAGCGCCTCAAGCGCTGGGTACAGGGCAACTTCTGAGTTCGACGGGCCCCGGCAAATAACGAGTAGAAAGGGATAAGGAGAGGGAAAATGAATTTTGAACTGGTCGACAACTTCCAATCCAGCGCGGTGATCAAGGTCATCGGTGTCGGCGGTGGCGGCGGCAACGCGGTCAATCACATGCTGCGCAGCAACATCGAGGATATCGACTTCATCTGCGCCAACACCGATGCCCAAGCGCTGAAGAAGGTCGAGGCCAAGACCGTCCTGCAACTGGGCCAGAACATCACCAAGGGCCTGGGCGCCGGCACCAACCCGGAAGTCGGTCGCCAGGCCGCGCTGGAAGATCGCGAGCGCATCGCCGAGCTGCTCGACGGCGCCAATATGGTGTTCATCACCACCGGCATGGGTGGTGGCACCGGCACCGGTGCGGCGCCGATCATCGCCGAAGTGGCGAAGGAGATGGGCATCCTCACCGTTGCGGTGGTCACCCGGCCGTTCCCCTTCGAAGGCCGCCGGCGCATGCAGATCGCCGACGAGGGCATCCGCGCCCTGTCCGAGCACGTCGACTCGCTGATCACCATCCCCAACGAGAAGCTGCTGACCATCCTCGGCAAGGACGCCAGCCTGCTGTCCGCTTTCGCCAAGGCCGACGACGTGCTGGCCGGCGCGGTGCGCGGCATCTCCGACATCATGCAGCGTCCGGGTCTGATGAACGTCGACTTCGCCGACGTGCGTACCGTGATGAGCGAGATGGGCATGGCGATGATGGGTACCGGCCACGCCAGCGGCCCGAACCGCGCCCGCGAAGCCACCGAGGCGGCGATCCGCAACCCGCTGCTGGAGGACATCAACCTGCAGGGCGCGCGCGGCATCTTGGTCAACATCACCGCCGGTCTCGACCTGTCGCTGGGCGAGTACACCGAGGTGGGCAGCATCATCGAGCAGTTCACCTCCGAGCACGCCACCGTGAAGATCGGTGCGGTGATCGATCCGGAAATGCGCGACGAGCTGCACGTCACCGTGGTCGCCACCGGCCTGGGTGCGCGCATGGAGAAGCCCACCAAGGTGGTCGACAACACCCTGCAGGCGTCGGTCGGCGCGGCGCCGGCAGCCATGGCGAGTGCGGCTCCGGTGGGGCGCGACTATGCGGGCACCAACTACGACCTGCACCCGTCGATGCGCGGCGCGCAGCGTCCGGCCAGCACTCCGGCGGTCAAGCTCAATACCCAGGAAGACCTCGACTATCTGGACATTCCGGCGTTCCTGCGTCGTCAGGCCGATTGATATTCTGTATCAGGAGGATTGTTCTGATTGGTGTTCAGCAAAGGCGGGGTCTGCTATCATCCCGCCCATTGCTGAGAACAGTTCACAACTTGTGCAGATACGGCCAAAGCCATGATCAAACAACGCACTTTGAAGAACATCATCCGTGCCACCGGCGTCGGCCTGCACTCGGGGGAGAAGGTTTACCTGACCCTGAAGCCGGCCCCGGTGGACACCGGTATCGTGTTCTGCCGCACCGACCTCGATCCGATGGTGGAAATCCCGGCCCGGGCCGAGTTCGTGGGCGACACCACCCTGTCCACCACCCTGATCAAGGGTGACGCCAAGGTGGACACCGTCGAGCACCTGCTGTCGGCCATGGCCGGCCTGGGCATCGACAACGCCTATATCGAGCTGTCGGCCCCGGAAGTGCCGATCATGGACGGCAGCGCCGGTCCCTTCGTGTTCCTGATCCAGTCCGCCGGTCTGCAGGAGCAGGAGGCGGCGAAGAAGTTCATCCGCATCAAGCGTGAAGTCAGCGTGGAGGAGGGCGACAAGCGCGCCACCTTCGTGCCGTTCGACGGCTTCAAGGTGACCTTCGAGATCGACTTCGACCATCCGGTGTTCCGCGGTCGCACCCAGACGGCCAGCGTCGACTTCTCCAGCACCTCGTTCGTCAAGGAAGTCAGCCGCGCGCGCACCTTCGGCTTCATGCGCGACATCGAGTTCCTGCGCTCGCAGAACCTCGCCTTGGGTGGCAGTGTCGACAACGCCATCGTGGTCGACGAGTTCCGTGTGCTCAACGAGGACGGCCTGCGTTACGAGGACGAGTTCGTCAAGCACAAGATCCTCGACGCCATCGGCGACCTGTACCTGCTCGGCACCAGCCTGATCGGCGAGTTCCGTGGCCACAAGTCCGGCCATGCGCTGAACAACCGCCTGCTGCGGACCCTGATGGCCGACAAGGATGCCTGGGAAGTGGTGACCTTCGAGGATGCCTCCACGGCACCGATTTCCTACATGCGTCCGGCGGCCGCCGTCTGACGCGCAGTACCCTCCCTTTTCTTGAGGCCACCCTTCGCGGTGGCCTTTTTTTGTCCGGCGTCCGCTTCAGTCGTCGCGCGCCGCCGGCTCGGTGTGGCTGGCCAGCCGCTCCAGAGCGGCGCGCAGGCGCGGGTCGGCGATGCCGGCCGCGGTGCTGCGCAGGGTCTGTGCGGCGCTGTCGGTGAGCCTCGGTTGCGCGCGGCGGCTCTGCGGAGCGGGCGTTGCGGGCTGCACCTTGATCAGGATCCGCTCCAGCCCGGCGAACTCCTTGCAGGTCTGCAACTGGCGCAGCAGACGCTTCTGCTGGTAGCGCAGGTGGGTGGCCCATTGCCCGTCGGTAACGATCAGCAGCAGGCAGCCATGGCGCCAGGAGGCCACCTGGCAGTGCATGCGGGCGGCCGGCTGCAGTTGGCTCTCCAGCAATTGCTGCAGGCGCGCCAGGCGCTGCGCCTCGCCGAACAGCTGCTGGAGGGTCTTCGTCCCGCGCAGCAGGACGGCCGGCGCGCGGGCGGGCAGGGGGCGGAAGGTCATCGCGAAGGGCCTGGGGCAGAGCGGATCGTCATGGTAGCAGATGGCGTCGCGCGCAGCCGTCGCAGCGTCCGGCGAGCATGCCGGGTGCGCTCTGGCGGGCGCTGGGACATGCGCATGCGGCGTCTTTTCTCGCCGGCGTTTCCGGGTAGAATGCCTCTTTCGCGGCCGCATTGACGGCACCGGGCACTCCCCTGGGAGTGTCCTCCATGACTCCAGATGGATGACCCTCTCGATATGTTTGCGCCTTTGTTGAAGAAACTCTTTGGAAGCCGGAACGACCGTGAAGTCAAGCGCATGAGCAAGGCGGTCCAGGCCATCAATGCGCTGGAAGAGCGGATGGTTGCGCTCTCCGACGAGCAGCTCAAGGCCAAGACCGAAGAGTTCAGGGCGCGTCTGGCCCAGGGCGAGTCGCTCGACAAGCTGCTGCCCGAGGCCTTTGCCGTGGCCCGCGAGGCCGGCAAGCGGGTGATGGGCATGCGTCACTTCGACGTGCAGCTGATCGGCGGCATGACCCTGCACGAGGGCAAGATCGCCGAGATGCGTACCGGCGAGGGCAAGACCCTGGTCGGCACCCTGGCGGTCTACCTCAATGCGCTGTCCGGCAAGGGCGTCCATGTGGTCACCGTCAACGACTACCTGGCGCGCCGCGACGCCAACTGGATGCGTCCGCTGTACGAGTTCCTCGGCCTCAGCGTCGGCGTGGTCACTCCCTTCCAGGACCCGACCGACAAGCGCGCCGCCTATGCCGCCGACATCACCTACGGCACCAACAACGAATTCGGCTTCGATTACCTGCGCGACAACATGGCCTTCAGCCTGGAAGACAAGTTCCAGCGCGAGCTGAACTTCGCCGTGGTCGACGAGGTGGACTCGATCCTCATCGACGAGGCGCGTACCCCGCTGATCATCTCCGGCCCGGCCGAGGATAGCTCGCGTCTGTACCTGCAGATGAACCAGTTGATCCCGCGCCTGGAGCGCCAGGTCGAGGCGGAAGAGGGTGCCGAGGGCCAGGAAGGCCACTACATCATCGACGAGAAGAGTCGTCAGGTCGAACTGACCGAACAGGGTCACCAGTTCCTCGAGGAACTGCTCACCCAGGCCGGCCTGCTGGCCGAGGGCGAGAGCCTCTACTCGGCGCACAACCTCGGTCTGCTGACCCACGCCTACGCCGCGCTGCGTGCCCACACCCTGTTCCACCGCAACGTCGAATACATCGTGCAGAACGGCCAGGTGGTGCTGATCGACGAGCACACCGGGCGCACCATGCAGGGCCGCCGCCTGTCCGAGGGCCTGCACCAGGCCATCGAGGCCAAGGAAGGCGTGCAGATCCAGGCCGAGAGCCAGACCCTGGCCTCGACCACCTTCCAGAACTACTTCCGCCTGTACGGCAAGCTCGCCGGCATGACCGGCACCGCCGACACCGAAGCCTTCGAGTTCCGCCAGATCTACGGCCTCGACGTGATGGTGATCCCCACCCACCGCCCGGTGGCGCGCAAGGACTTCAACGACCTGGTCTACCTGACCCAGGAAGAGAAGTACGCGGCGATCATCGCCGACGTCAAGGAATGCCAGGCCCAGGGCCGTCCGGTGCTGGTCGGCACCGCTTCGGTGGAGGGCTCCGAGTACCTGTCGCAGCTGCTCGGCAAGGCCGGCATCGAGCACAAGGTGCTCAACGCCAAGTTCCACGACAAGGAAGCCGAGATCATCGCCCAGGCCGGTCGTCCCGGCGCGGTGACCATCGCCACCAACATGGCCGGCCGCGGTACCGACATCCTCCTCGGCGGCAACTGGGAGGTGGAGGTCGCCGCCCTGGAGAATCCGACCGACGAGCAGGTCGCGCAGATCAAGGCCGACTGGCAGAAGCGCCACCAGCAGGTGATCGAGGCCGGCGGCCTGCACGTGATCGCCTCCGAGCGCCACGAATCGCGACGCATCGACAACCAGCTGCGCGGCCGTGCCGGTCGCCAGGGCGACCCGGGTTCCAGCCGCTTCTACCTGTCGCTGGAAGACAACCTGATGCGCATCTTCGCCTCCGACCGGGTGAAGAACTTCATGAAGGCCCTCGGCATGCAGTCCGGAGAGGCCATCGAGCACCGCATGGTCACCAACGCCATCGAGAAGGCGCAGCGCAAGGTCGAGGGGCGCAACTTCGACATCCGCAAGCAGCTGCTCGAATTCGACGACGTGGCCAACGAGCAGCGCAAGGTGATCTACCACATGCGCAACAGCCTGCTGGCCGCCGAGCATGTCGGCGAGACCATCGCCGAGTTCCGCACCGAGGTGCTGGCACGTGCCATCGACGCCCACATCGCGCCGCAGTCGCTGCCCGAGCAGTGGGACATCGCCGGCCTGGAAGCCGTCCTCTACGGCGACTTCGGCCTGCAGCTGCCGATCCAGCAGTGGCTCGACGAGGACGACAAGCTCTACGAGGAAACCCTGCGCCAGCGCATCCTCGACGAACTGGTCCAGGCCTACCAGGCGAAGGAAGAGCTGGCCGGCAGCGAAACCCTGCGCACCTTCGAGAAGCAGATCCTGCTGCGTGTGCTGGACGACCTGTGGAAGGACCACCTGTCGACCATGGACCACCTGCGGCACGGCATCCACCTGCGCGGCTACGCGCAGAAGAACCCCAAGCAGGAGTACAAGCGCGAGTCCTTCGCCCTGTTCCAGGAGCTGCTGGAGAACATCAAGCGCGACGCCATCCGCGTGCTGTCCCACGTCCAGGTGCGCCAGAACGACCCGGCCGAGGAAGAGGAGCGCCTGCGCCGCGAGGCCGAGGCCCTGGCCGCGCGCATGCAGTTCCAGCATGCCGCCGCGCCGGCCCTGGACGACGCTCCGGCCGCCGAGACCCAGGCCGATGGCGACGTGGCGGTGGCCCAGGTGCCGGTGCGCCAGGAGCCCAAGGTCGGTCGCAACGAGCCCTGTCCGTGCGGCTCCGGCAAGAAGTACAAGCACTGCCACGGCCAGATCAGCTGATCGGCCGAGGGCCTGCCCACGCCGCGACCGGCCTTGCCGCTCGCGGCGTTTTTGATACTGTTCCCATCCCTTTCGCGCAGCGCGCATTTCTAGGAGCTACCCCATGGCTGTCGGTCTCGGTCCCCTGCCCACCCTGCACCCGGTTCCCGGTTTCGAACTCGGCATCGCCTCGGCCGGCATCAAGCGCGTCGGCCGCAAGGACGTGGTGGTGATGCGCTGCGCCGAAGGCTCGACCATCGCCGGGGTGACCACCACCAACGCCTTCTGCGCCGCGCCGGTGCTGATCACCCGCGAGCGCCTCGGCGGCGCGGTGCGCTACCTGCTGACCAACACCGGCAACGCCAACGCCGGCACCGGCGCCGACGGCCTGGCCAACGCCCGCCGCAGCTGCGCCGCGCTGGCCGCGCTGACCGGCGTCGCCGAGGACGCGATCCTGCCGTTCTCCACCGGGGTGATCGGCGAGCCGCTGCCGGTTGAGAAGATCGAGGCCGCGCTGCCGGCCGCGCTGGCCGACCTCAAGGAAGACAACTGGGCGCTGGCCGCCGAAGGCATCATGACCACCGACACCCTGCCCAAGGGGGCCAGCCGCCAGTTCCAGCACGACGGCGTCACCGTCACCGTCACCGGCATCAGCAAGGGCGCCGGGATGATCCGCCCGAACATGGCCACCATGCTCGGCTACATCGCCACCGACGCCAAGGTCGCCCAGCCGGTGCTGCAGGACCTGGTGCGCGACGCCGCCAACAAGTCGTTCAACCGCATCACCATCGACGGCGACACCTCGACCAACGACTGCTGCATGCTGATCGCCACCGGCCGGGCCGCCCTGCCGGAAGTCACCGAGAAGGCCGGCGAGCTGTACGCCCAGCTCAAGCAGGCGGTGTTCGAGGTGTTCATGGAAGTCGCCCAGGCCATCGTCCGCGACGGCGAGGGCGCCACCAAGTTCGTCACCGTGCAGGTCAACGGCGGCGGCAATCACCAGGAGTGCCTGGACGTCGCCTACGCGGTGGCTCATTCGCCGCTGATCAAGACCGCGCTGTTCGCCTCCGACCCGAACTGGGGGCGCATCCTCGCTGCGGTCGGCTACGCCGGCGTGGCCAACCTCGACGTCAGCCTGATCGACGTGTTCCTCGGCGACGTGTGCATCGCCCGCCAGGGCGGCCGCGCCGCGACCTACACCGAGGAGCAGGGCGCGGCGGTGATGGCCCGCGAGGAAATCGCCATCCGCATCGAGCTGGGCCGCGGCGACTGCAGCGAGACCATCTGGACCACCGACCTGTCCCACGAGTACGTGCGGATCAACGCCGAATACCGTTCCTGATCGGCAGGCGGTGAAGGACCGGGGGCGTGCAGCGCGCGAGTGCTGCACGCCCTCGTGCATTGGGGAGAGCGAAAACGTGAAGGCATTGCATGTGGTGGCCGCGGTGATCCGCGGCACGGACGGGCGCATCCTGCTGGCGCAACGACCGGCGGACAAGCACCAGGGCGGGCTGTGGGAATTCCCCGGCGGCAAGGTCGAGGCCGGCGAGCCGGTCGAGGCGGCGCTGGCCCGCGAGCTGCACGAGGAACTGGACATCCGCGTCGAACAGGCCCGCCCGCTGATCGAGGTGCGCCACGACTACCCCGATCTCTCGGTGCTGCTGGATGTCTGGGAGGTCAGTGGCTTCGCCGGCACGCCGCGCGGCATGGAAGGCCAGCCGCTGGTCTGGGCGGAGGAGAGCGCGCTGGACGACTTCCAGTTCCCCGCCGCCAACCGGCCGATCGTCACTGCCGCGCGCCTGCCGGCCGACTACCTGATCACCCCGGCCGCAGGGGCCGCCGCCGAGCTGCTGGCGGGCATCGAGCGGGCGTTGGCGCGCGGCGTTCGTCTGCTGCAGCTGCGCGCGCCGCAGTTGTCGGTCAGCGCCTATCGCGCCCTGGCCGACGAGGTGCTGGCGCTGTGCGCCGGACGCGCCGAGGTGCTGCTCAAGGGGCCGCTGGCCTGGGTGGCGGACTTCCCCGCCGCCGGCTGGCACCTCACGGCCGCGCAGCTGCGCGAACTGGCCGGCGCACCGCGCCCGCTGCCCGCCGGCCGCTGGCTGGCCGCCTCCTGCCACGACGCCGAGGAGCTGGCGCTGGCCGCGCAACTGGGCGTCGACTTCGCCACCCTGTCGCCGGTGCAGCCCACCGCCAGCCATCCCGGGGTCGCACCGCTGGGCTGGGAGCGTGCCGCCGAGCTGATCCGCGGCTTCAACCAGCCGGTCTACCTGCTCGGCGGGCTCGGCCCAGACGAGCGCGAGCGCGCCTGGCGCAGCGGCGCCCAGGGCGTGGCGGGGATTCGGGGCCTGTGGCCGTGCTGACGGCCTGAGGTCGGCTGCGCGGCGGGCGGCGCGGGCGCTGGCCCGTCGCGCCGCCCATCGTGCGCAGAGGGGCGGGCCTGGCGGAGCGTCGATGCGCCAGAGTCCCGGCTGGCGGCGGGAAGGCCGTGCGGTGCCGGCAGGCGCTGCTCAACGCCTGTCCAGGCACTCGAACAGCTCCTCCTCCTGCTCGAAGTGCAGGCGCACCAGGGTGTCCAGGCGAATCAGCAGCGTCTGCAGCTCATCGCTCGGGATGGCCGCCGGATCCTCCAGCAGGTCGTCACGCATGCGAGTCAGCAGGTGAATCAGGCGGAATATCTCACGATGCCCGCGGCTCAGCGCCGACAGCGGGTCTTCGCCGGCCAGTTGCGCCGACAGCCAGGGGTAGAGGCTGCGCTCGTCGTCGTGCTCGTGTTCGACCAGCAGCAGCTGCAGGTCATCCACCAGTGCGGCGAACGCCCGGCGTCCGGCCTCCGGCTCCAGCCGGTGGTACTCCACGGCCAGTTGCTGCAGGCGATCCAGCACGCGCGTCAGCTGGGCGTGCTTGTCCTGCAGACGGTCGATCTGCTCGCCGCTGAGCCAGGGTGTCGCCGCCCCGTGCGGGCCTAGCGCGCGCAGCGCATAGAGGATCACCGCGACGTCGATCAGCTCCTGCACCACCGCGCCGGCCAGCGCCGGCAGGTAGCCGAAGGCCGCGGCCAGCATGGCCAACAGCGACAGCCCCATGCCGGCCAGCACGCCCTGGCGGGCGATCGCGCGGGTCTGCCGGGCGATCTCCAGCGCCTCGACCAGGCGATCCAGACGGTCGACCAGCAACACCGCGCCCGCCGCCTCCGCCGAGGCGGTGGCGCCGGCCGCGCCCATCGCCATGCCGACGTCGGCCGCCGCCAGCGCCGGCGCGTCGTTGATGCCGTCGCCGACCATCAGGGTCATCCCGGCGCTGCGCGCCTCCTGCACGGCGCATACCTTGTCCGCCGGGGACAGCCCGGCGCGCAGCTCGTCGATGCCGGCGGCCAGGGCGATCATCTCGGCGGTTTCCAGGCGGTCGCCGGTGAGCATGACGATGCGCCGGATGCCGGCGGCGCGCAGGCGCCGGATCACCCGCGGCGTTTCCCGGCGCACGCTGTCGGCGAACAGCAGGGCGCCGACCAGCTCGCCGTCGACCTGCACGAAGCTGCCGCCGCAGGCGGCGTAGTCCATGCGCCGCAGGATGCTCGCCGCCCAGCGGTTGTCCGCTTGCTCGGCCTGGGCGAACGACAGGGTGCCGAGCCGCACCCGATGGCCGTCGACCCGACCGCACAGCCCGGCGCCGGGGCTTTCCTCCACCGCCTGCGGCGCCTGCAGCGGCAACCCTTGCTGCTGGGCGGCGCAGACGATGGCCTGGGAGATCGGGTGCACCGACGCCTGGGCCAGCGACGCCGCCCAGCCGAGCACCCGCTGCGGATCGCCGTCGTCCCTGACCTCCACCGACTGCAGCCGGGCCTGGCCGCTGGTCAGGGTGCCGGTCTTGTCGAGGAACAGCTGCTGCACCCCGGCCAGCGCCTCCAGGGTGGCGCCGTCCTTGATCAGGATGCCGCGCCGCGCGGCCCGCGAGATGCCGCCCATGATGGCGATCGGCACGGCGAGGATCAGCGGGCAGGGCGTGGCCACCACCAGCACCGCCAGCACGCGCAGCGGATCGCCGCTCAGCCATCCGGCCAGTCCCGCCAGCGCCAGGCTCAAGGGGATGAAGAACAGCGCGTAGCGGTCGGCCAGGCGCACGAAGGGCGCGCGCGAGCGGCGCGCCGCCTCGGCCAGCCGCACCACCCCGGCATAGGTGCTCTGCGCGGCGGTCTGCGTGGCCTGCAGCTGGAACGGCGCGCCGATGTTGACCACGCCGCTGGCCAGCAGGCTGTCGCACGGGCGTGTCACTGGCAGCGACTCGCCGCTCAGTGCCGACTCGTCGAGGCTGGCGCTGGGGCTGAGCAGCCGGCCGTCGACCGGCACCACCTCGCCCAGGCGCACCAGCAGCACCTGACCGATCCGCACCTGCTCGACCGGCACCCGGCGCAGGTCGCCGCCCTCGTCCAGCCAGGCCTCGCGCGGCGCGCGGTCGATCAGCGCGCGCAGCTCGCGCTCGGCGCGTTGGTGGGTGAGGAACTCCAGGGTGCGGCCGCTGGCCAGCATCAGCGCCACCACCGCGGCGACCAGCCATTGCTCGAACGCCAGGGCGGCGCCGATGGCCAGCAGGGCCAGCAGGTCGACGCCGGTTTCGCCGCGCAGCAGGCGGCGGACGATCTCGACGCCCAGCACCAGCGCCATCAGCAGGCTGCCCGCCGCCCAGCTCGCCGCCGCCAGTCCGGCGTCGCCCCGCCACTGGGCCAGGCCGCCGGCCAGCAGCGCCAGTCCGCTCAGCAGCAACAGTGCCGGGTCGCGCCAGCGCAGCAGGCGCTCCCAGATGCTCAGGTCCATGTTCTCCTCCCCGGTCGCACGGGCTTACAGGTATCAGCTTAAGTCCTGATTAAGCCGCGTCCCGCAGGCCTTCAGCCTGAATTCATCGCGGTTGCCTAACCTGGCCACATCGAACCTGCAGGAGTCGCCCCATGCACAAGACGCTCATCTCGCTGGCCCTGGCCGGCGCCACCGCCGCACCGCTGCTGGCCCAGGCACAGACCCAGTCCCTGACCCTGGACGTCACCCTCAAGGAATACCGCGGCAAGGGCGCCTACCTGGCCATCTACCTGACCGATGCCGACGGCCAGTACCAGAAGACCCTGTGGGTCGCCGGCAAGAAGGCCAAGTACTACCGCCACCTGCGCGACTGGACCCGCGGTGGCGGCGCGCAGAGCGCCGAGTACGACGGCCTGACCGGCGCCAGCGTCGGCAGTGGCGACAACCTGACGGTCGAGGTCGAACTGGAGCAGGCCCTGCTCGATGCCGGCTACGAGATCCGCGTCGACAGCGCGGTCGAGGACAAGCGTGACAACCGCGCCGAGGTCCGCCTGCCGCTGACCCGCGAGCCGGGCGAAGCCAGCGGCAGCGGCTACATCGACCGCCTCAGCTACCGTTTCTGATCCCCACGAGGCCACCATGAATCGTCGCCTGCATCTGCTGACCAGCCTCCTGCTCGGCGCCCTGCTGCTGGTTTCCGCCGCCACCGGGCTGGTGCTGTCGGGCGCCAGCCTGAGCGAACAGTTCGGCCAGCTGGACGCCCCCGGCGACAGCGTGGCCGTCGTCGCCGAGCGCGTCAGCCAGCACCTGCCCAACGTCGAGCGCCTGGAGCGCAGCGCCAACGGCACCCTGCTCGCCACCCTCGGCGGCGATGTCGAGGAGCCGGTACACGTGGTCGACCCGGCGACCGGCGCAGACCTCGGCCCCTACGCCCCGTCGGCCACCCTCGAGTGGCTGCGCGACCTGCACCGCGAGCTGCTGCTCGGCTCGACCGGCCGCTGGCTGAGCGGCCTGGCGGCGCTGGCCCTGGCGCTGCTGGCGATCAGCGGCGCGATCCTGCTGGCCCGCCGCCTCGGTGGCTGGCGCCGCCTGCTGACGCCGATCCGCGCCGGCCAGGGCATGCTGCACTGGCACACGGTGATCGCCCGCTGGACTCTGCCGGGGCTGGCCGTGCTCGCCCTCAGCGGCCTGTACCTGTCGGCGACCAGCCTGGGCCTGCTCGGCGACGGCGCCGACAACGAGCCGGCCTGGCCGGAAGGCATCCAGGCCACCCCACACCTGCCGCTGGGCAGCCTCGCGGCGCTGCGCCAGGTGGAGCTGCCCCAGCTGCGCGAACTGGAATTCCCCAGCGCCGCGGACGACATCCACTACCTCGGCGTGCGTACCGCCAGCGGCAGCGGTTTCGTCAACGCCGCCAGCGGCCAGTGGATCAGCTTCCAGCGCAACGGCGCGGCGCAGAACCTCTTTGAGACCGCCTACGCCCTGCACACCGGCGAGGGCATGCCGCTGTGGTCCATGGTCCTCGCCGGCCTGTCGCTGTCCACCCTGTTCCTCGGCGGCAGCGGCCTGCTCGGCTGGTGGCAGCGGCGCAGCCGCGCCGGCGTGCAGGACCAGGGCGTACCGGCCGATGAGGCCCGGGCGGTGATCCTGGTCGGCAGCCAGGGCGGCTCGACCTGGACCTACGCCCGCCAGCTGCAGGCGCAACTCGAGGCTGCCGGCTGGCCGGTGCACGTCGCCGCCATGAACGCCGTGCAGGACGATTACCCGCAGGCACGCTGCCTGCTGCTGCTCGCCGCCACCTACGGCGACGGCCAGGCGCCGGACAGCGCCGCACAGTTCCTCGGCCGCCTGGCCGAAGTCCGCTGGCCCGCCCGCGGCCTGCCGGTGGCGGTGCTCGGCTTCGGCGATCGCCAGTTCCCGCGCTTCTGCGCCTATGCCGAAGCGGTCGAGCAGGCCCTGCTGCAACGCGGTTGCCAGCCGCTGCTGCCGCTGCAGCGCGTCGACCGCCAGGCTAGCGGCGAGCTGAACGCTTGGGCCGGGCAGCTCGGCGAATGTCTCGGTACCCCGCTGCGCCTGCAATCGGCGCTGCTGGCAAGCAGCGCGGTGCGCCTGACCCTGCAGGAGCGCCAGTGCTACAGCGAGCGCGGCGGCCAGCCGGCCGCTGTGCTGCGCTTCTCCGTGGCCCCCGGCAGCACCCGCTTCGCCCCCGGCGACCTGCTGGCCATCCGTCCGCTCGACACCGCGGCGGTCGATACCGCGCAGGCCGACGCTTCGCAGAAAGACACTGCGCCGCGCCTGTACTCCATCGCCAGCGCCGCTGACGACGGTTTCGTCGAGATCTGCGTGCGCCGGCATCCGCAGGGGCTGTGCTCCAGCTACCTGCACGACCTGCAGCCGGGCGCCGAGCTGGCGGCGAGCCTCCAGCCGCATCCGGGCTTCCGTCCGCAGGCCGGCGAGCATCCGGTGCTGCTGATCGGCGCCGGCGTGGGTGTGGCGCCGCTGATCGGCTTCGTGCGCAGGAATGAATCCCGCCGCCCCATCCAGCTCTACTGGGGCGGACGCCACGCCAGCGACCAGCTGTATGGCGAGGAGCTCCGGCAGTGTCTGGCGGACGGCCGCCTGCAGCGCCTGCAGCGGGCCTTCTCCGAGGGGCCGACGCCGGCCTACGTGCAGGACCGCCTGCGCGAGGATGGCGCCAGTATCCGCGCACTGCTGCAACAGGGCGCCCAGGTGCTGGTCTGCGGCTCGCGGGAGATGGCCGCCGGCGTGCGCGCCGTGCTGGAAACCCTGCTGGCCGAGATGGGCAGCAACCTCGATCAACTCAAGGCACAGGGGCGCTTCCGTGAAGACGTTTACTGATTGCGAACCGCTGCTGCGCTACAGCCTCAGCGGGCCGACCATGGGCAGCCGCTTCACCGCGGTGTTCTTCGCCGCCGCCGGGCTCGACACCCGGCCCATCCAGGCCGAACTGCAGGCGGCGGTGGACCGGGTCGATGCGCAGATGTCGACCTGGAAGCCGGACTCCACCCTGATGCAACTGAACCGCACACCGCTCGGCCAGTGGTTCGAGCTGCCGGACGAGCTGTACCAGGTGCTGCTCGCCGGCCTGCACGTCGGCAGCCTGTCGCACGGTGCCTTCGACATCGCCCTCGGCGCGCAGGTCAGCGCCTGGGGCTTCGGCCCGGCGCCGGCAGGCGCAAGCGCAACGCCTCGCTGCACGGCGGCCACGGCGCTGACCCTCGACACCGAGCGGCGCGCCGTGCGCAAGGAGGCCGAGGTCAGCCTCGACCTCAACGGCATCGCCAAGGGCTTCGGCGTCGACGAACTGGCCCGCTGCCTGGAGCGCCACGGCATCCAGCGCTATCTGGTGGGCATCGACGGCGAGCTGCGCGCCCGCGGCGCGAAGCCCGACGGCGCCTGGCGCGTCGCCCTGGAGAAGCCCGAGTACGGCCGCCGCGAGGTGTTCGCCAGCCTGGAACTGGCCGACACGGCCATCGCCACCTCCGGCGACTACCGCCACTGGCGCGAGCGCGACGGCCAGCGCTATTCCCACACCCTCGACCCGCACAGCGGCGCGCCGCTGCACAACGGCATCGCCTCGGTCACCGTGCTGGCCGGCAGTTGCCTGTACGCCGACGCCTGGGCCACGGCGCTGATGGTGCTGGGCGTCGAGCGCGGTGCCCGGCTGGCCCGCGAGCAGGGCCTGGGCGTGGTGTTCCTGCTGCGCGAGGGCGAGCGGATCTGCGAGGTCACAGTGGGACTCTGATCCGGCGTGGCCGCCGGCTCACAGCAGCTCAATGCCGAAGCGGCGCACGGCCAGGGCGAACAGGCCGAAACAGACGACGGTAATGAGCACGCAGGCCAGCAGGGTCGGCCAGAAGCCCAGGCGCGGCAGCAGCGCCGGGAAGGCGAGAAACATCGGCAGGGTCGGCAGCACGTACCAGAAGGTGTACCAGGCGTGGTTGGCGATCTTTTCCGGCGACTGGCGCTCCACATACAGCCAGACCAGGGTCAGGAGGGTGACCAGCGGCAGCGCGGCGACGAAACCGCCGAGCTTGTCGCTGCGCTTGGCGATTTCCGAGACCAGCACGACCAGGGCGGCGGTCAGTGCATACTTGGCGACGATCCAGCTCATGGTGTGCTCCTCGGCGCAAAACCGCCGTGCGCGGACGGTCTGTCGAATTTCAGCGTAGCTGTGCAGGAGGATGGCATGTCCGACCTGAAAGATCCCCGGGTGCTCTTTGCCGCAGAGCGCACCTTGCTGGCCTGGAACCGGACCAGCCTGTCGCTCATCGCGTTCGGCTTCGTCGTCGAGCGCTCGGGGCTGCTGATCCGGGCCCTGTCGTCCGATCCCCAGCAGCACCAGAGCCTGCTGGCGAGTTTCTGGTTGGGTCTGGCGTTCATCCTGCTGGGCAGTGCGGCGTCAGCCTATTCGGCCAGGCAATACCTGAGCGTGCTGCGCTCGCTGACGCCGGCCGAGTTTCCTCCGGGCTATGGGGTGAAATGGGGCCTGGCGGTGAATCTCGTGGTGGCCGTGCTGGGCCTGGCGCTGGGCGGCGCGCTGTGGCTGTGGCGGCCGCATTGAGCGCGGTTTCCGCCGCGCCGGCTTGCGGTCGGCGGGCGGGCTTCGCGGTCGTTTGAGCCTGCGTGCGCCGCGCCCGGCCAGCCCATGCACAGCCTCTTGCTAGCGCCCCGGCTGGCGCAGCGGTTCGAGCAGGCCGCGCAGGCCGTTGTGGTCGATCTCGTGCATCAGCGCCAGCAGGCGACCCAGCTCGCCCGCCGGGAAGCCCTCGCGGGCGAACCAGGCCAGGTAGGGGCCGGGTAGCTCGCAGAGCCGGCGGCCCTGGTACTTGCCGAAGGGCATTTCGCGGCGCACCAGCAGGAGCAGGTCGCTGCCGTTCATCTCAGGTCTCGGGCCTGGCGGCCTGCCAGAGCACTTCGCCGATCTGCTGACGCTTGGCGATCAGCCGGGCGGCGACGAACAGCAGGTCGGAGAGGCGGTTTAGGTAGGCCAGGCATTCGCCGCGCAGCGGCTCGACGGCGTTGAGGTGCTGGCAGCGGCGCTCGGCGCTGCGCGCGAAGCTGCGGCAGACGTGGGCCTGCGCCAGCAGGCGCGAGCCGCCGGGGAGGATGAAGTTCTTCAGCGGGCCGACTTCCTCGTTCCAGGCGTCGATGGCCTGCTCCAGACGCGCGATTTCCGGCGCCTGCAGGGCCTGGTATTCGGGCATCGCCAGCTCGCCGCCGAGGTCGAACAGGCGGTGCTGGCAGGGCAGCAGCACCTCGAGGATCTCGCTCAGGCCCGGCCACAGGGCTTCCTGCTCGGCCAGTTCGGCGAGCAGCAGGCCGAGCTGGCTGTTCAGGGTGTCGACCTCGCCCATCGCCTCGATGCGCGGATGGTCCTTGGTGACCCGGCGGCCGTCGGCCAGGCCGGTCTCGCCGGCGTCGCCGGTGCGGGTGTAGATCTTCGACAAGCGGTAACCCATGAAGGCGGCTTCCTGTTGCGGGGGCGGAAAGCCGGCAGGGTAGCCGGGCGTCAGTCCGCCGGCAATCCGCGGGCGCGCAGGTGGGCCTGCAGGCGGCTCTGCAGGGCCTGCAGGCGCGGCAGCGGCAGGCCGAGGCGCAGGGCTTCGCGGCTGGCGTGGCCGAGCAGATAGGCGATTTCGCTGCGTCGCCCGGCGGCGACGTCCTGGTGCATCGAGGAGCTGTTGGCGGCGGTGGCGACGACGACCCGCCAGACCTCGGCGTGCAGGCCCTCGGCGGCGGCGTCCTGGCCGACGCCGTGGAGCAGGCGCTGCAGCTCGTCGCAGAGACCGTCGACCTCGCCGGCCAGGCCCTGCAGGTTGCCGTTGCGGCAGTCGTGCAGCACGGTCAGCGGGTTGATCGCGCAGTTGATCGCCAGCTTGCGCCACAGCCGCTCGGCAATCTGCGGTGTCCAGCGCGCCGGAATGCCGGCCCGCTCCAGTTCCTCCAGCCAGTGCGGCGCCGGACCGCCGTCGAGGCGGCCGAGCCAGTTGTCGCCGCCGCCGGCGTGGACGATGTGGAAGGTGCTGCGGCGGAACGCGCCTTCGGTGCTCGATACGCAGATGCAGCGGGCCTGGGGCAGGGCGGCGGCGACCTCGGCCTGGCTGCCCAGGCCGTTCTGCAGCAGCAAAACCTCGGCGCCGGGCGCCAGCCAAGGCGCCAGACGGCGGGCGAGAGGCGCGGCGTCGTAGGCCTTGCAGGCCAGCAGCAGGCGGCGGATCGCGCCGGGCGCCGCGCTGCTGGCGGCGGCGATGCGCAGGCACCGGCTCAGATCGCCCTGCTCCAGGGTCAGGCCGCCGGCCGCGTGGTAGTCGGCCAGGCGCTGCGCGTCGCGCAGCAACAGGCAGACCGGCAGGCCGGCGCGGGCCAGGCGGGTCGCCCACAGGCCGCCGAGGCTGCCGGCGCCGAGGATGTGCCAGGGCGCAGGGGATGCGCTGTCGGGCGGTGCGGGGAGGGGAGCGGGCATGGCGGTTCTCTCGGGGCGCGGCCTGCGGGGCAGGGGCGCGGGCGCTCGGTTATAATGGCGCCTCGAATTTATCGTCAAGTCAGGCGCGCCGACTGCGGTCGCGCGCGTCGTCTCTGTGGAGAGTGTCCCATGCCTTCGTTCGATGTGGTGTCCGAGCTGGACAAGCACGAAGTCACCAACGCCGTCGACAATGCCATCAAGGAACTGGATCGCCGCTACGACCTGCGCGGCAAGGGCAGTTTCGAGTTCAAGGACAAGACGGTCACCCTGACCGCCGAGGCCGATTTCATGCTGGAGCAGATGGTCGAGATCCTCAAGCTGGCGCTGGTCAAGCGCAAGATCGACATCCAGTGCCTGGAGTACAAGGACCCCTACGCCTCGGGCAAGGTGGTCAAGCAGGAGGTCACCCTGCGCGAGGGCATCGACAAGGAGCTGGCGAAGAAGATCGTCGCGCTGATCAAGGACGCCAAGCTCAAGGTGCAGGCGGCGATCCAGGGCGAGCAGGTGCGGGTCACCGGCAAGAAGCGCGACGACCTGCAGGAAGCCATCGCCCTGCTGCGCACCCAGGAACTGGGCATGCCGCTGCAGTTCAACAACTTCCGCGACTGATCGCCGCCCGCCGTTCACCGCCGCCCGGAACTTTACGCCGGGTGGCGACGTCCACCCTTCCCCTATCCCTGTGCCGCCTGGCTTCGCGCTTGCGAAGCTGCAGCCCTGCCCGCGACGAGCGGGCAGGGCGCGCGGCCGCCCTCACAGAAGGAGATGTGTCATGGAGCCCCTGGATCTGAACGTGCAGGAACTGGTCAGGCTGTCGGAGAGCTGGTTGCCGATCCTGCTGGAGTACGGCGGCAAGCTGACCCTGGCGCTGCTGACCCTGCTGGTCGGCTGGTGGCTGATCGGCAAGCTGACCCGCCGGGTCGGCAACCTGCTGGCCGCGCGCAGCGTCGACAAGGCGTTGACCGGCTTCGTCGGCAGCCTGGCCGGCATCGCCCTCAAGGTCATGCTGCTGATCAGCGTGGCCTCGATGGTCGGCGTGGAAACCACCTCGTTCATCGCCGCCCTCGGCGCCGCCGGCCTGGCCATCGGCCTGGCCCTGCAGGGCAGCCTGGCCAACTTCGCCGGCGGCGTGCTGATCCTGTTCTTCCGGCCGTTCCGCATCGGCGACTGGATCGAGGCGCAGGGCGTGGCCGGCAGCGTGGACAGCATCCAGATCTTCCATACGGTGCTGAAGACCGGCGACAACAAGACGGTGATCGTGCCCAACGGCAGCCTGTCCAACGGCACCATCGTCAACCACTCGCGCGAAGGGCGTCGGCGTGTCGACATCAACATCGGCATCGACTACGCCAGCGACATCAAGCGCGCCCGCGAGGTGCTGCTGGCGATTGCCGCCGACCCGCGCGTGCTGGCCGAGCCGGCGCCGGTGGTCTGGGTGACCGGACTGGGCGACAACGCGGTCAACCTGTCGCTGCGGGTGTGGGTGGATACCGTCGACTTCTGGGCGGTGACCTTCGAGTTCACCGAGCGGGCCAAGGAGCAGCTGGCCGATGCCGGCATCGGCATTCCCTTTCCGCAGCGGGTAGTGCATCTGGTGCAGCCCGGCAACTGAGTCGCGGCGCCGCCACCCTGCAAAAGGCCGATCCTCCGGGATCGGCCTTTTGCATCATGACCCGTTCAGTGCGGCGGCGACTCGCCGGTGGCCGGCGCCGGGAGTGGCTGGCGCCGCTCGCGGCCCCACTGCAGGCCGATCAGCAGCAGGGTCGGTACGCCGATCAGCGCGGTGACTAGGAAGAAGTCGGCGTAGCCGAGCTTCTCCACCATCACCCCCGAGTAGCCGCCCATCAGGCGCGGCAGCAGCAGCATGATCGAGCTGAGCAGGGCGTACTGGGTGGCGGAGAACTGCAGGTTGGTCAGGCTCGACAGGTAGGCGACGAAGGCCGCGGTGGCCAGGCCGCCGCTGAAGTTGTCCGCCGAGATGGTGAACACCAGCATCTGCAGGTTGGGGCCCATGCCGGAGAGCATGGCGAACAGCAGGTTGGTCGCCGCCGAGGCCAGGCCGCCGATGAACAGGATCGGCAGGATGCCGAAGCGGGCGATCAGCACGCCGCCGACCCCGGCGCCGAGCAGGGTCATCACCAGGCCGAACAGCTTGCTGACGCTGGCGATCTGGTCCTTGGAGAAGCCCAGGTCGATGTAGAACACGTTGGCCATCACCCCCATCACCGTGTCCGACATCCGGTAGGTGGCGATCAGTCCGAGCAGCACCAGCGCCTGCCAGCGGTAGCGCTGGATGAAGTCGCTGATCGGCGTCAGCACCGGCGCCAGGCCGCGGCGGCCGAAGGACGACAGGCACAGCAGGGTGAGCAGGGTGTAGAGGGTGAAGCGCAGGAAGGCGCGGTCGTCGAGGATCAGGTCGAGCAGGGTCACCCGGCTGCTGAACACCCCGTCCACGCCGCTGTGGTAGAGCTGGGTGAACATCGCCGGCACCGAGATCAGCAGCACGATCAGCACCAGCACCGAGATCAGTTGGTGGCTCAGCCCGTAGCGCGCGGCGCTCTGCTGGGTCTGCTGCGGCACCGGCGGTTCGGGCATCCACAGGGTGGTGAGCAGGCCGGGCAGCATCAGCAGGGCGAACAGCAGGTAGGTGCTGGCCCAGGCCGGGTACAGGTAGCTGCCGCCCACCGAGCCGAAGCCCTCGGCGACGAACAGCGCACCGGCGCTGGCCAGCAGCATGGCCACCCGGTAGCCGGTGGTGTAGCAGGCGGCGAGCGCCGCCTGCTGGGTGTTCTCGGCGATCTCCAGGCGATAGGCGTCGAGGGCGATGTCCTGGGTGGCCGAGGCGAAGGCCACCAGCACCGCCACGGCGATCAGCCAGGCCAGGTGGGTCTGCGGGTCGAACAGCGCCATCGCGGCCAGGCCGGCGGCGACCAGCAGCTGCGACAGCGCCAGCCAGGAGCGGCGCCGGCCGAGACGGCCGAGCAGCGGCAGGCGCCACTGGTCGAGCAGCGGCGACCACACCCACTTGAAGGCGTAGGCCAGGCCGATCAGGCTGGCGTAGCCGATGGTCTCGCGGGCCACCCCGGCTTCGCGCAGCCACACCGACAGGGTGGAAAACACCAGCACCATCGGCAGACCGGCGGCGAAGCCGAGCAGCAGGAGTGCCAGGGCCGCGGGGCTGGCATAGGTGGCGAAGGCTTCGCGCCAGGTTCTATGGGGCATGGAAGGCTACGAAAGGCAAAGGAAAGCGCGCACTCTAACCGCTCTGCCGCGGCGGATGCCAGCCGTAGCGACGGATGTCGAGGCGCCCGCCATGCACGGCGATTCCCTCGGCGGCCAGACGTCGGCGCTGCTCGTCGCCGGCCGGGCTGCCGGGCGGCAGGCTCAGGCGACCGCCGGCGGCCACCACCCGATGCCAGGGCAGGCGGCTATCCTCCGGCAACTGACTCAGGCAGCGACCGACCCAGCGGGCGGCGCGGCCGAGTCCGGCCAGTGCGGCGAGCTGGCCGTAGCTGATCACCTGGCCCGCCGGCAGCTCGGCGAGCGCGGCGTAGAGCGCCGCCTTGCGGTTCTGTACGGGGTCGTCGGCGGTTGCGGGCATGGCGGTCTCCGTGATCCGGCGCCGGGGAGTGCGGTGCTTGCTGTGCCGGGCGGTCGCCGGCGCGGCGCCTCATTCTATAATGCGCGCCCGCTCCTACGCCGAAGTCCGTGCATGTTCCGTTTCCTGCTCTCCGTTGTGTTGTGCGCCCTGTTGCCGTCCGCCTGGGGCGATACCGTCTGGCTGAACAACGGCGACCGCCTGAGCGGGCGCATCCAGCTGCTCGATGGCGGCAAGCTGCTGATCGAGACGGCCTATGCCGGCAGCGTGACCCTCGACTGGAAGCAGGTGGCCAGCCTGGACAGCGCGCAGACGCTATTGATTCAGCGCGCCGATGGCCGCCGCGTGCAGACGCGGGGCCTGCAGCGCGCGGCGGCGGGCCGGGTGGCGCTGCACGAGGTGCCCGCGCGCCCGCTCGCGCTGCGCGAGATCCGCCAGATCCTGCCGCCGCGTCCGCTGGTCGAGGACTGGATATGGAGCGGGCGCATCGACCTGGCCCTGGAGTACGAGAAGGCCGCCAAGGATGTCGAGGACTTCGAGCTGGACTTCAAGACCAGCGCGCGCCACGCCCTGTGGCGGCACAACCTCACCGGCGGCTTCGAGCGCGAGTTCAAGAACGGGGTGAAGAGCGCCGACAACGTGGGCGGCGAGTACGCTCTCGACCGTTTCCTCGACGAGCACTGGTTCTGGCAGGGCAAGTTCGAGTACCAGCGCGACCGGGTCGATGCGCTGGCATTGCAGCGCACCCTGGGCAGCGGGCCGGGCTACCAGTTCTGGGACGACTCGCTGGGCGCCTTCTCCCTGGCGACCCTGCTCAACCGCCACGATTTCGCCTTCGCCGCCGGCGGCAAGGAGCATCTCTATGCCCTGGGCGTCAAGTGGGACTACAACCGCCACCTGTTTGGCAAGCGCGTCGAGCTGTTCAGCCATGGCGAACTGGGGGCGCCCTTCGACCATGTCATCGACTACAAGCTGGAAACGGCTCTGGGCCTGCGTTACCGGCTCAACAGCTGGGCGGCGCTGCAGCTCAAGGGCGAGTGGGACCAGTTGCGCAGCGAGCTGGGCGATGTGGACGAGGCGCGCTACACCTTCGGTGTGGGCGTGGGCTGGTGAGCGGAGTGGAGGATTCTGGCGTCGTTTGGCGGGTATTTTTTGCGGTGCGGTATGGCGGTAAGGGGTAGTCCCATCGCTCCGCTGCTGCGTTGCAGAAGGGCGATGGAACTGCCGGGTGTTACAGGCGGATGCCGCCGTCCATCTCCAGCACGCGGCCGGTGAAGTAGTCGCTCTCGAAGATGAAGGTGACCGCCTGGGCGATCTCTTCCGGCGTGCCGAGGCGGCGCAGCGGGATGGCCGAGGTCATGCGCTCCAGGGCTTCGGGCTTCATGCTGGCGACCATCTCGGTGCCGATGAAGCCGGGGGCGACGGCGCCGACGCGGATGCCGTAGCGCGCCAGCTCCTTGGCCCAGACCACGGTCAGCGAGGCGATCCCGGCCTTGGCCGCCGAGTAGTTGCTCTGGCCCATGTTGCCGGCGCGCGACACCGAGGAGATGTTGACGATGGCGCCCTCGCACTTGAGTTCGAGCATCTTCGCCGCGACCTCGCGGGTGCAGAGGAACACCCCGGTCAGGTTGACGTCGATCACCGACTGCCACTGGGCCAGCGACAGTTTCTGGACCACGCCGTCCTTGACCTTGAGCAGCATGCCGTCGCGCAGGATGCCGGCGTTGTTGACCAGACCATGGAGCGCGCCGAAGTCGCTGGCGACCTGGGCGACCATCTGCTCGACCTGTGCCTCGTCGGCGACGTTGCACACGTAGGCGCGCGCCTCGACGCCGTGCGCGATGCAGGCGCCGACCGCCTGGTCGAGCTTCTCCGGGTTGAGGTCGACCAGGGCCAGGCGTGCGCCGCGCGCCGCCAGGTATTCGGCCATGGCGCGGCCCAGACCCTGGCCGCCGCCGGTGATGATGATGACTTTGTCTTTGACTTGCATGGGAAATGCTCCAAGGCTCTTGAGACGGATGTCGACCCCTTCGACGGCGCCGCAGCCGGTTGTGCTGGGTGCCTGTCCGTTGCGACGGATTCTGTGCGAGGTGTCAGGTGGAGAGCGTCTTGCGCTGCAGCATGCACGAGAATTTTGCGTTGCGGAATACCCGCTTGCAGTCCACAGCGTATCGCCCCGCGCTGCCGCGGGCGACGGATGGTGGAGCCTGTGGTTGAATTGCCGGCAAGATGACGCCATCTAACCTCTTGTCAGGGCCTTGCGCGCCCCAAGGAAAAGTCTCGCGATGCGTGTACTGCTGTTCGTTTTCATCCTGTTCCCGCTGCTCGAACTGGCGCTGCTGATCAAGGTCGGCAGCAGTATCGGGGTTCTCGCCACGCTGCTGCTGATCTTCGCCGGGGTGCTGGCCGGCGGCTTCCTGCTGCGCATTGCCGGCCCGGCCACCGCCTGGCGCGCGCGCGCCAGGCTGCTCAGCGGCGAGGCGCCGGAGCAGGAAATGCTCGATGGCCTGCTGCTGGCCTTCGCCGGTCTGTTGCTGCTGTTGCCCGGTTTCATCAGCGACGTCGTCGGCCTGCTCTGTCTGCTGCCGGTGACCCGCCGCCTGCTGCGTGCGCGGCTGAGCCGGGCGGTGCCGCGCTCCGGCCCGTCGTCGTCCGTGCCGCCCGGCGGCCCCGCTGCCGGCCCGCGGGCGGCGCCGGGCGGCAGCGAGCGTCCGCGCCCGCAGATCATCGAGGGCGAGTGGGAACGTCGCGACGACTGAAAAATTTTTCGCCCCGCCCTTGAAATGCCCTGGCTGGCCCCCATCTGGATGTTCAGCGCAGGCTGGCCCGGCCATCCTGCCCCGACTTTCGCGACGTGCCCGGCACGTCGCTTCCGGCCCCGCCGGACTCTGCCAACCCGCCGGTGAGCATCACCGGTCGCTGGAAACAACCTGTTAGGAGAGATCGACAATGAAGCTTCGTCCTCTGCATGACCGCGTCGTGATTCGTCGCAGCGAAGAAGAAACCAAGACCGCAGGCGGCATCGTCCTGCCGGGTTCCGCTGCCGAGAAGCCGAATCGCGGTGAAGTCGTCGCTGTCGGCGCCGGTCGCGTTCTGGACAACGGCGAAGTGCGCCCGCTGGCTGTGAAGGTCGGCGACAAGGTGGTGTTCGGCCCCTATTCGGGCAGCAACACCGTCAAGGTCGACGGCGAAGACCTGCTGGTGATGGGCGAGAGCGAAATCCTCGCCGTCCTGGAAGACTGATTTCCCGCCGCTTTTCGCGCATTTCCTGAATTCCATTTCGAGGTTTGAGAAACATGGCTGCTAAAGAAGTCAAATTCGGCGATTCCGCTCGCAAGAAGATGCTGGTCGGCGTGAACGTGCTGGCCGATGCCGTCAAGGCCACCCTCGGCCCGAAAGGCCGCAACGTGGTGCTGGACAAGAGCTTCGGCGCTCCGCTGATCACCAAGGACGGCGTGTCCGTGGCCAAGGAAATCGAGCTGAAGGACAAGTTCGAGAACATGGGCGCCCAGCTGGTCAAGGACGTGGCTTCCAAGGCCAACGACCAGGCCGGCGACGGCACCACCACCGCCACCGTGCTGGCCCAGGCCATCGTCAACGAAGGCCTCAAGGCCGTTGCCGCCGGCATGAACCCGATGGACCTGAAGCGCGGCATCGACAAGGCGACCACCGCCATCGTTGCCCAGATCAAGGAGCTGTCCAAGCCGTGCGCCGATACCAAGGCCATCGCCCAGGTCGGCACCATCTCCGCCAACTCCGACGACTCCATCGGCAACATCATTGCCGAAGCCATGGAGAAGGTCGGCAAGGAAGGCGTGATCACCGTCGAGGAAGGCTCGGGCCTGGACAACGAGCTGTCGGTCGTCGAAGGCATGCAGTTCGACCGTGGCTACCTGTCCCCGTACTTCATCAACAAGCCGGACACCATGGCCGCCGAGCTGGAAAGCCCGCTGCTGCTGCTGGTCGACAAGAAGATCTCCAACATCCGCGAAATGCTCCCGGTGCTGGAAGCCGTCGCCAAGGCCGGCCGTCCGCTGCTGATCGTCGCCGAAGACGTCGAGGGCGAAGCCCTGGCCACCCTGGTGGTCAACAACATGCGCGGCATCGTCAAGGTCGCCGCGGTCAAGGCGCCGGGCTTCGGCGACCGCCGCAAGGCCATGCTGCAGGACATCGCCATCCTCACCGGCGGTACCGTGATTTCCGAGGAAGTCGGCCTGTCGCTGGAAGGCGCCACCCTGGAGCACCTGGGTAACGCCAAGCGCGTGGTCCTGAACAAGGAAAACACCACCATCATCGACGGCGCCGGCGCCCAGGCCGACATCGAAGCCCGCGTCGCGCAGATCCGCAAGCAGGTCGAGGAGACCACTTCGGACTACGACAAGGAGAAACTGCAAGAGCGTCTGGCCAAGCTGGCCGGCGGCGTTGCGGTGATCAAGGTCGGCGCTGCCACCGAAGTCGAGATGAAAGAGAAGAAGGCCCGTGTCGAAGACGCCCTGCACGCCACCCGCGCAGCCGTCGAAGAAGGCGTGGTGCCTGGCGGCGGTGTCGCCCTGGTGCGCGCCCTGCTGGCCATCGAAGGCCTGAAGGGCGACAACGAAGACCAGAACGTCGGTATCGCCCTGCTGCGTCGCGCCGTCGAGGCTCCGCTGCGCCAGATCGTCGCCAACGCCGGCGACGAGCCGAGCGTGGTGGTCGACAAGGTCAAGCAGGGCAGCGGCAACTTCGGCTACAACGCCGCCACCGGCGTGTACGGCGACATGATCGAGATGGGCATCCTCGACCCGGCCAAGGTGACCCGTACTGCCCTGCAGTCCGCGGCCTCCATCGCCAGCCTGATGATCACCACCGAAGCCATGGTCGCCGACATTCCGGAAGACAAGGCCGCTCCGGCCATGCCTGACATGGGCGGCATGGGTGGCATGGGCGGCATGATGTGATCCAGCCGTCCGGCTCCCTAGCCTGACCGAAAACCCCGGTGCCGCAAGGCCCGGGGTTTTCTTTTGCCCGCTCGCTTCGCCGCCTCGGGCGGGGCTGTCGCCGGCGCGCCGGCTCGGGTAAGGTGCGACGCCGCCGGCGTTCGCGCGCCGCCCCCCGATTCCCGCCGGAGATGACTGCATGCGAATCCTGCTGGTCGAAGACAACCGCGACATCCTGGCCAACCTGGCCGACTATCTGGAACTCAAGGGCTACAGCGTCGACTGTGCCCAGGACGGCCTGTCCGGGCTGCACCTGGCGGTGGGCAACCATTACGACCTGATCGTCCTCGACGTCATGCTCCCCGGCCTGGATGGCTACAGCCTGTGCCGGCGCCTGCGCGAGGAGGCGCGCAGCAGCGTGCCGGTGATCATGCTCACCGCCCGCGACCAGCTCGACGACCGCCTGCAGGGCTTCAACGCCGGCGCCGACGACTATCTGCTCAAGCCCTTCGCGCTGTCCGAACTGGCCGCGCGCATCGAGGCGGTGCTGCGCCGCAGCCAGGGCGGCGTGCGCCGGCTGCTGCAGGTCGCCGATCTCAGCTACGATCTCGACACCCTGGAGGTCAGTCGCGCCGGGCAGCGTCTCAAGCTCAACCCGCTGGGCCTCAAGCTGCTCGCCCTGCTGATGCAGCGCAGCCCCCACGTGCTGCGCCGCGAGGCGCTGGAAGAGGCGCTGTGGGGCGACGACTGTCCGGACAGCGACAGCCTGCGCAGCCACATCCACCAGCTGCGCCAGACCATCGACAAACCCTTCCCGACCCCGCTGCTGCATACCGTGCACGGCGTCGGCTATCGCCTGGCGGACGACCATGCGCTTTAAGTCGAGCCTGGCGCAGCGCATCGTCATCGCCTTCGCGCTGATGAGCCTGCTGGTGGCCGGGGCCTTCGCGGTGGGCACCGTGCTGGTGGTGCACATGATCGAGGAGCGCCTGCTGTCCGCCCAGCTCGGCCGCGATCTCGACCGCCTGCTGAAGATGGAAACCATGGACGAGTGGCGCGCCCAGCCGCGTCCCGACCAGCTGTTCTATTTCACCGACGGTCCCGACGAGTTCGCCCTGCCGGCCGACCTGCGCGGGCTGGAGGAGGGCTTTCAGGAGGTGTTCCGCGGCGAGGGCGCCTTCCACGCCATGCTGCGCCGGGTCGACGGTCGCGAGTACGTGCTGCTGCAGGACCAGAGCGACTTCGAGCGGCGCGAGCAGCTGATGTACGTGGTGGTGCTGGTCGGCTTCCTGCTCAGCGTGCTGCTCGCCGCGCTGCTCGGCTGGCTGCTGGCACGGCGGGTGATGGCGCCGGTGGTGCGCCTGGCGCGCCAGGTGCGCCACCGCGACCAGTTGCTGGCGGTGGCGCCGCCGCTGGCGCCGGACTACGTGCGCGACGAGGTGGGCGAGCTGGCGGCGGCCTTCGACGAGGCACTCAGCCAGCTGCGCCAGGCGCTGACCCGCGAGCAGCTGTTCACCAGCGACGTCAGCCACGAGCTGCGCACGCCGCTGATGGTGCTGGCCGGCTCCTGCGAGCTGCTGCTGGAGAACCCGGCGCTGGAGCCGCGCGCGCGTCGTCAGGTGGAGCGCATCGCGCGGGCCAGCGAGGAAATGCGCGAGCTGGTGCAGACCTTCCTGCAACTGGCCCGCGAGCAGTCCGCCGAGGCTCCGGCGGCGCCGCAGGCGAGCCTGCGCCAGGTCGCCGACGAGCTGGTGGCGCACTGGCGCGAGCCGGTCGAGGCCAAGGGCCTGCGCCTCGACTACCGGCCGCTGGCCGACGACGGCCGGCGCTACAACGCCACCTTCCTGCGTGCGGTGCTGGGCAACCTGCTGCGCAACGCCTGGCACTACACCGACAGCGGCAGCATCCGTCTGCAGCTGGAGGCCGGTGGCTTTAGCGTCGAGGACAGCGGCGCGGGGATTCCCCCGGCGATGCGCGAGGCGGTGTTCCAGCCCTTCGTGCGCGGCCATGGCGAGCGCGGCGACGGGCTGGGCCTGGGGCTGTCGCTGGTGCAGCGGATCTGTGTCCACGAAGGCTGGTGCATCGAGCTGCGCGCGGTGGAGCCCCATGGCTGCCGGTTCAGCGTGCGCCTGTGACGGATTTGACGTTTTTTTCACGCCGGCTTGACGGGCGTGTGACGGCGTAGGCGGCACTCTGCAGACATTGTCCAGCCTTGGAAGCTGCGCCATGTCCCAGCCCGTCGAACTCGAATTTTCCCGCAAGTACGATGCCGAACACGCCCGGCAATACTTCGAGAAGCACCAGGACGGCCTGGCGCGGCGCCTGTCGCACCGTCGCGACCTGCAGCTGGCGCGCAAGGCGCTGGCCCGCGCTGGCGAGCCGGGGCTGGTGCTCGATCTGCCCTGCGGCGCCGGGCGCTTCTGGCCGTTGCTGGCGGAGAAGGCCAACCGGGTGATCGTCGGTGCCGACAACTCGGCGCACATGCTGGACGTGGCCTGCAGCGTGCAGCCGGCCGAGGTGGTCCGGCGGGTCAAGCCGCTGCAGACCTCGGCGTTTGCCATCGAACTGCCCGACAACGCGGTGGACAGCATCTTCTGCATGCGCCTGCTGCACCACATCGGCGAGGCCGCCGACCGCCGGGTGCTGCTGGAGGAGTTCCACCGGGTGAGCCGCGACAGCGTGATCCTCTCGCTGTGGGTGGACGGCAACTTCAAGGCCTGGAAACGTCGCCGTCTCGAACGCCGGCGCCAGGCCGAGGGCAAGGTCGGCAGCTACCAGAACCGCTTCGTGGTGCCGCGCGCGCAGATCGAGGCGGAGTTCCGCGCCGCCGGTTTCCGCATCGACGCCCACTACGACTTTCTGCCCGGCTACGCCATGTGGCGGGTCTACGTGCTGCGCAAGGTCTGAGTCATGAGCAGCCTGATACAGCTTCTCGAACTGCCCGCCGGCGAAGCCTTCGAGCAGTGGTTGAGCACTCCCGGCGAGTGGGTGGAGGAACCCAATGCGCGGCGCGGCGGGATCAGCGGCGTGCAGCGCGTGCGCACCGGCGACGGCCGCCTGCTGTACCGCAAACAGCAGGTCGATCACTGCTACCGCGACTGGCGCCACCCGCTGGGCGAGCCGACCGTGCTGCGCGAGCGGCGCGCCCTGCAGGCCTTCGCCGCGCTGGGCATCCGCGTGCCGCGCCTGCTGTACTGCGGCACCCGCCGTCAGGCGGGGCAGCTGCAGGCGCTGCTGGTCACCGAGGCGCTGAACGGCTTCGACAGCCTGGAGGCGATCTACGCCCACGGCATGCAGCATGGCTGGGACGCCGCGCTGCGCGCGCGGATCTTCCAGCAACTGGGACAGTTGCTGGCGCGTCTGCACGCGGCGCGCTGGCAGCACGGCTGCCTGTACCCCAAGCACATCTTCCTCCGCGTCAGCCCGCATGGACGGGTCGAGCTGGCGCTGCTAGACCTAGAAAAAAGTCGCCGTCGCCTGACTTCCCGTCGCGCCGCCCGCCACGATCTGCGCCAGTTGCGCCGCCATGCGTGGTGGGGCGAGGCCGAGTGGCGGAGTCTGGCCAGCGGTTATCGCCAGGCCTGCGGCCACGCCATCGAGGAGTGAAGGTCATGCAACGACAATTCGTGCGGGTGCTGTTCCTGTCCCTGGCGGTGAGTGTGCTGTATCTGGCCGCATCCGCCTGGCAGGAGCCGCGGCCGCAGGTGATCGTCGGCATCGACGGCGCCGCCCATGCCCCGGCGACGCCTCGCGGGTCGGCCGGTTGCCTCGATCCCGCCGCGCTGCTGATGCTGCTGGGCGTGACGCGGGGGATGAGCGGCTGAGCCGTTGATCGCGCAGCCAGAGGCCGCCGGGGCAGTCCCGGCGGCCCCTGGCGTTTCAGGCGCGCTGCGGCGCGTCCGGGTGGGCGAGCAGGGTGTACATGGCCGGCAGCACGAACAGGGTGAACAGGGTGCCGACCGCCATGCCGGTGGCGATCACCAGGCCGATGTCGAAGCGGCTCTGCGCCCCGGCGCCGCTGGCCAGGATCAGCGGCAGCATGCCGAAGACCATCGCGGCGGTGGTCATCAGTACCGGGCGCAGGCGGATCGCCGCGGCCTGCTCGACCGCGCTGCGCCGGTCCAGACCCCGCTCGCGGCGCAGCTGGTTGGCGAACTCGACGATCAGGATGCCGTGCTTGCTGATCAGGCCGATCAGCGTCACCAGGCCGACCTGGGTGTAGATGTTCAGGCTCGACAGGCCGAGGAACAGCGGCAGCAGCGCGCCGCAGATCGATAGCGGCACGCTCAGCAGGATCACCAGCGGATCGCGGAAGCTCTCGAACTGCGCGGCCAGCACCAGAAAGATGATTGCCAGCGCGAGGGCGAAGGTCAGGTACAGGGCGTTGCCTTCCTGGACGAACTGGCGCGCCGCACCGGCGTGGTCGAAGGCGAAGCCGCGCGGCGCCTCGGCCTCGGCGATGCCGCGCACGGTGTCGATGGCCTCGCCCATGCTGACCAGCGGCACGCCCTGGATGACCACCGCGTTGAGCTGCTGGAACTGGTTGAGCTGGGTCGGCCGGGCCCGCTCGCCGACGCTGACCAGGGTGGACAGCGGCAGCAGCTCGCCGCTGGCGCTGCGCACGTAGTAGCTGTCCAGCCAGCCGGGGTTGTCGCGGTAGGCGCGCTCGACCTGGGCGATCACCTTGTAGCTGCGCCCGTCGAGGGTGAAGCGGTTGATCTCGCCCTCGCCGAGCAGGGTCGCCAGGGTCAGGCCGATGTCCTCCATGGACACGCCCAGCTGCGCCGCCTTGGCGCGGTCGATGTCGATCAGCAGCTCGGGCTTGTCGAAGGCCAGGTCGATGTCGAGGAAGGCGAACTTGCCCGAGTCCATGGCGCGCTGCTTGACTCGCTCGGCGAGCTGCAGCAGCGACTCGTAGTCGTTCGGCGTGTTGATCACGAACTGGAACGGCAGGCCTTCGCCGGTGCCCGGCAGCGACGGCAGGTTGAAGGCGAACACCTCGATGCCGGGGATCTGCGCCAGGCGGGCCTGGACCTGCGGCAGCAGCTCCATCTGGGTGCGCTCGCGCTCGTCCCAGGGCTTGAGCAGCATGCCGCCGATCCCCGACTGCACGCCGCTGAAGCCGTTGATCTGGAACGAGGAGTAGTACTCGGGGAAGCTGCGGAAGATCTCCACGAAAGGCGCGGTCTGGCTGTTCAGGTAGTCGAGGTTGTTGGGTTGCGGCACGCTGCTGAGCATGAACACGATGCCCTGGTCCTCGTCCGGGGCCAGTTCGCGCTGGGTGAAGGCGAGCAGCGCCGGGATCAGCAGCAGCACCAGCACGGCGAAGGTCACGGTGACCGGACGGGTGTCCAGGCTGGCGCGCAGGGTATGCAGGTAGCGCTGCTTGAGCCGCTCGAACAGCCGGTCGATGCGCTGGGCGAAGCCGCCGGGGTTCTCCTCGTGGCGCAGCAGGTGCGCGCACATCATCGGCGACAGGGTCAGCGCGACGATCCCGGAGATCACCACCGCGCCGGCCAGGGTGAAGGCGAACTCCTTGAACAGCGCGCCGGTCAGGCCTTCGAGGAAGCCGATCGGCGCGTACACCGCGGCCAGGGTCAGGGTCATCGACACCACCGGCACGGCGATCTCGCGGGCGCCCTCGATGGCGGCGTCCAGCGGCGTGCGGCCTTTCTCGATGTGGCGGTGGATGTTCTCCACCACGACGATGGCGTCGTCGACCACCAGACCGATGGCCAGCACCATGGCCAGCAGGGTCAGCAGGTTGATCGAGTAGCCCATCAGCTGCATGAAGAACAGCACGCCGATCATCGACAGCGGGATGGTCACCACCGGGATCAGCACCGAGCGCAAGGCGCCGAGGAACAGGAACACCACCACGATGACGATCAGGATGGCCTCGCCGAGGGTCTTGAGCACCTCGTCGATGGAGGCCTGGATGAAGCGGGTCGCATCGTAGGCGATGGAGGCTTCGAGGTTGGGCGGCAGCTGGGCCTCCAGCTCGGGCAGCAGGCCGCGCACCTCGGCGATGACGTCCAGCGGGTTGGCGCTGGGAGTGCCCTTGATGGCGATGTACACCGAGGGCACGCCGTCGAAGGAGCTGAGCGAGTCGTAGCTTTCCGCGCCCATCTCGACTCGCGCCACGTCGCCGAGCAGCACCCGGCTGCCGCCGGCGATCTTCACCGGGATGGCGGCGAAGTCCTCGGGCGACTTGAGGTCGGTGCTGGCGCTGAGGCTGGTGACCACGTACTCGCCCTTGGTTTCCCCGGCGGCGGACAGGTAGTTGTAGGCGCGCACCGCACGGTTGACGTCGGCAGCATCCACGCCGTAGGCGGCCAGCTTGAGCGGGTCGAGCCACAGGCGCATGGCGAACACCTGGTTGCCGAGGATTTCGGCCTCGGCCATGCCCGGCAGGGTCGCCAGCTTGGGCTGGACGACCCGCGACAGGTAGTCGGTGATCTGCGGGTTGGACAGTTCCTCGCTGTAGAAGCTCAGGTACATCAGGGCGGTGGAGTCCGCCGCCTCCTTGCTCAGCACCGGGTCCTCGGCCTGCTGCGGCAGGCGGTTCTTGACCTCGCTGGCCTTGGCCAGCAGCTCGGTGAACAGGCGGTCGCTGTCGGTGCCCAGGCGCGCATGGATGGAGATCACCGAGACGTTCTGCCGGCTCACCGAGGTCATGTAGTCGATGCCCTCGGCGCTGGCCAGGCTCTGCTGCAGCGGCTGGGTGATGTAGCCCTGGATGGTTTCCGCGTTGGCGCCGGGGTAGGCGGTGGTGACGGTGATCAGGGCGTTTTCCATCTGCGGGTACTGGCGCACGACCAGCTTGCCGAACGCCTGCAGGCCGAGCAGGACGATCAGCAGGCTGATCACGCAGGCCAGCACGGGACGACGGATGAAGGGATCGGTGAAGGCCATGGCTGCTTCCTGCGGGCGACGGTTAGCGGGCGGCGGGATCGTCGACCAGGGTGATGGCGGTGCCGTTGTCGAGCTTGAGCTGCCCGGAGGACACCACGCGCTCGCCGGCCTGCAGGCCTTCGAGGATCACCACCTGGCCGTCGCGGCGTTCGCCGGTCCTGACGAAGCGGCGCTCGACGCTCAGCGCCGGGGCGCCGTCCTCCTCGCGCTCGACCACCACGTACAGCGAGTTGCCATAGAGGGTGTAGGCGACGGCGGTTTCCGGCACCACCACCTGCGCGCGGCGCTCGCCGAGCAGCACCTGCAGGTGGGCGAACATGCCCGGCAGCAGGCGGCCCTGCGGGTTGGCCAGCAGGGCGCGGACCTGCAGGTTGCGGGTGGTGGCTTCCACCTTGGGGTTGATCGCCTCGATGCGCCCGGCGAAGCGCTCGCCCGGCCAGGCGGCGACGCTGGCCTGCAGGGGCTGGCCGACCTGCAGGCGGGCGAACTCCTGTTCGGGGAGGAAGAAGTCGACGTAGAGCATCGACAGGTCCTGCAGGGTGGCCACCGGCGTGCCCGGCTCCAGGTAGTCGCCGACGTCGACCTGACGGATGCCGATGGTCCCGGCGAAGGGCGCCAGCAGGCGCTTCTTGGCCAGGGTCGCCTTGAGCTGGGCGACGCTGGCGCGGGCCTTCTCCAGGCTGGCGCCGAGGCGGTCGAACTCGCTGCGCGAGATCGCCTGGCGCTCGATCAGGTTGCTGCCGCGCTGGTACTCGACCAGCGCCAGACCCAGTTCGGCCTCGGCGGTGCGCAGGCTGGCGGTTTCCACCGCGTTGTCCATCTGCAGCAGCGGCTGGCCGGCGCCGACCTGCTGGCCGGACTCGAACAGCACGCTGCGCACCGTGCCGCCGGCCTCGACGCCCAGGTCGACGCCGCGCAGCGCGGTGAGGCTGCCGATGGCTGCCACCTGGCTTTGCCAGTCACGCTGTTCGGCGACGACGGCGGAGACGCTGACCGGCGCCGGCGGGGCCGAGAAGGCCTGGATCTGCTGGTAGATGCTGTAGGCCTTGTAGCCGGCGAGCAGCGCGACCACGACGATCACGATGGCCAGCATGACCAGCAGGCGGCGGCGTAACATAGGCGACTCCTTTGCTCGGGATTACGCGATAGGGCTCACGCTAGGCTTGCCGCGCCGACAAGTCAAAGCCGGCGCGGCGGCTCAGGCCAGGCGCAGGTGGTTGTCCCACAGCCCGGCCGGCAAAGTCAGGGGCTGCATGACGATCTCGGCGCTGCGGCAGTCGTAGAGCCGGCAGCGGCCCTGCCCGGAACTGACCACGAAGCCTTCGGCGCAGGCGGCGACGCCGGCGCAGTCGGGCAGTGGCGCGTCGAGGCGCAGCGCGGCGCTGTCCAGGTCCCAGATGAACACCCGGTTGCCGCGCGGCGCGGTGATCGCCAGCAGGCGCAGTGCGCTGTGGATCGCCACGCTGGCGGTGTACTGGTGCATCGCCAGGCGCTGCGTCTCGCCCAGCGGGAAGGGCTGGAAGGCCCCGCCGGGGCGCTTGATCGCCACCAGCGCCGCGGCGTCGTCCGCGGCGCCCTCGTACTGCTGGCCGCTGACCACGGTGCCGTCGTCGGCCACCGCCAGATGGCGCACGCTGTTCATCCGTTCGGGCAGCGTCTCCTTGCTCAGCAGGCTGCCGTCGCGGCGCAGCAGCACCAGGCTCGGCTCCATGGCATCGAGGTTCATCGCCTCGCGGCTGTCGGCCTCGGTGCGGATGCCGCCGTTGGCTACCACCAGGGTTTCGCCGTCGGGCATCCACAGCAGCTGATGCGGGCCGACGCCGTGGCTGGACAGCTCGGCCTCGCGCAGCAGGCGCTCGCCGTCCAGGCGCCAGACGCCGAGCACCCCGCGGCCAGGCTCGCGGGTGTCGTTCTCGGTGCTGTACAGCCACTCGCCGTCGCGATGGAACACCGCGTGGCCGTAGAAGTGCCGGTCGGCCGGGCTGGCCACGGTCTGCAGCAGGCGGCCGTCGCGGGTGTCGATCAGGTAGCTCTCGCGGCTCGGCCGGCGACCGACGAACAGCGCCAGCGGCAGCGCCGGGTGCGGCACCACGTCGTGGCAGCGCTCGCGCACCGGGGTGGCGAACTGCGCCTGGCCGTCGAGGCGGTAGCCGACCGCGTAGTGGCGGCCGTCGGCGTCGTTGCGCGCCGAGAGCAGCAGCGGCTGGGCGGCCGCGCCGCGACCGAGGCTCCAGCCGCCGAGGGCGGCGGCGGCGAACAGGGCGCCGCCGAGGCCGAGGAAGGTACGTCGTTGCATGGGGACTCCGTGACACGGAAGGAGGAGGGGGCCGATGCGGCACCTCCCTGTGCCGTGGCCGGCCCGGCGCCCACGCGGGGCCGGGCCGCCGGCTCAGTCGCCGTCGTGGGCGTTGAAGCCGAGCTGGATGCCCAGCGCGCGGGCCAGCTCGCCTTCCTGCAGGCGATGCAGGCGGTCGAGGCTGTCGTAGAGCTGACCGAGGCTGTCGCGGCCGGCGTCGCTGGCCAGCAGCTCGCCGAGCGGCGCGCCGAGGGCGCCCAGGCGCTGGCGGGTTTCGCTGTAGGCGGCGTCGATGCGGGTGGCCAGGTCGCCGTGCTCGGCGCCCAGCAGGCTGCGCACGCCGGGGCCGTCGGCGCCGCGCCACAGCGCCTCGGCGCTGGCCAGGCTGGCGTCGAGGCTGGCCAGCGAGGTGGCACTGCGCCAGCCTTCGGCCTGATAGGGCTGGGGCGTCTTGCCCCGCGCCAGCGGGGTGCCGAGCTTCTTCTTCAGGCCGTCGAGGGCGCCGACCTGGATGCGCAGCAGCTCGCCGATGGCCTCGCGGCCTTCGGCATAGCGCGGGTTGGGGAACTGCTTGAGCTGGGCGGCCAGGCCCTGCTCGCCGATCCAGCTGGCCAGCACCCCGGCGGACAGGGCCTGCTGGTGGGTGCCGATGCCGAGCAGCAGCGGGCAGTAGCGGCGCTTCTGCTCCAGCTGGTCGAGGTCGAGGGCGGCGTCGAACAGCAGGTATTCGTAGGCGCTCAGGCCCTGCACCACCACGCTGGCGCTTTCCAGGTCGGCCTGCTTGAGCTGCGGCTTGGCGTCGAGCAGGGCGTTGACCTGGCGGGCCACCAGGTTCTTCTTGTCCGGCCAGAACTGCACCTGCCAGGCCAGGTTGCCTTCGCCGAGACGGCCGATGGCCAGCGGCTGCAGGGCGGCCCAGGCGGCGTGGGCCTGGCGGTAGGCCTGGCGGGCGGCGGCCAGGTCCTGCTCGCCGGCGCAGAAGGCGCGGGCGCTGTCGACCAGATGGCGGTTGTCGTCGGTCCAGCGGGTGTAGGCCGGCAGCAGCACGCCGTCGGTCAGCGCCGCGCTGGTGGCGGCGAAGGGCTCGGTCTTCGCCGCGGGCGGGGCGTCGTCGGAGCAGCCGGCCAGGGTGGCCAGCAGGGTCAGGGAGAGCAGGGCGGGGCGCAGCATCGGGTGCTCCTTACAGGGAATTGAGGAAGGCCAGCAGGGCGGCGCGCTGCTCGGCGTCGAAGGCCATCACCTTCTGCCGCGCCGCTTCGGCTTCGCCGCCGTGCCAGAGGATCGCCTCCAGCAGGTTGCGCGCGCGGCCGTCGTGGAGGAAGCGGGTGTGGCCGTTGACGGTTTCGGTCAGGCCGATGCCCCACAGCGGCGGGGTGCGCCATTCGCGGCCGCTGGCGAGAAATTCGTCGCGATTGTCCGCCAGTCCGTCGCCCATGTCATGCAGCAGCAGGTCGCTGTAGGGGCGGATGGTCTGTCCGGCCAGCTCCGGCTCGGCGGCGTCGCTGGCGGTGGTGAAGCTCGGCGTGTGGCAGCCCTGGCAGCCGGCCTGGTGGAACAGGCCCTTGCCCTTGAGCACCTGCGGGTCGTCGACGCCGCGGCGCGCCGGCACGCCGAGGTTGCGGGTGTAGAACAGCACCTGGGCGAGGATGTTGTCGCTGACTTCCGGCACGCCGCCGTGGGGGACGTTGTGGCAGTCGGTCTGCGCCGCGGTGCAGCTGCTGCCGGCGAGCAGCGAGGTGGACAGGCCCATGTCGTTGAAGAAGGCGTCGGCGTTCTGCTGGTTGAGCGACGGCTGCCCGGCCTTCCAGCCGAAGCGGCCGAGGCGGGTGCTCTGGCTGGCGTGGTCCCAGACCCGGTTGGCGCGCCCGGAGATGCCGTCGCCGTCGGCGTCGTCGGGATCGGCGTTGGCGAGAATCGCCGCCTCGGGGATGGCTTCGAGCAGGCCCAGGCCGATCATCGGCGGCGCCACGCGCAGGGAGAGCCGGGTGTCGGGGTGCAGCGCGCCGTAGCCGAGCTGGCCGATCTCCAGCTGCGGCTGCTGCAGCTCGACGCGGGTGCCGTCCTTGAGGGTGACCACCTCGCTGCGGTAGCTGACCCGCAGCTTGCCTTCCGGGGCCACGCCGGGGATGGCGACATCCTGCAGCTGGCCGCCGTAGACCGGCTCGGGGATCAGCCCCTGGCGTTCGAGCAGGGCCTCCTGGCCGGGGCGGGCGGGGATCGACAGGCGCACCAGGCTGGACACTGCGTTGTCGCCGCGACTGCCCGGCGGATGGCCGCGGCCGTCCTTGATGTGGCAGTTCTGGCAGGCGTTGGTGTTGAACAGCGGGCCGAGGCCGTCGCGGGCGTCGGTGGAGGCCGGGGCGATCACCCAGGGATTGCGGAAGAAGCTGTTGCCGACGCTGAAGTCCAGGCGGCGCAGCGGCGAGAGGTTGGCCGAGGGCAGGGAGAAGGCGTTCTGGTCGAACTTGTTGACCGTGGCGGCGCCGGCGGAGAGCTGCTCGCCGGGTTCGGCGGCGCTGAAGCGCGGTGCGTCGGTCTGCTCGCAGGCGCTCAGCGCCAGGGCCAGCGCGAGGAGCGTGAGCGGGCGCAGGGCGGACGGGCGGAACATGGCGATACTCCGGGGGTGAAGAACGCGCGGCAGTGTAACAGCGTGTTACCGGGAGAATAAGAGGGGTTTGCATTTGCAGGGGCGGCGGGCAGGGCGCAGCCCGCGCCCGCCGGGGGCTGCAGGCGGCTGCGGCGCAGCGCCGCAGCCGTGCAGGAGGAACGATCAGAAGCTGTGGTCGGCGGTGTCCGGGTTGAGGTCGGCGATGCCCAGCTTGCCGGCGGCCTGCTCGATGCCGGCGGTCTGCTTGACCAGCGCGGCGATGCCGTCGCGGATGATCTGCTGGCCGGCGGCGTTGTCGGCGGCGATCAGCTGGTCGAAGTGCACGCCGTCCTTCTCGGCGCTGTCCACCAGCTTCTGCAGGGCGGCCTGGGTGGCGTCCAGGTCGGCCTTCAGCGCGGCGTCGGTGGCGGCGTCGGCCTGGGCCACCAGGGACGACAGGCTCGGGCCGCTGAGCAGGCTGCCGTCGGCCTTCTTGTACTCGCCGAGGTAGACGTTGCGGATGCCCAGGGCGTTGAAGTAGTGCGAGTTGTGGGTGTTGTCGCTGAAGCAGTCGTGCTCGTCCTCGGTGGAGTTGGCCTCCAGGGCGACCTTCATGCGCTCGCCGGCCAGCTCGCCGAGCGACAGGCTGCCCATGCCGAACAGCATCTTGCGCAGGCCGTTCTCGGCCGGCTCGGCCTCCAGCTGAGCGCGGTAGTTGTCGGCGACGCCGGCCCGCCACTGGCCGGCCATGTATTCGAGGTCGCTGACCAGCAGGGCGGTGGCGGCCTTGAGGTACTCGCGGCGGCGCTCGTTGTGCCCGCCGGTGGCGCCTTCGCCGACCAGGTAGTCGCTGGCCGGACGGTTGCCGGCGCCGGGCTGGCTGCCGTTGAGGTCCTGGCCCCAGAGCAGGAACTCGATGGCGTGGTAGCCGGTGGCGACGTTGGCTTCCGAGCCGCCCAGCTCGTTGAGGCTGGCCAGCAGCTCGCCGGTGATGGCGCTGACGTCGAGTTTGTCCTCGCCGACCTGGATCTCGGTGTTGGCGATGATGTTGGCGGTGGCGCCGGGGTTGCCGAGGGCGTGCTGGTAGTCGCCGGCGACGTAGTCGATCAGGCCCTCGTCCAGCGGCCAGGCGTTGAGCTGGCCTTCCCAGTCGTCGACCACCGGGTTGCCGAAGCGGAACACCTCGGTCTGCATGTAGGGGATGCGCGCGGCCAGCCAGGCTTCGCGGGCGGCCTTGAGGGTGGCGTCGCTGGGCGCGGCGAGCAGTGCGTCGATGGCCTGCTGCAGGGCCTGCGCAGTGACCAGGGCGTCGTCGAACACCGCCGAGGCCAGGCTTGCGTAGTGACCGACCACCGCGCGGGCGGCGGCCTGGTCGAAGCTGGCGGCGGCCGGCGCGGTGTTCTGCACGACCGCTGCGGCGGCCTGGGCGGGGGCTTCGGCTTTCTTGTCCTCGCCGCAACCGGCGAGGGCGATGGAGAGGGCGAGCAGGCTGGCGGTCGCCAGGGGCAAACGAGGCATGCGGACGGATCCTTGTGAGGGTGGACGGACGGGCTGGCTGAGCGCCAAAGCGAGATATAATGCGAAATGTTCGCATTTTTGCAATAGCCTGTCGCCTGGAATCTGCTCCGTCTACGCCGCGTGTCCCTCAGCCCCGGGTGGGCAGGTCGCTCGGCTGCGCCTTGCGGCGCTGCTCGAAGTGGCGGATGTAATGGGCGATCTGCGCGGCCGGCAGCGGCCGGCTGTAGAGGAAGCCCTGGCCCTCGCTGCAGCCCTGTGCGATCAGGCAGGCTTCCTGGGCGCGATTCTCCACCCCCTCGGCGATCACCTCGATGTTCAGGCTGTGGGCCAGCTGGATGATCGCCTTGATGATGCTGGGGTCGGCGTCGTCGTTGCCCAGTTCGCGGACGAAGCTCTTGTCGATCTTGATCTTGTCCAGCGGCAGGGTGTTGAGGTAGTTGAGCGAGGAGTAGCCGGTGCCGAAGTCGTCGATCGCCACCAGCACCTGGGCTTCGCGCAGGTTGCTTAGCTGCCGGGCGGCGCTGCCGATATCGCCCATCAGCACGGTTTCGGTGATCTCCAGCTCCAGGCTGCGCGCCGGCAGGCCGTAGTGGCGGGTGAGTTCGAGCACCCGCTGCGGCAGGCCCGGGCTGCACAGCTGCGCGGTGGACAGGTTGACCGCCATGCGCAGCCAGTGCAGCCCCTCGGCGTGCCATTGGCTCAACTGGCGGCAGGCCTGTTCCAGCACCCAGTCGCCGATCTTGAGGATCAGGCCGCTCTGCTCGGCCAGCGGAATGAAGCGCTCCGGCGACACCAGCCCGTGCTGCGGGTGGCGCCAGCGCAGCAGCGCCTCGACGCCGATGACCTGTTGCGTGGTGTAGGCGATCTGCGGCTGGTAGTGGACTTCCAGCTCGCCGTTGGCCAGGGCCGAGCGCAGGTCGTGCTCCAGCTCGCGCTGCTGGCGCATCTGCTGGTCGACGCTGGCGACGTAGAACTGGTAGCCGCTGCGGGCCTGCTGCTTGGCCAGGGTCATGGTCTGCTCGGCGCGCTGCAGCAGGTACTCGGCGCTGTGGCCGTCCTCGGGGAACAGGGCGATGCCCAGGCTGGCGCGCAGGGCGATTTCCTGCTGGCCGATGAGGAACGGCCGGGCCAGGTCGTCGAGCAGGCGCTGCGCCAGTTCGGCGGCCTGGCCGGGGTGCTCGAAGGCGATCAGGATCAGCGCGAACTGGTCGCTGCCCATGCGCGCCAGGGCGGCGAAATGGCAGTCCTGCACGCGCAGGCGATTGGCGGTGGCGCGCAGCAGCTGGTCGCCGCTCTGGTAGCCGTGGCGTTCGTTGACCGCCTTGAAGTCGTCGAGGCCCAGGCAGAAGATCGCCACCCGGTGCAGGCTGCCCTGGGCATCGACGAGGATCTGCTCCAGTTGCTCCTGCAGCTGTACGCGGTTGGGCAGGCCGGTGAGCTGGTCGACCTGGCTCAGGCGCTGCAGGGTGTTTTCCGCCTCGCGGTGCCGCGCGCTGTGGCGGGCCACGCTGGCCAGCAGGCGGTTGGCGCGGTCGACCCACTGGCCGAGTTCGTCGTCCTCGTGGCCGCGCGGCGTCTGCAACTGGCGGGTGCCGGGACGGTCGGGGTCGATGCGTTCGAGGTCGGCCAGCAGGCGCTGCAGCGGGCCGGTCAGCTGCCAGCGATAGAGCAGGTAGAGCAGCCCGCCGAGCAGCAGGGCCCGCGCCAGGCTGGTGAGCAGGCTGAGGCGCGCGCTGTCGAGAAAGGCGGCGGCCTGGTAGTGGGTGTCCAGGGTCAGGCTCAGTTCGCCGCGCTGTTCGCGCAGCGGCGGCGGGCCGTACAGCGGCACACCGAACAGGTACTGGCGGCCGAACAGGCGGTCGCTGAGGGCGCTGCGCGGCTGGTCGGTGACCGCCTGGCTGGCGGCGGCCAGGGGATTGCCGCGGTTGTCGCGCAGACTGGCCTGACTGACGCCAGGGTGCTGCAGCAGGCCTTCCACCACCCGGCGGGCCATGCCGCTGTCGCCGTCGAGCAGCGCCTGGCTGGACGGTTCGCGGAACATGGCGAGGATCTGTGTGCCGTCGCGCTGAATGTCCTGGCGGATCTGCTGCACCTGATGGGCGATCTGCACCAGGCTCGACAGCAGGCCGACCAGCAGGGCGGCCCCCAAGGCCAAGGCGAGCAGGCGGTGTGACAGGCGCTTGTTCGGCTCCGGTGGCAAGACGGCAGATCCTTGTGCGGGGGTGATGGGCGGTAAATGCGCGGCAGTATTGTGAATTGCTTCGCGGCCGTCAAAGAAAATGCGTCAATTTAGAGGCGGCTAGAAACGAAAAAACCCGGCGAAAGCCGGGTTTTTTCGTGGTCGATGCGGACTCAGGCGGCGTAGTTGGCGGCCACGAAGTCCCAGTTCACCAGGTTCCAGAACGCCTCGACGTACTTCGGACGGGCGTTGCGGTAGTCGATGTAGTAGGCGTGTTCCCAGACGTCGCAGGTCAGCAGCGGGGTGTCGCCGCTGGTCAGCGGGCAGCCGGCGCCGATGGTGCTGGCCAGGGCCAGGGAGCCGTCGGCCTTCTTCACCAGCCAGGCCCAGCCGGAACCGAAGGTGCCGATGGCAGTCTTGGTGAACTCTTCCTTGAACTTGTCGAAGGAACCGAAGGTGGCGTTGATGGCGTCAGCCAGGGCGCCGCTCGGCTGGCCGCCGGCGTTCGGTGCCAGGCAGTTCCAATAGAAGGTGTGGTTCCAGACCTGGGCGGCGTTGTTGAAGATGCCGCCGGAGGAGGTCTTGACGATCTCTTCCAGGCTCTTGCCTTCGAACTCGGTGCCCGGCACCAGGTTGTTCAGGTTGACCACGTAGGTGTTGTGGTGCTTGCCGTGGTGGAATTCCAGGGTTTCGGCGGAAATGTGCGGCTCGAGGGCGTTGTTCGCGTAGGGCAGCGGCGGCAGTTCGAAAGCCATGGTCTCTCTCCGTATCGTCATCAGGGTGATTCGCGCGGTGCGCACGGCCGGCTCACGGTGCCGGCGGGCGGAGTCTTGTCGGCTCCACCGCAGCGCTGGGCGCGCTGTCGGCCTGGGATCATAGCACCGGCCCCCCGGCATATCCACGCAGCAACTGTGGGGACAAGGCGCCGGGCCTGCGCTTCAGAGCGGCCGCAGCAGCTGCACGGCGACCGCCAGCATCATCGCCGCCACCGCCAGATCGATCAGCCGCCAGGTCGCCGGACGGGCCAGCCAGGGCGCCAGCCAGGCCGCGCCGAGCGCCAGGCCGAGGAACCACAGCAGCGAGGCGCTGGCGGCGCCCAGGGCGTAGGCGCCGGGCACCGCCTGCTGGGCGCCGAGCGAGCCGATCAGCAGCACGGTGTCCAGGTAGACATGAGGGTTGAGCAGGGTCACCGCCAGTGCGGCGAGCAGCACCGCGCGGCGCGAGCGCGGCAGCGGCGTCGCGCTGTGCTGCAGGCTCTGGCTGCCCAGGGCGCGGCGCAGCGCCTGGGCCGCATACCAGAGCAGGAAGGCCGCGCCGCCCCAGCGGGCGATGCCCAGCAGCAGCGGGCTGTCGGCCAGCAAGCCGGCCAGACCGAACACCCCGGCGGTGACCAGCAGGGCATCGCAGGTCACGCACAGCGCCGCGGTGCTCAGGTGATGCTCGCGGCGCAGGCTCTGGGCGAGGACGAAGGCATTCTGCGCGCCGATGGCCATGATCAGCCCGAAGGCCACCAGCAGACCGTTGCTGTAGCTCTGCCACATGGAAGGGACTCCCCAATCGAAATGCGGGCATTCTGCGCGTCGCTGGTTTATAAGAAAAACCAATACTGCTAACCCCTCATAAGGAAAACAGATGTTCGACTACAAGCTGCTGGCGGCGCTGGCCACCGTGGTGGAGCAGGGCGGTTTCGAGCGGGCCGCGCAGTGCCTGGGGCTGTCGCAGTCGGCGGTGTCGCAGCGCATCAAGCTGCTGGAGATGCGCGTCGGCCAGCCGGTGCTGGTGCGCGGCACGCCGCCGCAGCCGACCGCGCTCGGCCAGCGCCTGCTCAACCATGTGCAGCAGGTGCGCCTGCTCGAAGGCGACCTGCAGCAGCAGGTGCCGGCGCTGGACGAGGACGGTCGGCCCGAGCGGCTGCGCGTTGCGCTGAACGCCGACAGCCTGGCCACCTGGTGGCTGCCGGCGGTGGGCGACTTCTGCCGTGCGTCGGGGCTGCTGCTGGAGTTGCTGGTCGAGGACCAGGCCGTCGGCCTCAAGCGCATGCGCGCCGGCGAGGTCGCCGCCTGCCTGTGCGCCAGTCCCCGACCGGTGGCCGGGGCGCGGGCGCTGGCGCTGGGGGCGATGCGCTACCGGGCGCTGGCCAGCCCGGCGTTCATCGCCCGCCACCTGGCGAGCGGCATCGACGCGGCGCGCCTGGCCCGCGTGCCGGCCATCGTCTTCGGCCCCGACGACCGCCTGCAGCAGCGCTATCTGGCCGGACTCGGCTACGCCGGCAGCTTCCTCCACCACCTCTGTCCGTCGTCCGAGGGGTTCGTGCGCATGGCCGAGGCGGGACTGGGCTGGGGGCTGATTCCCGAGGCGCAGGTGGCGGCCCAGCTGGCCGACGGCCGCCTGCGCGAGCTGTTGCCGGGGCAGGCCATCGACGTGCCGCTGTACTGGCACAGCTGGCGGCTCGGCGGCGAGCGTCTGGAACAGCTGACCGCGCACCTGCGCCGCCAGGCGCGGCACTGGCTGGTGGCGGTGCAGGAAGGGTGAACTTAGCGGGCGGCGTGGCACCGGGTCGCCCGGCCGGCCATGCGGCCGTTCAGGTTTCGCCGTGGATGGTCTGGCCGCGATAGGTGCGCGTCAGGCGCTCCGCAGGCGGGCTGTCCGCGGCGGTGCTGTCGGGCAGCGGATTGCCGCGATAGACCCGCTGCGGCCGTGCTGCTTCGGCATGGTCGGGCGGCGCCGTCGATGGCGGGTCGCAGAGTTCGGCGAGCCGCTGGCCGAGGGCCTGCAGGGTCGGCGAGGCGTGTTCCCGGCTGGCGGCGAGCATCGCCGCGACGGCATCGGGTCGGTCGAGGTGGATGTCCAGTCCGCGCTCGATGCGCAGTTGGCGGCGCAGGGCGCGCATGCAGTCCAGCATTGCCTTGTTCAGTTCCACGAGATCTCCTCCGGCGTCCAGCCCACCGAGGATCAAGCAAGTTGCGTTCCAGTCCTTTTCCGGCCGTGCGCCGCAAGATGCGGCCGGGTGCGTGCCCCATGGCGGTGCCGGCCTGTCGCAGGCTGGTGCGCCGGCGCCGTGGCAGGGCCCGGCGTTATACTGGGCGCCTTCGGATTCGCCCACAGGTGGCCCTGCCCATGCGTAACGACTCACTCGACGAACTGGACGACGCCCTGCCCAGCCTGGTGTCCGAGCAGCGCGAATCGCCCGCTGCCGTGGAGCGCGGCGCGGTCCGGCCGTCGCGCGGCGCACCGCTGGCCCTGTGGGGCCTGCTGCTGGTGCTGACGCTGGCGCTGGCGGCGCTGGGCTGGTGGAGCCAGCGCGAGCTGGAGCGCATGGCCCGGCAACTGGTCGCCACCCAGGAAATCTTCGCGCGGATCAGCGAGGACGCCGCCGGCCAGCTCAAGGACATTTCCGGCCAGGTGGTGGCCGCCGAATCCACCGTCACCAGCGAGAGCGAGGCACTCAAGCTGCGCCTCAAGCAGCTGGAGAGCCGCCTGGCCGAGCTGACCCGCCGCGAGCAGGGCGCCGCCGAGCAGCGCAGCGCCCAGGCGCGTCAGCTGGAGCAGGTACGCGGCGAGCTGCAGGGCCGCGAGGAGGCGGCGAGCCGGCTGGCCGCTGCTGTGCAGGTGCAGCAGCAGACGCTGGCGAGTCTGGAGGAACGGCTCAAGGGGCTGGCCGGCGAGCAGGCCGCGCTGAAGGCCGCACAGGCCGAGGTGACGCGCCTGGACGGCCGCCTGCAGGGCCTGACCGGGGAACTGGCGGCGCTGAAGAAACAGGGCAATCCGGCGCAGGCCATCGCCCGGCTCGAAGAGGATCTGCTGGTGCTGCGCAGCCAGCTGGACAATCGCCCGGCGGCAGCGGGCGGGGCCGGCGGCAGCGCCGAGTTCGATGCCTTCCGCGCCCAGGTCAACCGCACCATCACCACGTTGCAGGGGCAGGTGCAGAACCTGCAGCAGCAGATCGACGCGCGCTGAGGGAAGGCCCGGCCGTTGCGGCCGGGCGCGGGCGTTTCAGAGCGTCGGGTAGTCGAGGTAGCCGACCGGCCCGGAGGCGTAGAAGGTGCTGCTGTCGGCCTGGTTCAGCGGTGCATCGGCGGCCAGGCGCGCCGGCAGGTCGGGGTTGGCGATGAAGGGCACGCCGAAGGCCACCGCATCGGCCTTGCCCTCGGCCAGCCAGCGGTTGGCCTGGGCCTTGTCGAAGCGCTCGTTGGCGATCACCACGCCGCCGAAGGCTTCCTTCAGCTGCGGGGTCAGGCTGTCGTCGGCCTCGTGCTCGCGGGTGCAGAGGAAGGCGATGCCGCGCTTGCCCAGTTCGCGGGCGACGTAGCCGAAGGTCGCAGCGCGGTCGCTGTCGCCCATGTCGTGGGCGTCGGCGCGCGGCGCCAGGTGCACGCCGACGCGGCCGGCGCCCCAGACGCCGACGCAGGCGTCGGTGACTTCCAGCAGCAGGCGCGCACGGTTCTCCAGCGTGCCGCCGTAGGCGTCGCTGCGCTGGTTGGTGCTGTCCTGGAGGAACTGGTCGAGCAGGTAGCCGTTGGCGGCATGGATCTCCACGCCGTCGAAGCCGGCGGCCTTGGCGTTGGCCGCGCCCTGGCGATAGGCCTCGACGATGCCAGGAATCTCGGCGGTTTCCAGCGCGCGCGGGGTGACGTAATCGCGGATCGGCCGCACCAGGCTGACATGGCCCTTGGGCTGGATGGCGCTGGGCGCCACCGGCAGTTGGCCGTCCAGGTAGCAGGGGTCGGAAATCCGCCCGACGTGCCACAGCTGCAGGACGATGCGCCCGCCGGCGGCGTGCACCGCGTCGGTGACGTTCTTCCAGCCGCGCACCTGTTCCTCGTTCCAGATGCCGGGGGTGTCCGGATAGCCGACGCCCAGCGGCGTCACCGAGGTGGCTTCGCTGATGATCAGGCCGGCGCTGGCGCGCTGCACGTAGTACTCGGCCATCAGCGCGCCGGGCACGCGGCCGGGCTCGGCGCGGCAGCGGGTCAGCGGCGCCATGACGATGCGGTTGGGCAGGTGCAGGTCGCCTGCCTGGAGGGGGTCGAACAGAGTCGGCATGGTCGGTTTCCTTGCGGGGATGAAGTCAGAGTTCGTCGTCGAGCCGACGCAGGAAGACCCGGATGAGGTCCTCGTTGCGCTTGAAGAAGTGCCACTGGCCGACCTTGCGGCTGGTCACCAGGCCGGCGCGCTGCAGGGTCGCCAGGTGTGCCGAGACGGTGGACTGCGACAGGCCGGTGCGGCGGTCGATCATTCCGGCGCACACCCCCAGTTCCAGCGAGTGCTCCTGATCGGCGAAGTGGCGTTCGGGCTCCTTCAGCCAGTGGAGGATCTCGCGGCGCACGGGGTGGGCCAGGGCCTTGATGATTTCGTCGGTATCGAATGACATGGGGTGGCTGTAATGGTTTATCGCGATGGAGCGAACCTTATATCGGTATTTCGCGATTTACAAATATCGATGAGGACTCAGCCGCGCCTTGCTTATGCCGACCGTGCAGGTGCGTGTTCGAGAGGTTCGAGGGTGTGGGTTGCGCTCAGGCGGCGGCCTGGCTCGGCGGCGCGGCATCGACCACCGCCGCGGCGATGGCCGCATGGCTGCGGCGGGCCAGTTCGCTGCGTGCGAGCGCGGTGCTGTCCAGCGGCGGCAGGAGGATCACCTCGACCTGCGCGCGCTCGGCGCCGAGCAGGCGCAGCAGGTGGGCGGGCAGCGTGTCGTCGTCGACGAAGGGCGCCAGTGCATCGCGCTGGCCGTGGCGGCGGTAGCGCAGTGCCACCGGCTGGATCGGCGCGCCGCTGGCCACCGCGGCGGCCAGCAGGCGCGGGTGGAAGCGCAGCACGTCGCGGCCATCGGAGCTGGTGCCCTCGGGGAACAGCGCCAGCGGATGGCCGTGCTGCAGATGGACGGCGAGCTGCTCGCCCAGATCGCCGCTGGCGCCGCGGCGAATGAACAGGGTGCCGGCCTGGCGCGCCAGCCAGCCGGCCAGCGGCCACTGGGCCACCTCGGCCTTGGCCAGGAACGACAGCGGGCAGAGCGCGCCGAGCACGGTGATGTCGGTCCAGGACACGTGGTTGGCCAGCCACAGCGCCGGGCCGTCCGGCAGGCGGCCGCGTACCTGTACCTCGAAGGGCAGGGCCGCGCGCAGGTGGCGCATGAAGCGCCAGGTCAGGCGCTGGCGCAGCGCGGTCGGCGGCGCGCCGCCGAGGCGCTCGCGCAGGGCGAGGGCGGCGGCGTACAGGCTGCCTTCGGCGAGCACCAGGCTCAGGCGCAGCAGGCGCCCGCACAGACGCAGGCGGACCATCAGCCGGCCGCCTTGAAGTGGCGGGCGTAACGCGGGCACAGCTCGTCGCGCTTGAGCAGGATGAACAGGTCGGCGACCTGGAAGTCCGGGTCCCAGCACGGCTCTCCGCAGACCTTGGCGCCCAGGCGCATGTAGGCCTTGAGCAGCGGCGGCAGCTCGGCGCTGAGGTTGTCCGGCACCGCCAGCGCCGGCAGCGGCTGGCGCGGCTCGGCGCGCACAGGCTCCTGGCACAGGTGATGTTCGCGCAGGCGCTGCATCACCGCGCGGGCCTGGATGCCGCCGTCCTGCATGGGGATGCTGGCGCAGCCGATCAGGTAGCGGTAGTCGCCCTCGTTGAGGATTTCCGCCAGCAGGCTCCACAGCACCGCGATGGTGGCGCCGTTGCGGTAGCCGGCGGCCACGCAGGTGCGACCGATCTCCAGCACCGGCCCCTGCAGGCGGCCGAGGCCGTGCAGGCGGAATTCGCCTTCGCTGTAGAAGCGTCCGAGGCGCCGGGCGGTGTCCTGGTCGAGCAGGCGGGTGGTGGCGACCAGCGCGCCGCTGGCCAGGTCGCGCACGCCCAGGTGGCTGCAGTGGGCGTCGAAGCCGTCGCAATCGAGCTCCAGCCCGGCGCCGTCCAGGCGGGCGCCGCATTCCTGGCCGAACACGCGGTAACGCAGGGCCTGGGCTTCGAACAGCGCCTCGCTGCCGTGCAGGCGCTCGGCCTGCAGGCGGCGCTGGGTGGGGGTGTCGCGGGAGAAGAGGGCAGGGCGTGACATGCAGTACCTCCGCGCGGCGCGGGCCGCGGCTTCCTGTAGGGTGCCGGGCCATGCTAGGAGGCGCCTGTGTCGCTGCGGTGACCTGCGGGTGATGCTTCTGTGACCGGCGCCACACATCCACTGCCGGGTCGGTCGGTGTCGGCGGGGCGCTTGATGCAGGTCAGCGTCCGTTCGTCGGCGCTCTGGTTACTCTGCGCCGGCTCCTGAACCCGAGGTAATCATGCGCCGCGAGCCCATCGTCCTGTTTGATAACGGTACCCACCAATGCCTGTGCTTCGATAACCTGGTCACCGGGGAAGGCGTGCAGACCAACCAGTTCCTGATCGTCGACAGCGGCGAGTACATGCTGCTCGATCCGGGCGGCGACCTGACCTACACGCCGCTGTCGCTGGAGCTGTCCAAGCGCATGCCGGTGCAGGACCTGACCTACATCTTCGCCTCCCACCAGGACCCGGACATCATCGCCGCGCTGGACAAGTGGCTGCTGCACACCAAGGCCAAGGTCATCTGCTCGCGGCTGTGGGCGCGCTTCCTGCCGCACCTGACCGCCAGCTACCTGGCGGTCAGCCACGGCATCTCCACCTTCGACCGGATCATCGCCCTGCCCGACCGCGGCCAGCAGCTGCCGCTCGGCGACTGCCACCTCACCGCGGTGCCGGCGCACTTCCTGCACTCGGTGGGCAACTTCCAGATCTACGACCCGGTGAGCAAGATCCTCTTCTCCGGCGACATGGGCGCCTCCCTGGTCGACGACGCCCAGCCGGTCAGCGACTTCGCCGCGCACCTGCCGAGCATGGAAGGCTTCCACCGTCGCTACATGGGCGGCAACAAGGTCTGCCGGCTGTGGGCCGACATGGTGCGCAAGATGGACGTGGCGATGATCGTGCCGCAGCATGGCCGTCCCTTCGTCGGGCCGCAGATGATCAATGCCTTCCTCGACTGGATCGCCCAGCTGCAGTGCGGCATGGACCTGGTCGGTCCCGAGGACTACGCCCTGCCGCGCTGATTTTCCAGCGCCGCGCGACACTGGAACAGGCCGCTCCGCCGTGCGCGGGGCGGCCTGTTCGCGTCTGCGGTTGAGTGCTGCCGGCGCGCGGGCTATGGTGCAGGCAGCATATCGAGCTGGCGCGAGGACGCGATGCCTGGAAGGCCCCGAACACCCGTACCGCCTGCGTGGCGCTGACGCCATGCAGGCGGAGATTTTCCCCTGGCGCGAGGGCAACCGGTTTCGCCTGCTGATCGACGGCGGTGAATTCTTCCCGCGGATGCTGGCGGCCATCGAGGCGGCCGGCGCACAGGTCGATCTGGAACTCTATCTGCTGCAAGAGGGCGCCTGCGCCAGCCGCCTGGTGGACAGCCTGTGCGCCGCGGCGCGGCGCGGCGTGACGGTGCGCTGCCTGTTCGACGCTCTCGGCAGTCGCGGTCTTGGCCGGCGCCTGGCACAGCGCCTGCGCGCGGCCGGGGTGCAACTGCGCTGGTACAACCCGCTGAGCTGGCGCCGCGGCCTGCGCAATCTCTACCGCGATCACCGCAAGCTGCTGCTGGTCGACGGCCGGATCGCCTGGGTCGGCGGCAGCGGCGCCACCGACGACTTCTGGCAGCCGCAGCGGACTGCGCCGAGCCGCTGGCACGAGCTGATGGTGGAAATCCACGGCGCGGTGGTCGACGACTGGCAGACCCTGTTCGAGCGCCAGTGGCAGGCCTGTGCCGGCGACTGCGCCTGGCGTCCGCATGTCCGCCCGCTCGCCCACCTGCCGTCGCGGCCCCTGCCGGGCGCCGGGCTGGCGCGGGTGGCCTATGCCGACGCGCAGCAGCACCGCGACATCCTGCACGCCCTGCTGCGCAACCTGGCCCATGCGCGCGGGCGCATCTGGCTGGCGACGCCGTATTTCCTACCCGGCTGGAAGGTGCGCAAGGCGCTGCGCAAGGCGGCGCGGCGCGGCGTGGACGTGCGCCTGCTGCTCACCGGCCGGCTCACCGACCATCCGCCGGTGCGTTACGCCGGCCAGCGCTACTATCCGCGCCTGCTCAGGAGCGGCGTGCGGATCTTCGAGTACCAGCCACGCTTCCTGCACCTCAAGGCGGTGCTGGTGGACGGCTGGGCGAGCATCGGCTCGTGCAACTTCGACCACTGGACCCTGCGCTACAACCTTGAAGCCAATCTCGAAGCCCTGGACCCCGAACTGGCCTGCGCGCTGGCGCGCAGCTTCGAGGACGACTTCGCGGTCAGTCGCGAGATCCGCCTGGCCGACTGGCACGCCAGGCCGCTGTACCAGCGCGCCTCGCAGCGCCTGTGGGGCTGGCTGGACCGGGTGGTGGTCAACCTGCTGGATCGCTGGCGCTGAGCCCGGCGCGGGCCGGCTGTCAGTACATCCAGAAGTTGGGGTGTTCGCCGGCGCTGTCTGCGGTGGGCGGCGTGTGCGGCAGGCGGCGGATCTGCTGGAGGAGTTGCTTGAGCGGGCGCATCGGTCGTTCTCCGTTATGGGAATGCGGCCATGATCGGCGCCGCCGGGCGGGCGAGGAACTGGATTGTCGCTATCGCGGCGATGGCTTTTTTGTGCTGGCGAAAACACGAAGGCCCGGCACCTCGAAGAGGGCCGGGCCTTCGTGCAGCCGCTGGCGCGGGTTACTGCACTTCCACCGCCAGGCTGTCGGCGATCTTCTGCTGCCAGATCTGCGGGCCGGTGATGTGCACCGACTCGCCGCTGGCGTCGACCGCCACGGTGACCGGCATGTCCTTGACCTCGAACTCGTAGATCGCTTCCATGCCCAGTTCCGGGAAGGCCAGCACCTTGGCGCCCTTGATCGCCTGGGCGACCAGGTAGGCGGCGCCGCCGACGGCCATCAGATATACGGCCTTGTTGTCGCGGATCGCGTCGATGGCTACGGGGCCGCGCTCGGACTTGCCGATCATGCCGAGCAGACCGGTCTGTTCGAGGATCTGGCGGGTGAACTTGTCCATGCGCGTCGCGGTGGTCGGACCGGCCGGGCCGACCACCTCGTCACGCACCGGATCGACCGGGCCGACGTAGTAGATGAAGCGACCCTTGAGGTCCACCGGCAGCTCTTCGCCGGCGTTGAGCATGTCGACCATGCGCTTGTGCGCGGCGTCGCGGCCGGTGAGCATCTTGCCGTTGAGCAGGATGGTCTCGCCCGGTTTCCAGCTCTGCACCTCTTCCGGGGTGATGCTGTCGAGGTCGACGCGGCGGGCGCTCGGGCCGGCTTCCCAGACGATGTCCGGGTAGGCGTCGAGACTCGGCGCTTCCAGCGCGGCGGGACCGGAGCCGTCGAGCACGAAGTGGGCGTGACGGGTGGCGGCGCAGTTGGGGATGATGCACACCGGCAGCGAGGCGGCGTGGGTCGGGTAGTCCTTGATCTTGACGTCGAGCACGGTGGTCAGGCCGCCCAGGCCCTGGGCGCCGATGCCCAGCTGGTTGACCTTGTCGAACAGCTCCAGACGCAGCTCCTCGACGCGGTTCTGCGGGCCGCGGGCCTTCAGCTCGTGGATGTCGATGGACTCCATCAGCACTTCCTTGGCCATCAGCGCGGCCTTCTCGGCAGTGCCGCCGATGCCGATGCCGAGCATGCCCGGCGGGCACCAGCCGGCGCCCATTTCCGGGACGGTCTTCAGCACCCAGTCGACGATCGAGTCGGAGGGGTTGAGCATGCCCATCTTCGACTTGTTCTCCGAGCCGCCGCCCTTGGCCGCGACGTCCACTTCCACCTTGTCGCCGGGGACCAGGGAGTAGTGGATGACCGCCGGAGTGTTGTCCTTGGTGTTCTTGCGGCTGCCTGCCGGGTCGGCGAGGATCGAGGCGCGCAGGACGTTGTCCGGGTTGTTGTAGGCGCGGCGCACGCCCTCGTTGATCATGTCGTCGACGCTCATGGTGGCGCCGTCCCACTGCACGTCCATGCCGACCTTGACGAACACGGTGACGATGCCGGTGTCCTGGCAGATCGGGCGGTGGCCGGTGGCGCACATCCGCGAGTTGATCAGGATCTGCGCGATCGAGTCGCGGGCCGCCGGCGACTCCTCGCGCAGATAGGCCTCGTGCATGGCCTGGATGAAGTCGACGGGGTGGTAGTAGGAGATGTACTGCAGGGCGTCGGCGACGCTCTGGATCAGGTCATCTTGCTTGATCACGGCCATGGAACGCGGTCCTCTTCAGGCGGAACTTCACGGCGCGCCGCGCGGCAATGGCGGCGCAAAAAAGGCGGCGCAGTATAGCGCGGGGCCGGCGGGGCGGGACACCTGCGCAGGCTCGACCATGGTCGATTGGCGCGCCGCCGGTTCGCTGCGCGGTGTCGGACGGTGGCTGTGCAGCGGCAGGTTGCCGGCAGATCGGCTTGTTTGGCCGGCAGATGTCAGCCTACTCTGCGCAGGAGACGGTGCCCGTCGCGCCCGGGGCGCGGTGCCGGACGATCCGCCGGGCGGCAGGAGGAGGGCCGATGAGCCAGTACCAGGAAGTCCTGATCGAGCGCGACGAGGGCCTGCTGACCCTGCGCCTGAACCGCCCGGACAAGCTGAACGCGCTGACCGGGGCGATGTACCTGCGCCTGGCCGAGGCGCTGCAGGCGGCGGCGGCGGATGCGCGGGTGCGTGCGGTGCTGCTCGCCGGCAGCGACAGCTGCTTCACCAGCGGCAACGACCTGGCGGACTTTCTCGCCGCGCCGCCGAGCGGGCCGGACAGCCCGGTGCGGCGCTTCATGCGGGCCCTCGCCGCCTTTCCCAAGCCGCTGGTGGCGGCGGTCAACGGCCCGGCGGTGGGCATCGGCAGCACCCTGCTGCTGCATTGCGATCTGGTCTATGTCGGTCGCCACGCCAGCCTGCGCATGCCCTTCGTCGCGCTCGGCCTGTGTCCGGAGTTCGGCGCCAGCCTGCTGCTACCGCAGCGGATCGGCCGGGTCCGCGCCGCCGAGCTGCTGTTGCTGGGCGAGGCGCTGAGCGGCGAGCGCGCCGCCGAGTGGGGGCTGGCCAACGCGGCGCTGGAGGATGGCGCGGCGGTGTTCGAGCATGCCCGCGGCCAGGCCCTGCGTTTCGCCGCGCTGGCGCCCCAGGCCGTGGCCACCAGCAAGCGGCTGCTCAAGGCGCCGCAGGCGGCGGTTCTGGACGCGGTGATCGAGGCGGAGTGCGCGCTGTTCGCCGAGCGCCTGCGCTCGCCCGAGGCGGTCGAGGCGCTGAGCGTCTTTCTGCGCCGCAGCGGCGCCGCGCACTGAGCGGGGGAGGGAATGCCAGCACGCCCCGCGCGCGCTGGCATGCCGTTCAGCTCTCGCCGGCCAGGCGGCGGTCGAGCTGGAACTTCCAGCGCGTGTAGAGCAGGGCGCCGACGAACAGCAGCAGGCTGGTGCCGACCTCCAGCAGGCCGAAGACCAGCCGGCCTGGCTCGAAGGCGGTGACCACGCCCTGGATGAAGTACAGGTTGACCACGTAGCAGGTCCAGGCATGGGCCCGCGCGTTGCCGAGCAGCAGGCCGGGGGCGAGCAGGGCCAGCGGCAGCAGCTGCACGCCGAGGATCACCCAGGGGCGTGCGCCGTGCAGGTCGACGATCAGCAGGTACCAGACCGACAGCAGCGCGACCAGCGCAACGAAGCCGGCCAGGCTGAGCAGCCGGCTCAGGCGCACGCGCGGCAGCAGCCACTCCACGGGCGGCAGCGGTTTGTTCTTGCGGGCCATGTTCAGTTCCCCAGTTGGCGGGCGGTCTGCGCCAGGCGTTGGCCGAGGGCGCGACACAGGGCGATTTCGTGGGTGTCGAGGGCGCGTTTGCCGTCGGCGCCGGCGTAGTGGCTGGCGCCGTAGGGCGTGCCGCCGCCGGCGGTTTCCAGCAGGGCCGACTCGCTGTAGGGCAGGCCGCAGACCAGCATGCCGTGATGCAGCAGCGGCAGCAGCATCGACAGCAGGGTGCTTTCCTGGCCGCCGTGCAGGCTGGCGGTGGAGGTGAACACCCCGGCCGGCTTGCCGACCAGCTCGCCGGTCAGCCACAGCGCGCTGGTGCCGTCGAGAAAGTGCTTGAGCGGCGCGGCCATGTTGCCGAAGCGCGTCGGGCTGCCCAGCGCCAGGCCGGCGCAGCCCTTGAGGTCGTCGAGGCTGGCGTAGACGGCGCCTTCGGCGGGAATTTCCGGGGCCACGGCGGCGCATTCGGCCGATACCGCCGGCACCGTGCGCAGGCGCGCCTGCAGGCCGCCCTGCTCGACGCCGCGGGCGATCTGTCGGGCCATCTCGGCGGTGGCGCCGTGGCGGCTGTAATACAGCACCAGGATGTACGGATCGCTCACGCCAGCAGCTCCAGCACGCGCTCGGAAGGACGGCCGACGATGGCCCGCTCGCCGACCACCAGGATCGGTCGTTCGATCAGTCGCGGGTTGGCAACCATCGCGGCGAGCAGCGCCGCCTCGTCCAGCGCCGGATCGTCCAGGCGGAGTTCCTGGTAGAGCGCCTCGCCGCTGCGCAGCAGCTGGCGGGCGCTGGCGTAGCCGAGCTTGCCGAGCAGGGCGCGCAGCTCGTCGGCGCTGGGCGGCGTGTCGAGGTAATGCACCACGCGCGGTGCGATGCCGCGGGCTTCGAGCAGTTCCAGGGCGCCGCGGGATTTCGAGCAGCGCGGGTTGTGGTAGAGAATCGGGTCGGTCATGGTGCATCGCCTGGCAGGGGGTCGGGGCGCTATTCTAACCGCGTCGGCGCCTGGCCCGGCATGCCGATACCGCAGCAAGGAGAGGGAATGACCGAGCACCTGCAGACTGTCTGGCGCTTCGTGCGCCTGCTGGTCGCGCGCTTCTTCGCCGACCGCGTGCCGCAGAGCGCCGCGGCGCTGACCTACACCACGCTGTTCGCGGTAGTGCCGATGATGACCGTGACCTTCGTCATGCTCGCCGCGGTGCCGGCGTTCCGCGAGCTGGGCGAGCCGATCCAGGCCTTCGTGTTCCGCAACTTCGTGCCGGCCACCGGCGAGCAGGTGTTCGCCTACCTGCAGGGCTTCAGCAGCCAGGCGCGCGAGCTGACCTGGGTCGGCGTCGCCCTGCTGGTGGCGACCGCCTTCCTGACCCTGACCACCATCGAGCAGTCCTTCAACCAGATCTGGCGGGTGCGCCAGGCGCGCCGCGGGCTGTCCAGCTTCCTGCTGTACTGGGCGATCCTCAGCCTCGGGCCGCTGCTGCTCGGTGCCGGGTTCGCCGCCAGTACCTACGTCACCTCCCTGGCGCTGCTCTCCGGACCGCAGGCGCTGCCCGGCGCGGCGACGCTGCTCGGGTTGATGCCGCTGCTGAGCGGCATCGCCGCCTTCACCCTGCTGTACGCCGCGGTGCCCAACACCCGCGTGCCGCTGCGCCATGCGCTGATCGGCGGCTGCTTCAGCGCGCTGCTGTTCGAGCTGGCCAAGGCGGCCTTCGCCCTCTATGTCACGCTGTTTCCCGGTTACCAGCTGATCTATGGCGCCTTCGCCGCGGTGCCGCTGTTTCTGCTGTGGATCTACCTGTCCTGGCTGATCGTGCTACTGGGCGCCGAACTGGTCTGTCACCTCGGCTCGCCGGCCGTATGGCAGTCGGCCGAGCGGGCGCCGCTGCTCAACCTGTTCGGCCTGCTGGCCCTGCTGCTGGCGGCGCAGCGCGCCGGCCGGGCGCTGCCTCGCGAGGCCCTGCTGCGTCGCGGCGGGGCGGCGAGCGAGGCACAGTGGCAGGCGCTGCTGGAGTTTCTCGAAGGCGAGCGGCTGATCTGCCGCAATGCCGGCGGCGACTGGCTGCTGTGCCGCGATCTGGGTCGGTTCGCGCTGGTCGAGCTGCTGCGGCGCAGTCCCTGGCCGCTGCCGAGCGTTGCCAGCCTGCCGGCGGAGCTGGCCGAGCCCTGGTATCCGCGCCTGCGCGCGGCGCTGCTGGCGCTGGAGCAGGCGCGGGCGACGACCCTGGCCGGCAGTCTGGCCGACTGGCTGGAGCCGGAGACGAGCGAACACGGCCGAGCTGGCCCTGTGAACGGAGCGCCGGCGCCGAAGGTCGGCCCGGCGGAGGAGCGACGATGAGCAAGAAAGCGATGCTGGTCCTGTGTCTGGGCCTGTTGGGCGGGTGCGGCGGCGAGGACTGGGGCCCCGACCAGCACGGCCGGACGGTGGCCGACGAGGCGCTGCGCGGGCGCTGGCTGGTGATCAACTACTGGGCCGAATGGTGCGCGCCGTGTCGCAAGGAGGTGCCGGAGCTGAACCGCCTGAGCGGCGAGCTGCCGGCGGCACAGGCGCGGGTGCTGGGGGTCAACTTCGACGCCCTGCAGGGCGAGGAGCTGGCGACGGCGGTGCGCGCGCTGGGCATCGACTACACCAACCTGGAGCGCGATCCCGCCGCGCGGCTGGGGCTGGAGGCCAGCGCGGTATTGCCGGTCACCTGGCTGGTCGATCCGCAGGGGCAGGTGCGCGAGCGGCTGACCGGCGAGCAGGACGCGGCGGGGCTCAGGGCGCGCCTGGCGGCGCTCGGCGCGGAGCTTTAGGGCGCCTGCCGCGCGATGTCCTGCGGCGGCTGTGATTCAGTCGCCGCGGCCCGGCGGCGCGGCGTGGCGGCCGGCGTCCTTGAGCAGGCCGTCGATCAGCTCCTGCTGCAGCTCCGGATCGTTGTGGGTCAGCTCCAGCAGGCTCTGTTCCAGCTCGCTGGCTTCCTCTTCCAGGCCCAGTTCCGACAGGCGCTTGACCCGGTAGACCCAGCGCTGCACGTCGCTGTCTTCCAGGTCGGCATAGATCAGGTCGTGGGCCTCGCGCAGGCGGCTGCGCAGGGCGCGGCTGACCGGCAGGGTCAGTTCGGCGTGGGCGCCATCCTGCGGGTCTTCGACGCGCAGTTCGAGCTGGCTGATGCGGGCGACGTCCTGCTCGGCGAACGGGCTGTCCAGCAGGTTCAGGCGCAGCACGCCGTTGCGGTTGGTGAGCAGCTCGTGGCTTTCGCCGCCGGCCCTGACCTGCACCGGGCGCTCGGCCCATGGCAGGCTGGAATATTCCAGGCGGGTGTCGCGCTTGTGCTCGTCGATGGCGGCGAGGTTCTGCTGCGAGCGGCCGTTGGACTCGACGTTCATGAACGGGTTGAGTCCGGCGACGCCATAGCTGATCCAGCCGCGGGTGGCGTTTTCCGGCAGGCGACCGAGCAGCGGCACGTTGAGCACGTTGGCGGTGACGCCGGCGACCATCGCCAGCGCGCCGAGGGGGATCTCGTAGAGTTCCCGCCACGGCTGGTAGGGGGTGTAGCGCTGGTAGCGGCGCGTCACCTCGAACTCGCTGACCTCGAAGGTCTTCTGCTCCAGAACGCGCACGCGCCGCTGCGGCAGTTCGAGCGTCGCCGCGCTGCCTGCGTCCAGTTGCAGGCTGTGGCTGAGCAGCTTGCGCTCGACGCGCTCTTCCTGTTCGCTGCGCTGGGGCAGCTGGTTGGCACAGCCGGTGAGGAACACGGCGCCGCACAGGGCGGCGCCGGCAAGGCGATGACGTCTGGGCATGATCTCGGTTAGCGGTTGATGCGGGCAGCGAGGAACGCCTGGATGTCGGCGAGCGGCACCTTCTGCGCCTCGCTGTCGCGGCGGCCCTTGTATTCGAGAACCGATTCGGCGAGGCCGCGTTCGCTGATCACGATGCGGTGCGGGATGCCGATCAGTTCCATGTCGGCGAATTTGACGCCCGGACTGGTCTTCTTGTCACGGTCGTCGAACAGTACCTCGTAGCCGGCGGCGGTCAGTTCGGCATACAGCGCGTCGGCGGCGGCCTTGACCTCGGCGTTCTCGTACTTCATCGGCACGATGGCGACCTGGAACGGCGCCAGCGCCTCGGGCCAGAGGATGCCGCGCTCGTCCCAGTTCTGCTCGATGGCCGCGGCCACCACGCGCGACACGCCGATACCGTAGCAGCCCATGATCAGGGTCACCGGCTTGCCGGCCTCGCCGAGCACGGACACCTTGAGGGCTTCGCTGTACTTGGTGCCGAGCTGGAAGATGTGCCCGACTTCGATGCCGCGCTTGATCTCCAGGGTGCCCTGGCCGTCCGGGCTGGGGTCGCCGGCGACCACGTTGCGCAGGTCGGCGACCGCCGGCAGCGGCAGGTCGCGCTCCCAGTTGATACCGAAGTAGTGCTGATCGTCGAGGTTGGCGCCGGCGGCGAAGTCGCTCATCAGCGCCACCGAGCGGTCGACGATCGCCGGGATCGGCAGGTTCAGCGGGCCCAGCGAGCCGGGGCCGGCGCCTATGGCGGCGCGGATCTCGGCTTCGGAGGCGAACACCAGCGGGCTGGCGACCAGCGCGTGGTTGGCGGCCTTGATCTCGTTCAGTTCGTGGTCGCCGCGCACGATCAGGGCGATCAGTTGGCCCTCTTCGGCGCCGTGCACCACCAGGGTCTTGACGGTCTTGTCGATGGCCAGGCCGTAGCGCTCGACCAGCTCGGCGATGGTCTTGGCGTCGGGGGTGTCGACCAGGCGCAGTGCTTCGGTCGCGGCGCCGCGCGCGGTCTCGCGCGGGATGGCCTCGGCCTTCTCGATGTTGGCCGCGTAGTCGGACACGTTGCTGAAGGCGATGTCGTCTTCGCCGGATTCGGCCAGCACATGGAACTCGTGGGAGCCGGTGCCGCCGATCGAGCCGGTGTCGGCCTGCACCGGGCGGAAGTTCAGGCCCAGGCGGGTGAACACGTTGCAGTAGGCCTGGTGCATGCGGTCGTAGGTTTCCTGCAGCGATTCCTGGCTCATGTGGAAGGAGTAGGCGTCCTTCATGATGAACTCGCGGCCGCGCATCAGGCCGAAGCGCGGGCGGATCTCGTCGCGGAACTTGGTCTGGATCTGGTAGAAGTTGATCGGCAGCTGCTTGTAGCTGTTCAGCTCGTTGCGCGCCAGGTCGGTGATCACTTCCTCGTGGGTCGGACCGACGCAGAAGTCGCGCTGGTGGCGGTCCTTGAGGCGCAGCAGCTCGGGGCCGTACTGCTCCCAGCGTCCGGATTCCTGCCACAGCTCGGCCGGCTGGATCGCCGGCATCAGCACTTCGAGGGCGCCGGCGGCGTTCATTTCCTCGCGCACGATGTTCTCCACCTTGCGCAGCACCCGCAGACCCATCGGCAGCCAGGTGTACAGGCCGGAGGCGAGCTTGCGGATCATCCCGGCACGCAGCAGCAGCTGGTGGCTGATGACCACCGCGTCGGTGGGAGTTTCTTTGAGGGTCGAGATCAGGTACTGGCTGGTACGCATGGGCGGCAGAATCCGGTTTCGCTGAACGGAAAAGTGCCCGCATTGTACGGCGCGGGTCCGGTGGCGTACAGGGCGCCTCCCGCGGCGCAAAAGACAGAGCCCGGCACTGGGCCGGGCTCTGCTGACGGTCGGGTGCCTGCGCCTGGGATTACAGGATGTTGAGCGGGTACTCGACGAAGACACGCACCTCGTTCAGGTCGTTGCCGACGGCGGAGTTGGCACGGTAGATCGAGTTGCGCACGCGAACGGAGAGGTCTTTCGCAGCACCTTCCTGTACGACGTATTTGAACTGGTTGAAGAGTTCGTGCTCTTTGGCATCGCTGTCCAGAGCAGTGTTGATGTTGTAGCCGCGGACATAGGCAGTCTTGTAGCTCAGGCCCGGTACGCCATAGGCGGCAAAGTCCAGCTCGTAGCTGGCCTGCCAGGACTTCTCGTCTTCGTTGTTGAAGTCCGAGTAGTAGGAGTTGGACAGGAACATCGCGCTGCCGCCGTCGCCGATGTCGAACTGGTAGCCGCTGTTACCGGTGTTCTGCTGGTAGGCGAGGATGAAGGCATGGGCGCCCATGCTGTATTTGGCTGCCAGGCTCCAGATGGTGTTGTCCAGGCCATTGGCAGTTTTGGTGAACTTCTTGTCGTAGTCGGTCTGGTAGATGTTGAAGTCGAAGTTCAGCGCGCGCTCGGCTGCCAGCGGCAGGGTGTAGTTGAGGTTGGCGTACTGCTTCTTGGCGACGTCTTCGATGTCGGAGAAGTACAGCGCCGCGCTCAGATCTTCGGTGAAGCTGTAGGAGCCGCCCAGCACGTTGATTGAGCGCAGGTTGCCGCTGTCGCGGCCGGTCTGGTTCATTTCGTTCTGCGAGGTGAAGCGACCGGCGTTCAGTTCCAGGCCTTCGATTTCCTGGCTGGTGATCAGGGTACCGGTGAAGGCTTGCGGCAGCAGGCGGCCATCGTCATGAGCCAGTACGGGCAGCTCGGGGAACTGGGCGCCGTACTTGAGTACGGTATTGGAAATACGTGCTTTGACGACTGCGCCAGCCTCGGAGTAGCTGTCTTCCGGAGTGCCATTGCTATCGGTGGGGAAGAAGCCGGTGCCGTTGCGACCCTTGCCGGTATCGAGCTTGAGGCCGAGCAGGCCGTAGGCGTCGATGCCGAAGCCCACGGTGCCTTGGGTGAAACCGGACTCGTATTTGCCGATGAAGCCCTGACCCCAGACTTCGACGTCGGTGTCGCGGGTAGCGTTGACGTTGTCGCGCTTATAGTCGCGGTTGAAATAGGCATTGCGGCTCAGCAGGCTCAGGCTGCTGTCCTCGACGAAGCCGTTCGACTCGGCCTGCTGGTTGGCGAAGGCCATCTGGGTGCTGCCAGCGGCTACGGCGAGGGCGATTACGCTCCACTTCATTTGCATTCTAGGTGCTCCTTGGATTTGAATTTTTTTGCTGCCCGGGGACATGCCTGGGGCAGGACTTTCTTATTGTAGGCGCCGCCTTATACCACGGCGGCGAAATGCGGCGGTAGTCGCGATCGTGTCCCGTAGCCCTGTATCGCGGCCTTTACGCCGATTTTACAGGGGGTTTGCCGAGTTTCCGCCGTTAAGACTGCCTTAATTCTGACCGTCCAGAATTCCACCATACCCTGCACAGGAGGCCGCTCTCATGGCGCCGCTACGGGATGGATGCGACGAATTTCTGGCAACCATAGGTTGCGACGAACGGTTGGCGCTGTACATGGCCATGCAAGAGCCATGCACAAAACGCCGAAAGCAGCTGGAAACCTTCATCGAACAGCGTTTTGCCGAGCACTATGCGGCCCGGGTACGCCACTTCATGCCCTGCCTGCTCGGCCTCCATGCCGACGACGGCACGCTGCAGGCGGCGCTCGGCGTGCGCTGCGCGCGGCAGGGAGCGCTGTTTCTCGAACGCTACCTGGACGAGCCGGTGGAGCAGCGGATCGCTGCACTGTCCGGCGGCGCCCTGCCGGTCCGTGGCCAGATCGCCGAGGTCGGCAACCTGGCGGCCCTCGGCGCGGGGCATGCGCGGCTGCTGATCGTCGCGCTGACCGAGCTGCTGGCGGTCGCCGGCTTCCGCTGGGTGGCCTTCACCGGCACCCCGCTGCTGCTCAACAGCTTCCATCGCCTGGGACTGAGCCCGCTGCATCTGGGCGCGGCCGATCCGCAGCGGATGGGCGACGAACTGGCCGACTGGGGCAGTTACTACGCGACCGGGCCGCAGGTGATGGTGGGCGACATTCTCGCCGGCCATCGACGCCTGCAGGCGTTGGGGGTCTATCGGCGCCTGGGTTACCAGGCCCGTCACGAGCTGCACGAGGAGCTGGCGCATGTGGCCTGCGGTTGAGGCGTTTCGCGGCCGCCTGGCGGCCTGGGGCGAGCGGCCGGCGCTGAGCGACGGCCAGCGTCGGTGGAGCTACCGCCAGTTGCTGGCGGAAGTCGAGGAGCGCTGCGGGCAACTGCGTGCGGTGCGTGCGGCGCGTCTGGCGATTGCCCTGGACAACGGCCCGGAATGGCTGTTCTGGGATCTGGCCGCGCTGTTCTGCGGCGTGGTCTGCGTGCCGCTGCCGGGCTTCTTCTCACCCAGCCAGCAGCGCCATGTGCTGGACAGCGCCGGCGTCGACACCCTGGTCGGCGCCCAGCCCCACGCCTTCGTCGCGCTGGAGTTCGTCGCGCGCGGCGCATTGCTGCAGCGCGCGGTCGCCGCGCCGGCGGCGCTGCCCGATGGGACGGCGAAAATCACCTTCACCTCGGGCACCACCGGTCAGCCCAAGGGCGTCTGTCTGTCCGCCGCGGCGATGCTGGCGGTCGCCGACAGCCTGCACCAGATCAGTGCCGAGTGCGCCGTCGAGCGCCACTTGTGTGTGCTGCCGCTGGCCGTGCTGCTGGAGAACCTGGCCGGCACCTACGCACCGCTGCTGGCCGGTGCCTGCGTGTATCTGCCGCCGCAGGCCCGGGTCGGCATGCAGGGCGCCAGCCGCTTCGCTGCGCAGGCGCTGTTCGCCGAGCTGGAGCGTCTGCGTCCGCACAGCCTGATCCTGCTGCCGCAGCTGCTGCTGGCGCTGGTGACGGCGGTCGAGCAGGGCGCGCCGCTGCCGGACTCGCTGCGCTTCGTCGCGGTCGGCGGCGGCCGGGTCGCGCCGCAACTACTGGAACGCGCCGAGGCGCTGGGGCTGCCGGTCTACGAAGGCTACGGACTGTCCGAGTGCGCCTCGGTGGTGTGCCTGAACACCCCCGGCGCGCGGCGCATCGGTAGCGTCGGCCGGCCGCTGGGGCATGTCGAGGTGCGCCTGGCCGACGACGGCGAGGTGCTGGTGCGCGGCGCCACCTTCCTCGGCTACCTGGGCGAGCCGCCGATGGGCGACGCCTGGCTGGCCAGCGGCGACCTGGGGCACTGGGACGACGGTTTCCTGGTCCTGCACGGGCGCAAGAAGCACCAGTTCGTCACCGCCTTCGGCCGTAACGTCAATCCCGAGTGGGTGGAGGCCGAGCTGGTCCAGCAGGCGCCCATCGCCCAGGCCTGGCTGTACGGCGAGGCGCTGGCCGAGAACCTTGCGGTGCTGGTGCCGCGCAGCGCCACGCTCGGCGATGCGCAACTGCAGGAGGCGGTCGATGCGGTCAACGCCGGCCTGCCCGATTACGCCCGTGTCCACCGCTGGTTGCGCGCCGCGCAGCCGTTCGGCGAGGCCAACGGCCTGGCCACCGCCAACGGCCGGCTGCGCCGCGCTGCCCTGGTCGAGCATTACCGAGGCGCCATCGAGACGATGGCCGCCGCACTTTCCTGAGGAGTTCGCTATGCACTTCTACGCAACCCTGCAAGAACAGACCCAGGCCGAGCGCGACTACCTGCTCGCCGCCCCGATCATCGGCCGGGCGCTGCGCGGCGAGGTCGGCCTGGACAGCTACCTGGCGTTCCTCGCCCAGGCCTACCACCACGTCAAGCATACCGTGCCGCTGCTGATGGCCTGCGGGGCGCGACTGCCCGAGCGCCTGGAATGGCTGCGCGGCGCCATCGCCGAGTACATCGAGGAGGAGTACGGCCATCAGGAGTGGATCCTCAACGACATCCGCGCCTGCGGCGGCGATGCCGAGGCGGTGCGCAACGGCACCCCCAACCTGCCCACCGAGCTGATGGTCGGCTACGTCTACGACCGCATCGCCCGCGCCAACCCGGTGAGCTTCTTCGGCATGGTCAACGTGCTGGAGGGCACCAGCATCGCCCTGGCCACCCAGGCCGCCGGGCGGATCAGGGACAGCCTCGATCTGCCGGCGCAGGCCTTCAGCTACCTCACCTCCCACGGCAGCCTGGACCTGGAGCACATCGAGCTGTTCAAGGGCCTGATGAACCGCCTGGAGGATGCCGACGATCAGGCCGCGGTGGTGCATACCGCACGGGTGGTCTACCGCCTGTATGGCGACATGTTCCGCAGCCTGCCGCTGGGCGCGGCGCAGGAGAGCCGCCATGCAACTGCCTGACTGTCGCGTGCTGCTCACCGGCGCTACCGGCGGCATCGGCCGCGAGCTGGCCCTGCGGCTGTGCACCGGCGGTGCGCGGGTGCTGCTGGTCGGTCGCCAGGCGCCGCGCCTTGAGGCACTGCTGGCGGAGTGCGGCGAGCGGGCCGAGGCGGTCTGCGCCGACATCGCCAGCCGCGAGGGCCGCGAGCGGGTGGTGCAGGCGGCGCGGCGCTTCGGCGGGATCAACCTGCTGATCAACGCCGCCGGCATCAACCATTTCAGCCTGCTCGAACAGCACGACGAGGAGGCACTGGCGGCGCTGGTCGCACTCAACGTCACCGCCACCCTGCAGCTCACCCAGCGCCTGCTGCCGCTGCTGCGCCAGGAGCCGCGCGCCCTGCTGGTCAATCTCGGCTCGACCTTCGGCTCCATCGGCTACCCGGGCTTCGCCGCCTACTGCGCCAGCAAGTTCGCCCTGCGCGGGTTCTCCGAGGCGCTGCGCCGCGAGCTGGCCGACACGCGCATCAAGGTGCTGTACATCGCCCCGCGTGCCACCCGCACCGGCATGAACGGCGAACACGTGGTGGCGATGAACGCGGCGCTGAAGGTCGGCATGGACGATCCGGGCTGGGTCGCCGAGGCGCTGATCGCCGCGATCCGCCGCGAGCGCGAGGAGCTGTACCTGGGCTGGCCGGAAAAATTCTTCGTCTATCTCAACCAGTTGCTGCCGCGGCTGGTGGACCAGGCGCTGCGCAAGCAGCTGCCGATCATCCAGCGCTTCGCGCGCGGCAAGTCCTGAACCTTTCGCCACGGAGTCAACCGATGAACACCACCGTTCTGCGCCGCCTGCTGTGTGGCGCCGCCTTGCTGGCCAGCCTGCCGAGCTTCGCCCTGACCGATGCCGGCGCGCAGCGCCTGCAACACCTGCAGGGGCGCTGGGCACAGATCAACTACCAGCTGCCCGAACCCCAGCGCGAGGCGGCCTTCGCCAGCCTGGCCGGCGAGGCGGAGGCGGCCGTCAAGGCCGAGCCGCAGGCCGCCGAGCTGCTGGTCTGGCGCGGCATCGTCCTCAGCACCTGGGCCGGCGCCAAGGGCGGACTGGGCGCGCTGGAGCTGGTCAAGCAGGCGCGCGGCCTGTTCGAGCAGGCCATCGCCCTCGATCCCCAGGTCCTCGACGGCTCCGCCTACACCAGCCTCGGTTCGCTCTACTACCAAGTGCCGGGCTGGCCGCTGGGTTTCGGCGACGACGCCGAGGCCGAGCGGCTGCTCCAGCAGGCGCTGGCGCTCAATCCCGCCGGCATCGACCCCAACTACTTCTATGGCGATTTCCTCTGGCGCGAGAAACGCTACGCCGAGGCCGAGCAGGCCCTGCAGAAGGCGCTGGCCGCGCCGCCGCGTCCGGGCCGCGAGCTGGCCGACGCCGGGCGCCGCCGCGAGGCCGAGGCGCTGCTCGATCAGGTGCGCGCCGCGCGCCGCTGAAACCGCCGGCGCGCGGGCACGGTTGAGGTATCTTGACGCCGGGTGGTGGCGCTGGGGAGTCGCCGCCGCCCGGCGTTTTTTTCATCGGCGTGACGAGAGGAGGTGGGGATGCGGATTCTCCTGGTGGAGGACGATCCGGCGCTGGGCGAGGGCATTCGCACCGCGCTCAAGCCCGAGGGCTACACGGTGGACTGGCTGCAGGACGGCGCCAGCGCGCTGCATGCGCTGAGCCACGAGAGTTTCGACCTGTGCGTGCTGGACCTCGGTCTGCCGCGCATGGACGGTCTGGAGGTGCTGCGCCGCCTGCGCCGCGCCGACAACCCGCTGCCGGTGCTGGTGCTCACCGCCCGCGACGCCACCGCCGACCGCATCGCCGGGCTGGACGCCGGCGCCGATGACTACCTGGTCAAGCCCTTCGACGTCGCCGAGCTCAAGGCGCGCCTGCGCGCCCTGCTGCGGCGCAGCTTCGGCCGCGCGCAGCCGGCGCTGGAGTACCGCGGCATCCGCCTGGAGCCGGAAAGCCAGCAGGTGACCTTCCGCGGCGCGCCGGTCAACCTGGCGCGCAAGGAGTTCCTGCTGCTCCACGAGCTGCTCGCCCAGCCCGGACGTGTGCTGACCCGCGACCGGCTGCAGCAGGTGCTCTACGGCTGGGACGAGGAGGTGGAGAGCAACGCCCTCGAAGTCCATGTGCATCACCTGCGCAAGAAGCTGTTTCCCGAGCTGATCCGCACCGTGCGCGGGGTCGGCTACCTGGTGGACAAGGCATGAGGCTGCGCTCGATCCGCGCGCGCACCCTGGCGCTGGTGCTCGGCGTGCTGTGCCTGGCGCTGACGGTGATCTCCTGGCTCAGCTACCGCGATGCCCAGCACGAGATCGAGGAACTGTTTGATGCCCAGCTGGCGCAGACCGCGCGGCTGCTGGCCGGGATGGTCGGCGGCGACATGCCGGCGCCCGCGCTCCAGGCGCTGCAGCAGTCGCTCGACGACGCCCTGGCGGTGCAGTACGCGGCGCCGGACGAAGGCCGGCCGCTGGGCCACAAGTACGAGAGCAAGTTGGGTTTCGTGGTGTTCGATGCCCAGGGACGCAGCCTGCTGAAATCGGCCAGCGCGCCGGTCGGGGTGCTCGCCCAGCTGGTGCTGGATTTCCACCGCGGCGAGCAGGGCCACGCCCACGCCGAGGGCGAGTCGCTGGCTGCCCTCGGTCCTTACCTGGCCGGCTATCACACGGCGCCGCTGGAGGGTCGCCACTGGCGGCTGTTCATGCTCCACGACCGCCACGACGACCTCTGGGTGCTGGTCGCCGAGCGCGAGGACGTGCGCGGCGAGCTGGTCGGCAAGATCACCCTGCGCAGCCTGCTGCCCGATCTGATCGGCCTGCCGCTGCTGGCCCTGCTGGTCTGGTCGGCGATCGGCCTGGGCTTGCGCCCGTTGCGGCGCATGGCGCAGTCGATCAAGGCACGCGATGCGGAGAATCTCGCGCCGCTGACCCTGGCGCCGCTGCCCCAGGAGCTGGAGCCGATGGTCGCCGCACTCAATCGCTTGCTGCTGCAGGTCACCCAGTTGCTGGAGCGCGAACGACGCTTCCTCGCCGACGCCGCCCATGAGCTGCGCACGCCGCTGGCGGTGCTGCGCATCCACGCCGAGAACGCCCTGGAAGCGCCCGATCCCGCCGACCGCGAGGCGGCGCTGCGCCAACTGGTCGGTGGGGTTGAGCGGGCCACGCGGGTGGTCACCCAGCTGCTCACCCTAGCGCGTCTGGAGCCCGAGGGCGGGCTGGGCGCGCCGGGCGAGCTGGACCTGCTGCCCTGGCTGCGCGGCGAGCTGGCCGAGCTGATTCCGCTGGCGCTGGCGCGCGGCCAGGAGCTGAGCCTGGAGGTCGACGAGGGCGCGGACTACCGCCTGCAGGCCGACGCGCCGAGCCTCGGCACGCTGTTGCAGAACCTGGTGGGCAACGCCGTGCAGTACACCCCGGCGGGCGGCTGCATCCGCGTCCGCCTGCAGGCCGAGGCGCAGCGCGTCGGCCTGACGGTGGCCGACAGCGGCCCGGGGGTGCCGGTCGAGCAGCGCGAGCCGCTGTTCCGCCGCTTCTACCGCCAGGGCGGCGGGCCGGGTGCCGGGCTGGGGCTGTCCATCGTGCAGCGCATCGTCGAGCTGCACGGCGGCGAGATCCGCCTGGACGACTCGCCGCTGGGCGGTCTGGCGGTCGAGGTCTGGCTGCCGCGCGCCGCCCGTCGGCCAGTCGGGCGTCAGGCTGTGGCAAACTGAGCGACCTGTACCAAGCTCCGGGTAACCGGATGCCCACTGTCTTTGTCGAAGGAGCTGCCGCCATGTTCGTCCTCGATCCCCGTCTTGCCCAGGACACCCTGCACATCGGCGATTTCCCGCTGTGCCGGCTGTTGCTGATGAACGACGCCAACTATCCCTGGTTCATCCTGGTGCCGCGCCGCGAGGAGGTCAGCGAGCTGTTCCAGCTCGACGCGGCCGACCAGCGCTCGCTGCTGCGCGAGACCAGCCTGCTGGCCGAAGTCATCAAGGACACCTTCAAGGCCGACAAGATGAACATCGCCACCCTCGGCAACGTGGTCGCCCAGCTGCACATGCATGTGGTCGCGCGGCGCCGCAACGATGCCTCCTGGCCTGCGCCGGTATGGGGCCGGCATCCGGCGCAGCCCTACACCGAGGATCTGCTCAGCGAACTGCGCGCCAAGCTGCGGCTGGTGCTGACCTCCGAGGACTTCCGTTTCGCGGCGGAGCCGGTATGAGCCTGGAACTGCGCGTCACCGAACTGGAAACCCGCCTGGCCTTTCAGGACGATGCCCTGCAACAGCTGAGCGACGAGCTGCTGGTGCAGAGCCGGCTGATCGAGCGTCTGCAGCGGCAGATCGAGGTGCTGGCCTCGCGGCAGGCCGAACTGGTCGAGCAGGTCGGCAACGCCGACGACGAGGCGCCGCCGCCGCACTACTGAGCCTTGCGCAGAAACGACGACCCCGCCGGATGGCGGGGTCGTCGTTTCCGGGCCGGCTTCAGCGCCAGTCGGGATTCTCGTCGGTGACGTCCTCGGCCTGCAGCCCCTTGTCGCGCATCACCACGCTGAACTCCACCCGCTGCCCCTCGACCAGTACGCGATGCCCCTCGCCGCGGATGGCGCGGAAGTGGACGAAGATGTCTTCGCCGTCGTCGCGGGAGATGAAGCCGAAGCCCTTCGAGGTGTTGAACCACTTCACCGTGCCGGTTTCCCGCACGGCGTTGCCGGCGGCGCGCGGCGCGGCCGGCCGGGGGCTGGCGACCGGCTTGTGCGCGGCGCGCGGCGCCGGCTGCGGCTGGCTCTGGGCGGCGGGCTCAAGGGGCAGGCTGGGCAGCAGTTGCAGCAGGCTGGCCAGCGCCAGGGCGCCGAGGCTGGCCAGCACCGCCGGCAGGCCGGCCACCTGCTCCAGCGGCAGCAGCAGGCTGGCGGCCTGGATCAGCGCGGCGAGGATCAGCAGGGCGCTGGCCCAGGGCTGCAGGCGCGCGCGCCGGGTGGCGGCGAAGGGGGCGACCAGCAGGTTGGCCACGCCGATGAAGGCCAGGTGCAGGGCCGCCGGCTGCTGCAGCCAGGGCAGCGCCTCGCCGCGCAGGCTGGGGACGAAGGACAGCAGCAGGGCAGCCGCACCGCCGAGCAGATGAAGGGGTTTGAGAATGCTCAATGAACTCACCTTGATGACAAAAAAGACACGGATAGCGTCCGGGCATGACGGCAGGCGAAGGGGGCAAGCAGGGGATACGCCATGGCGTACGGATCGAGCCGGACGGCGGGTCGCACCCGGCGGTATGCAGGCGGAAGGCGGGGCGACGACGCGGGCGGTATTTAACCGTAAAGAGGGCGGTGTCTCAATTGCGCGCTGTTGCAGAAAATGGCGAGCGAGGCGGGCGGGGCCGGCAGTGCAGGTGCCGGCCCGCGGGGATCAGCCTTCCAGCAGGCTGCGCAGCATCCAGGCGGTCTTCTCGTGGACCTGCATGCGCTGGGTCAGCAGGTCGGCGGTCGGCTCGTCGCTGACCTTGTCGACCAGCGGGAAGATGCCGCGTGCGGTGCGCACCACCGCTTCCTGCCCCTGAACCAGCAGCGTGATCATCTCCTGGGCGCTGGGCACGCCTTCCTCTTCCTTGATCGAGGACAGGCGCGCGTAGGCGGCGTAGGTGCCCGGCGCCGGGAAGCCCAGGGCGCGGATGCGCTCGGCGATCAGGTCGACCGCCAGGGCCAGCTCGTTGTACTGCGCCTCGAACATCAGGTGCAGGGTGTTGAACATCGGCCCGGTGACGTTCCAGTGGAAGTTGTGGGTCTTCAGGTACAGGGTGTAGGTGTCGGCCAGCAGGCGCGACAGGCCTTCGGCGATGGCGGCGCGGTCCTGTTCGGTGATGCCGATATCGATCTGCATGGGGTTCTCCTTTTGCTGTGCAGTCTGACCTCGATGACCCAGAGCCTAACATGAGCGCCAGGCGCCCGGGGACGACGATGGTGGCCGGCGCGCGGTCGCCGTGGCGCCCGGGGCCACGCTGCGCCGGGCGGATTTTTCAGGCTATAATCGCCGCCCTTTACGATGCACGGACTGTCGTCGCGCACCCGCCTGTGGCGCGGCGGCGGCCGTGGCGGCAGCGCTCGGGCAACGAGCACGCAGCCCGCCCCGCGCAACCCACGACCGACTCTTGAGAAGCGAACCGACCATGATGCGCAGCCACTATTGCGGCCAACTCAACGAAAGCCTGGACGGCCAGGAAGTCACCCTGTGCGGCTGGGTCCATCGCCGTCGCGACCACGGCGGGGTGATCTTCCTCGACATCCGCGACCGTGAAGGTCTGGCCCAGGTGGTGTTCGATCCGGATCGCGCCGAGACCTTCGCCAAGGCCGACCGCGTGCGCAGCGAGTACGTGGTGAAGATCGTCGGCAAGGTGCGCCTGCGCCCCGAAGGCGCGCGCAACGCCAACATGGCCAGCGGCGCCATCGAGGTGCTCGGCTACGAGCTGGAAGTGCTCAACGAGGCCGAGACCCCGCCGTTCCCGCTCAACGAGTACACCGACGTCGGCGAGGAAACCCGCCTGCGCTACCGCTTCATCGACCTGCGCCGCCCGGAGATGGCCGAGAAGCTCAAGCTGCGCTCGCGCATCACCAGCAGCATCCGCCGTTACCTGGACGACAACGGCTTCCTCGACGTCGAGACGCCGATCCTCACCCGCGCCACCCCGGAAGGCGCGCGCGACTACCTGGTGCCGAGCCGCACCCACGCCGGCAGCTTCTTCGCCCTGCCGCAGTCGCCGCAGCTGTTCAAGCAGCTGTTGATGGTCGCCGGCTTCGACCGCTACTACCAGATCGCCAAGTGCTTCCGCGACGAGGACCTGCGCGCCGACCGCCAGCCGGAATTCACCCAGATCGACCTCGAGACCAGCTTCCTCGACGAAGCCGACATCATGGGCCTGACCGAGACCATGGTGCGCAACCTGTTCAAGGAAGTGCTGGACGTCGAGTTCGGTACGCTTCCGCACATGACCCTGGCCGAGGCCATGCGCCGCTACGGCTCGGACAAGCCTGACCTGCGCATCCCGCTGGAGCTGGTCGACGTCGAGGACCAGCTCAAGGACGTCGAGTTCAAGGTGTTCGCCGGCCCGGCCAACGATCCCAAGTGCCGCGTCACCGCCCTGCGCGTACCGGGCGGCGCGAGCATGCCGCGCAAGCAGATCGACGACTACACCAAGTTCGTCGGCATCTATGGTGCCAAGGGCCTGGCCTACATCAAGGTCAATGAGCGTGCCGCCGGCGTCGAGGGCCTGCAGTCGCCGATCGTCAAGAACATCCCGCTGGACAACATCAACGTGATCCTCGATCGCGTCGGTGCGGTCGATGGCGACATCGTGTTCTTCGGCGCCGACAAGGCCAAGATCGTTTCCGAGGCGCTCGGCGCCCTGCGCGTCAAGCTCGGTCACGACCTCAACCTGCTGACCTGCGAATGGGCCCCGCTGTGGGTGGTCGACTTCCCGATGTTCGAGGAAAACGACGACGGCAGCCTGACCGCCATGCACCACCCGTTCACCGCGCCCAAGTGCAGCCCGGAGGAGCTGGAGGCCAACCCGGCCGCCGCGCTGTCGCGCGCCTACGACATGGTGCTCAACGGCACCGAGCTGGGCGGCGGTTCGATCCGCATCCACAGCAAGGAAATGCAGCAGGCGGTGTTCCGCGTGCTCGGCATCAGCGAGGAAGAGCAGCAGGAGAAGTTCGGCTTCCTGCTCGACGCCCTGAAGTTCGGTGCGCCGCCGCACGGTGGCCTGGCCTTCGGCCTGGACCGTCTGGTGATGCTGATGACCGGCGCCAGCTCGATCCGCGAAGTGATCGCCTTCCCGAAAACCCAGAGCGCCGCCTGCGTGATGACCCAGGCGCCGGGCGTTGTCGACGCCAAGCAGCTGCGCGAGCTGAACATTCGCCTGCGCGAGCAACCCAAGGCCGAATAAGCCGACCCACAGGAGCCTGGTTATGCCAGGCTCCTTCAGTTATGGGGCGGCAAAAGCACAAGAATCACCAGAAACACGACGGAGAGAGTCATGGCAGGTCATTCCAAATGGGCCAACATCAAGCACCGCAAGGAGCGCCAGGACGCCAAGCGCGGCAAGATCTTCACCAAGCTGATTCGTGAGCTGACCGTCGCGGCCAAGCACGGCGGCGGCGTGCCGGCGGACAACCCGCGCCTGCGTCTGGCGGTGGACAAGGCGCTGACCGCCAACATGACCCGCGACACCATCGATCGCGCCATCGCCCGCGGTGCCGGCTCCAACGAAGCCGACAACATGACCGAACTGAGCTACGAGGGCTATGCGCCGAGCGGCGTGGCGATCATCGTCGAGGCGATGACCGACAACCGCAACCGCACCGCCGCCGAAGTGCGCCACGCCTTCAGCAAGTGCGGCGGCAACCTCGGCACCGACGGCTCGGTGGCCTACATGTTCGACCGCAAGGGGCAGATCAGCTTCGCTCCGGGCGTCGACGAGGACGCGCTGATGGAGGCGGCGATGGAGGCCGGCGCCGACGACATCGTCACCAACGACGACGGCTCGGTCGACGTGTTCACCAGCTTCGCCGACTTCCACGCGGTCAACGAGGCGCTGGCCGCCGCCGGCTTCAAGGGCGACGAGGCCGAGGTGGCGATGATCCCGTCGATCAGCGCGCCGGTCGCCGACTTGGAAACTGCGCAGAAGGTGCTCAAGCTGATCGACATGCTGGAAGACCTCGACGACGTGCAGAACGTCTACCACAACGCCGAGATCCCCGACGAGATCATGGAGCAGCTGGGCTGACGGTCCGAGCCTGCTCGCTGTGGAACGGGCCGGTCGCGGGGTGTCCTGCGGCCGGCCCGCGCGTTTCCGGGGGTGCGTGACGTGCCCCCGGCGCCCCCGTATACTCGCCGCTCTGGATAAATGAACAGTATGGGCGTGGCATGACCCTGATCCTCGGCATCGACCCCGGCTCGCGTATTACCGGCTACGGCGTGGTGCGCGACACCGGGCGCGGCTGCGAATACGTCGCCTCCGGCTGCATCCGCACCGGCGACGGGCCGCTGCCCGAGCGGCTGCAGAAGGTCTACCGCGGGGTGCGCGAGGTGATCCGCCTGCACGGCCCGGTGATGATGGGCATCGAGCAGGTGTTCATGTCGCGCAACGCCGATTCGGCGCTCAAGCTCGGCCAGGCGCGCGGCGCGGCGATCGTCGCCGCGGTGGAGGAGGGGCTGTCGGTCGACGAGTACACCGCCAGCCAGGTCAAGCAGGCCATCGCCGGCAGCGGCGGCGCCGCCAAGGAGCAGGTGCAGCTGATGGTCATGCACCTGCTCAAGCTGGTGCAGAAGCCGCAGATCGATGCCTCCGACGCCCTGGCCATCGCCCTGTGTCACGCCCATCATCGGCAGAGCCTGATTCCCCACGGGCTGGCCACCGCGCGCCGGCGCGGTGGGCGACTGCGTTTCTGACTTCAAGGACAGCACAGCATGATCGGACGCCTGCGTGGCACCCTGGCGGAAAAGCAGCCGCCGCACCTGCTGGTCGACGTCGGTGGCGTCGGCTATGAACTGGAGATGCCGCTGAGCAGCCTCTACCGTCTGCCGGCGCTCGGCGAGGCGGTGACCCTGCACACCCATCTGGTGGTGCGCGAGGACGCCCACCTGCTCTACGGCTTCGCCGAGAAGCGCGAGCGCGAGCTGTTCCGCGAGCTGATCCGCCTCAACGGCGTCGGCCCCAAGCTGGCGCTGGCGCTGATGTCGGCGCTGGAGGTGGACGAGCTGGTGCGCTGCGTGCAGAACGAGGACATCAAGGCGCTGACCCGGGTGCCGGGGGTCGGCAAGAAGACCGCCGAGCGCCTGCTGGTCGAGCTCAAGGACCGCTTCAAGGCCTGGGACGGTCTTTCGTCGCTACCGCTGCCGGCCCAGGAACCGCTGCGGGTGGCCACGGTCTCAAGCGCCGAGAGCGACGCGGTCAGCGCCCTGGTGGCGCTCGGCTTCAAGCCGGCGGAGGCCAGCCGGGCCGTGGCCCTGGTGCTGGAGGACGGTCTGTCCAGCGAAGAACTGATCCGCCGTGCCCTCAAGGGCATGGCCTGAGCCTGTGGTGAACGTCCATGATTGAAGCCGACCGCCTGGTCGCCGCCACGCCGCGCGAGCGCGAGGAGCAGCAGGACCGGGCCATCCGCCCGCTGAAGCTGGCCGAATACATCGGCCAGCCGGTGGTGCGCGAGCAGATGGAGCTGTTCATCCAGGCCGCGCGCGGGCGCAGCGAGGCGCTCGACCACACATTGATCTTCGGCCCGCCGGGGCTGGGCAAGACCACCCTGGCCAACATCATCGCCCAGGAGATGGGCGTGTCGATCAAGAGTACCTCGGGGCCGGTGCTGGAGCGTCCGGGCGATCTGGCCGCGCTGCTCACCAACCTGGAGCCGGGCGACGTGCTGTTCGTCGACGAGATCCATCGCCTGTCGCCGGTGGTCGAGGAAGTGCTCTATCCGGCGATGGAGGACTACCAGCTGGACATCATGATCGGCGAGGGGCCGGCGGCGCGTTCGATCAAGCTCGACCTGCCGCCCTTCACCCTGATCGGCGCCACCACCCGCGCCGGGATGCTGACCAACCCGCTGCGTGACCGCTTCGGCATCATCCAGCGTCTGGAGTTCTACAGCGTCGACGACCTGGCGACCATCGTCGGGCGTTCGGCGGCGATCCTCGGCCTGCCCGTGGATGCCGCCGGTTCCTTCGAGATCGCCCGCCGTGCGCGCGGCACGCCGCGCATCGCCAACCGCCTGCTGCGCCGGGTGCGCGACTATGCCGAGGTGCGCGGCCAGGGGCAGATCAGCCGCGAGATCGCCGACCGCGCGCTGGACATGCTGGACATCGACGCCCACGGCTTCGATCACCAGGACCGCCGCCTGCTGCTGACCATGATCGACAAGTTCGACGGCGGGCCGGTGGGCATCGACAACCTGTCGGCGGCGATCGGCGAGGAGCGCCACACCATCGAGGACGTGCTCGAACCCTACCTGATCCAGCAGGGCTACATCATGCGCACCCCGCGCGGACGGGTGGTGACCCGGCATGCCTACCTGCATTTCGGCCTGAACGTGCCGGGGCGCCTCGGCGAGGCGTTGCAGAGCGGTCCGCCGGCGTTCGACGAGTGACACAAAAAATACTTGCCAGGCCCGTTGGCAAGCCGAGGAGCCAAGACTAGAGTATGCGCGCGCAACACGAGAGCCAGCCGTTCAGCCATCCCTGTCGGGTCTACTACGAGGACACCGACGCCGGCGGCGTCGTCTATTACGTCAACTATCTCAAGTTCATGGAGCGGGCTCGCACCGAATGGTTGCGTGCACTGGGCTTCGCCCAGTCGCAGCTGGCGGTGGAGGGCCTGCTGTTTGTCGTGCATTCGGTCGAGGCCCGCTATCTGGCTCCGGCGCGACTGGACGACGCGTTGACGGTGAGCGTCGAGGTTCGCCAGGCGAACCGTGCCAGTCTGCGCCTGCATCAGCAGGTGCGCCGGCAGGGCGACGCGGCACTGCTCTGTGAGGGATGGGTCACGGTGGCCTGTGTGCGCGCCGACAGTTTCAAACCCCGGGCCATTCCCGATGCGCTGCGTTCGGCCATCGCCGGCGCGGGACTATTTCCTGCAGGAGAGTAAGCGTGGAAGCCAACGCCGTTGCCGTTGACCATATGTCGATGTGGAGCCTGATCAGCAATGCCAGTGTCGTGGTGCAACTGGTGATGCTGATTCTGGTGGCCGCCTCGGTCACCTCGTGGATCATGATCTTCCAGCGCAGCAACCTGCTGCGCGCCGCGAAGAAGGGGCTGGACAATTTCGAGGAGCGCTTCTGGTCGGGCATCGACCTGTCCAAGCTGTACCGCCAGGCCGGCAGCAACCCGGACCCCGATTCCGGTCCCGAGCAGATCTTCCGTGCCGGCTTCAAGGAGTTCTCCCGCCTGCGCCAGCAGCCGGGCGTCGATCCGGACGCGGTGATGGACGGCGTCAACCGCGCCATGCGCGTGGCCATCTCCCGCGAGGAAGAAAAGCTCGAACAGAGCCTGCCGTTCCTTGCCACCGTCGGCTCCACCAGCCCGTACATCGGCCTGTTCGGCACCGTCTGGGGGATCATGAACTCGTTCCGCGGCCTGGCCCAGGTCCAGCAGGCGACCCTGGCGACCGTGGCGCCGGGTATCGCCGAGGCGCTGATCGCCACCGCCATCGGCCTGTTCGCCGCCATCCCGGCGGTGATCGCCTACAACCGCTTCTCGGCCCGCGGCGAGATGCTGATCGGCCGCTACTACACCTTCGCCGACGAATTCCAGGCCATCCTGCACCGCAAGGTGCACACCAGCGACGATTGATGCCGTCCCGCCAGTCTCCCGTCCGTGCCGGATCGGGAGACTGGCGGACCAGGTTTTCCGACAGGTTCGATTAAGACATGGCCAGAATTCGTAACAGACGCAAGCCGGTCGCCGAGATGAACGTCGTGCCCTACATCGACGTCATGCTGGTGCTGCTGGTGATCTTCATGGTGACCGCGCCGATGCTCAACCAGGGGGTCAAGGTCGATCTGCCCAAGGTGAGCAGCGAAGCGCTGCCGCAGGACAATAACGCCCAGGTGCTGACCATTTCCATCAAGGCGGACAAGACCTACTACTGGAACATGGGCAGCGAGGTCGACACCGATACCGTGCAGGACACCGCGCTGACCCTGGAACAGATGACCCGCGCGGTCACCGCGATCATGAACCAGAACCGCAGCCAGGGTAAGCAGGTGCAGGTGTTCGTGCGCGGCGACAAGGCGGTCGACTACGGCTCGGTGATGGCGGCGATGGGCGGCCTGCAGCAGGCCGGCGTCGGCAACGTCGGGCTGATTACCGAGGCGCCCTGATGCAACAGCACGAGCGTTCGTCCTCGGAAAGCTATTTCTGGCCGACCATCTGGGCGGTCGGCCTGCATGCGCTGATCTTCGCCACGCTGTTCGTCAGCTTTGCGATGACGCCCGAGCTGCCGCCGTCGCGGCCGGTGGTGCAGGCGACCCTGTACCAGCTCAAGTCGCAGAGCCAGGCCACGGTACAGACCAACCAGAAGATCGCCGGCGAATCCCAGCGCACGGCCGCTCCGCAGTACGAGACCGAGCAGCTTGAGCAGCGCAAGATCGAGCAGCAGCGCCAGGCCGCGGCGGCCAAGGCGGCCGAGCAGAAGCAGGCCGAAGCGGCCAAGGCGGCGCAGGCCAAGGCCGCCGAGGCGCAGAAGCAGCGTGAGGCCGCGGCGGCGAAAGCCAAGGCCGAGGCGGAGAAGAAAGCCGCCGAGCAGAAGCAGCAGGCCGAGATCGCCAAGAAGAAGGCGGCCGAGGAGGCAGCGAAGAAGAAAGCTGCCGAAGAGGCTGCCAAGAAGAAGGCCGCCGACGAAGCCGCGAAGAAAAAGGCCGCCGAAGAAGCGGCGAAAAAGAAAGCCGCCGAGGAGGCTGCCAGGAAGAAGGCTGCCGAGGACGCCAAGAAGAAAGCGGCCGCCGAGGCGGCATCGCGGGCGCGCAAGGCCGAGGAAGACAAGAAGGCCGCCGCGCTGGCCGAGCTGCTCTCCGACAGCGTCGAGCGCCAGCAGGCGCTGGCCGACACGGTCGGTGATCAGGTCGCCGGCAATCTGGACGACCTGATCATCATGCTGGTCAGCCAGCAGTGGCGCCGGCCGCCCTCGGCGCGCAACGGCATGAGCGTGGAGGTCACCATCCAGATGCTGCCCGACGGCACCATCACCAATGCCAGCGTGACCCGCTCAAGCGGCGATCTGCCGTTCGACAATTCGGCTGCGGCCGCCGTGCGCAACGTCGGCCGTATCCCGGAAATGCAGCAACTGGACCGTGCGACCTTCGACCGGATGTACCGTCAGCGTCGCGTCATCTTCAAACCGGAGGACTTGAGCCTGTGAACACCCTGATTCGCCTGGCCATGCTGGGCCTGCTGCTGCTCGCCGGCGTGGCCAAGGCAGCCGACCCGCTGGTGATTTCCAGCGGCACCGACCGTGCCATCCCGATTGCCGTGGTGCCCTTCGGCGGCCCGGGCGGCGCCGTGCTGCCCGAGAACATGGCCGAGATCATTGGCAACGACCTGCGCAATTCCGGCTATTTCGAGCCGATTCCGCCGCAGAACATGATCAGCCAGCCGAGCCAGGCCAGCGAAGTCATCTACCGCGACTGGAAGGCCCTCGGCGCCCAGTACCTGCTGGTCGGCAACGTGGTCGCTGGCGGCGCCGGCCTGCAGATCCAGTACGCCCTGTTCAACGTCACCACCGAGCAGCAGATGCTCACCGGCAGCGTCGGCGGCAGCACCGCGCAGTTGCGCGACATGGCGCACTTCATCGCCGACCAGTCGTTCGAGAAGCTCACCGGCATCAAGGGGGCGTTCTCCACCAAGCTGCTCTACGTCACCGCCGAGCGCTTCGCGGCCAACAATACCCGCTACACCCTGCAGCGCTCCGACTACGACGGCGCCCGCGCGGTGACCCTGCTGCAGTCGCGCGAGCCGATCCTCTCGCCGAGCTTCGCTCCGGATGGCCGGCGCATCGCCTACGTGTCCTTCGAGCAGCGCCGCCCGCGGATCTTCGTGCAGCACATCGACACCGGCCGCCGCGAGCAGATCACCAACTTCGAGGGCCTCAACGGCGCTCCGGCCTGGTCGCCGGACGGCAGCCGCCTGGCCTTCGTGCTGTCGCGCGACGGCAACCCGGAGATCTACGTGATGGACATGGGCAGCCGCCAGGTGCGTCGGGTCACCAATCATCTGGCCATCGATACCGAACCCTTCTGGGGCAAGGACGGCCAGACCATCTACTTCACCTCCGATCGCGGCGGCAAGCCGCAGATCTACAAGACCAACATCAATTCCGGGGCGGCCGAGCGGGTGACCTTCGTCGGCAACTACAACGCCAACCCGAAGCTGTCGGCGGATGAGAAGACCCTGGTGATGATCCACCGTCAGGACGGCTTCACCGTGTTCCGCGTAGCGGCCCAGGATCTGGTGCGCGGCAGCCTGCGAGTGCTGTCGGCGCAGACCAGTCTGGACGAGTCGCCCACTGTCGCGCCCAATGGGGCCATGCTAATCTACGCCACCCGCCAGCAGGGCAGGGGAGTCTTGATGCTCGTGTCCACCAACGGCCGAGTGAGGCTCCCGCTTCCTGTCGCTCAAGGCGAAGTCCGAGAGCCATCCTGGTCCCCTTACCTGAACTGACGCGGTTGCCAACTGTTGTATCAAAAAACACCAATGGGGTTTTAGGAGTTACATGATGGAAATGCTGAAATTCGGCAAATTTGCTGCGCTGACCCTGGCCATGGCTGTCGCCGTCGGCTGTTCCTCCAAGGGCGGCGACGCTTCGGGCGAGGGTGCTGTTGACCCGAACGCCGGCTACGGCGCCAATGCCGGTGCCGTCGACGGCAGCCTGAACAGCGAAGAGGCCGCCCTGCGTGCCATCACCACCTTCTACTTCGAGTACGACAGCTCCGACCTGAAGCCGGAAGCCATGCGCGCTCTGGACGTCCACGCTCGCGACCTGCAGGCCAACGGCGCTCGCGTCGTCCTGGAAGGCCACGCCGACGAGCGCGGTACCCGCGAGTACAACATGGCACTGGGCGAGCGTCGCGCCAAGGCTGTGCAGCGTTACCTGGTGCTGCAGGGCGTGTCCCCGGCCCAGCTGGAGCTGGTGTCCTACGGCGAAGAGCGTCCGGTGGTCATGGGCAGCAGCGAAGAGTCCTGGGCTCAGAACCGTCGCGTCGAACTGCGGAAGTAAGCCGTCATGCGTAAGTCCTCCCGCGTTCTCGCCCTGCTGACCCTGGTCGCGCCGCTGGCGTGCTGGGCCCAGCAGGTGCCGGTCACTGATGTCCAGGGCGGCTATGCTCCGCCTGCCGGCTATGGTGCGGCGGGAGGTGCTTACGCCGGTGGCGCGGCAACGCCCACCTCGGCTCAAGGCGAGCTCTTCCTGCAGCTGCAGCAGCTGCAGGAAGAGGTTGCCCGCCTGCGCGGCACCCTGGAAGAGCAGCAGTACGAAATCCAGCGTCTCAAGCAGGAAAGCCTCGAGCGCTATCAGGATCTCGACGGGCGTCTGGCCGGTGCGGCCCAGGCTCCGGCGTCGGCTCCCGTTGCGCCTGCGGCGAACGCTCCGGCCGCCCAGGCCGGTACCCCGGCAGCGGCCATGCCGCCGGCCAGTGCGACTCCTGGCGATCCGGCCAAGGAGAAGCTGTTCTACGATGCGGCCTTCGACCTGATCAAGGCGAAGGATTTCGCCAAGGCCGACCAGGCCTTCAGCGCATTCCTGCGCAAGTATCCCAGCAGCCAGTACTCGGCGAATGCGCAGTACTGGCTGGGCGAAGTCAAGCTGGCGCAGGGCGACCTGCAGGGCGCCGGCCAGGCCTTCGCCCGTGTCAGTCAGGCGTATCCGGACCATCAGAAGGTGGCCGACTCGCTGTACAAGCTCGGCGACGTCGAGCGCCGTCTCGGCAATCTCGACAGGGCGCGTGCCGTTCTCCAGCAGGTCGTCGCCCAGTATCCCGGCACTTCGGCCGCCCAGCTGGCCCAGCGCGAGCTGGGTCGTCTCTGATCCTGGCCGTATCGACAGAACCCGCGCCCGGCGCGGGTTTTTTCGTTAGACTTGCCGGTTCTTTTCCATCCTCTGCAACGGAGGCGGATGGCCTGTTTCGCCATCACGCCCGGGGCTTATGAACCAGACACTACGCATCACCGAAATCTTCTATTCGCTGCAGGGCGAGACCCGCAGCGCCGGCCTGCCGACCGTGTTCGTGCGTCTCACCGGTTGCCCGCTGCGCTGCCAGTACTGCGATACCGCCTACGCCTTCAGCGGGGGCGAGATCATGACGCTCGAGGAGATTCTCGCCCAGGTCGCCGGTTACCGGCCGCGCTACGTATGCGTGACCGGAGGCGAGCCGCTGGCCCAGCCCAACTGCATCGCGCTGCTGACGGCGCTGTGCGATGCCGGCTACGAGGTGTCGCTGGAGACCAGCGGCGCGCTGGATATCGCACCGGTGGATGTCCGCGTCAGTCGGGTGGTCGACCTGAAGACTCCGGGCTCCGCCGAGGTCGGCCGCAACCGCTACGAGAACATGGCCGAGCTGACCCGCAACGATCAGGTCAAGTTCGTCGCCTGCTCGCGCGAGGACTACGACTGGGCGGTCTCCAAGATCATCGAGTACCGCCTCGATGCGCGCGCCGGCGAAGTGCTGATGTCGCCCAGCCACAAGGAGCTGGATGCGCGCACGCTGGCCGACTGGATCGTTGCCGACAACCTGCCGGTGCGCATGCAGCTGCAGCTGCACAAGTACCTGTGGAACGACGAACCCGGTCACTGAGGAGAGGACAGCATGAGCGAGAAGAAAGCGGTGATCCTGCTCTCCGGCGGGCTCGATTCGGCCACCGTCTTGGCCATGGCGCGCGCCGAAGGCTACGCCTGCTACACCATGAGCTTCGACTACGGCCAGCGTCATCGCGCCGAGCTGCAGGCCGCCGAACGGGTGGCGTGCCAGCTTGGCGCGGTGGAGCACAAGGTGGTCGGTATCGATCTCAACGGCATCGGCGGCTCGGCGCTGACCGACAGCAGTATCGCCGTGCCGGAGGGCGAGTCGTCGGGCGCTGGCGTCCCGGTCACCTATGTGCCGGCGCGCAACACCCTGTTCCTGTCCCTGGCGCTCGGCTGGGCCGAAGTGCTGCAGGCGGGCGACATCTTCATCGGGGTCAATGCGGTGGACTATTCGGGATATCCGGACTGCCGCCCCGAGTTCGTCGAGGCCTTCGAGCGGCTGGCCAATCTGGCCACCCGGGCGGGCACCGAGGGCGAGGGTTTCCGCATCCGTGCGCCGTTGCAGCACCTGTCCAAGGCGGCGATCATCCACGCCGGACTGGCGCATGGCGTCGACTATGCGCTGAC